>NZ_LXKR01000044.1:220-507770 GCF_001692375.1 Serratia sp. 14-2641 | reverse complement strand
TGAACTTTTGTTTTGCCACGTGATATCGCTGCAGGATCAGGAGTGTGGTGATCTGATCCTGACTACGGCCAAAAGTTCGATTTATTCAACAAAGCCGGTTGCTGAACAACTTCGGCAGATCGACATGTTATCGCATAACATCATTTTGGAACCGGTAGGGCGTAACACCGCTCCGGCGATAGCCTTGGCCGCACTGAATGCCATTGCCCAGGGCAATGACCCTATCATGTTGGTGTTGGCGGCCGACCACATTATCAATGATGTCGAAGCATTCCATCGTGCCATTGACCTGGCACTGCCACATGCGGCTGCAAAGAGTTTGGTCACTTTTGGTATCGTCCCCACCGGGCCTGAAACGGGTTACGGGTATATTCAACGTGGGGAATGTAAGAATGGATCGGTGGCTGCGCCTGTTCAACGGTTTGTAGAGAAGCCTGACAGCGAGACGGCACAAAGCTATATCGAGACTGGTGAATACTACTGGAATAGCGGCATGTTCATGTTTCGTGCCAAGCGCTATCTGGAAGAGCTGGAAAAATTCCGCCCAGATATCCTTGCGGCTTGCCGTGATGCGCTTGATAACACCGAATGCGATAAAAACTTTATCAATGTTGATCGCGATGCGTTTTCTGCCTGCCCGGATGACTCGGTTGACTATGCGGTAATGGAGAAGACTCACGATGCGGTGGTCATTCCTCTAGATGCTGGTTGGAGTGACGTCGGATCTTGGTCGGCGTTGTGGGAAGTAAGCAAGAAAGACTCGGCGGGTAATGCGCTAACCGGGGATACTTTCCTCTATGACTCCCGTGACTGCTACATCAACACTGACGAGAAGCTTGTCGCTGCTGTAGGTGTTGAAAACCTGGTGATTGTTAACACCAAAGATGCCGTTCTGGTAGTAGATAGATCCAAGGTTCAGGATGTTAAAAAGATTGTTGAACATCTGAAGAAGAACAAGCGTAGTGAATACCGTCGGCATCGTGAGGTGTATCGTCCATGGGGGCGCAGCGATATTTTGGTTGCCGAAAAACGCTTTAATGTGAATCGTATTATTGTGAATCCGGGAGAGGCCTTCTCTCTGCAAATGCATCATCATCGCGCAGAGCACTGGGTCGTTCTTTCAGGCACAGCAAAGGTAACAACCGGAGATAAAACGTTCTTGCTTACTGAAAATCAGTCAACGTTCATTCCTATCGGGATCATTCACCGTTTAGAAAACCCAGGGAATATCCCCTTGGAGCTGATCGAAATCCAATCAGGCTCTTATTTAGGGGATGATGACATTATCCGTATTAAAGATCATTACGGTCGTTGCTAATTCTTGAGGTTTTAATGAGTACCTTAACTTGTTTTAAAGCATATGATATTCGTGGGCAGCTTGGTGAAGAGCTGAATGAAGACATTGCCTACCGTATCGGTCGCGCTTATGGCGAATACCTGAAACCTCAGCGCGTGATTGTGGGTGGGGACATACGCCTGACGAGCGAGGCGCTCAAGCTGGCTTTGGCTAATGGGCTTCAGGATGCCGGTGCCGATGTATACGATATTGGCATGAGTGGAACAGAAGAAGTGTATTTCGCCACTTTCCATCTGGGTATGGATGGTGGTATTGAGGTTACGGCTAGCCATAACCCAATGAATTACAATGGAATGAAGTTAGTTAAAGCCAATGCTCAACCGATTAGCGGTGATACGGGGCTATTGACGATTAAGCAACTGGCGGAAGATAACAACTTCGCACCGGTTGATGAAAGCCAGCGCGGCAGCTACCAGACTCTTTCTATCCTGGAAGAGTATGTGGACCATTTGCTGAGCTATATTGATGCGGCTGAGTTGAAGCCTATGAAGCTGGTCATCAACTCCGGTAATGGCGCGGCTGGCCACGTTATCGATGAGATTGAGCGTCGATTCAAGCGCGATAATATCCCGGTATCTTTCGTCAAGGTCCACCACCAACCTGATGGCCATTTCCCTAATGGCATTCCTAACCCGCTATTGCCAGAATGCCGAGCCGACACAGCTAAAGCGGTAGTTGATCATCGGGCAGATATGGGTATCGCTTTCGACGGCGATTTTGACCGTTGTTTCCTGTTTGATGAAAAAGCAACCTTCATTGAGGGCTACTACATCGTTGGACTGCTTGCTGAAGCCTTCCTTCAGACTAACCCAGGTGCCAAGATCATTCACGATCCTCGTCTATCCTGGAACACGATTGATATTGTCAATCAAGCTGGCGGTGTACCGGTTATGTCGAAAACCGGGCATGCCTTTATCAAAGAACGCATGCGTAAAGAAGACGCTATCTACGGTGGCGAGATGAGCGCACATCATTACTTCCGTGATTTCGCTTATTGCGACAGCGGTATGATCCCATGGCTTTTGGTCGCCAGCCTGCTCTCAGCCAAAGGCAAAGCTCTGAGTCAATTGGTGAAGGATCGCATGTGTGCTTATCCGGCATCTGGCGAGATTAACCGCAAGCTTCTTGATGCCAAAACTGCCATTGAGTGCGTCTTGAACGTCTATAAAAATGATGCTCTGGTTTTCGATATGACTGATGGCATTAGTCTTGAGTTTGATGAATGGCGTTTTAATTTACGCACCTCAAATACTGAGCCTGTCGTGCGTTTGAACGTTGAATCAAAGGGGAACGTTGAACTGATGCAGCAGAAAACTAAAGAGATTCTGGCACTCTTAGGCGGAGAGTAACAATGAAAGAGATGTTATTAGCCATCTACGGTTATCGGGGTTTCATTTGGAGCAGTATTAAACGGGACTTTCAGTCCCGTTATCAGACCAGCATGCTGGGTGCGCTATGGTTGGTATTGCAGCCGTTGGCCATGATTTTGGTTTATACGCTGGTGTTCTCCGAGGTGATGAAAGCCAGGATGCCTGATAATTCAGGGCCTTTTGCTTACAGTATTTATCTTTGTTCTGGGGTGCTGACATGGGGGTTATTTACTGAGATTCTGGATAAGAGTCAAAGTGTATTTATCACTAATGCCAATTTAATCAAAAAACTCAGTTTCCCTAAAATATGTTTGCCGGTTATTGTTACTGCATCTGCTATTTTAAATTTCTGCATCATATTCAGCTTGTTTTTGATCTTCCTTATTTTTACTGGCAACTTCCCAGGCGTCTTATTTTTTTCCGTGTTGCCGGTTTTGGCATTGCAAGTCCTGTTCACCGTTGGACTGGGGATGACATTGGGGGTGATGAACGTTTTCTTCCGCGACGTCGGGCAGTTCGTTGGTGTATTGTTGCAATTCTGGTTCTGGTTTACACCTATCGTTTACGTCTTGAATTCGCTGCCGGAATGGGCAAGAAAATCACTGATGTACAACCCAATGGCTCGGGTAATGCAGTCATACCAATCGATATTTGCCTATCATCAGCAACCTAACTGGTACTCTTTATGGCCGGTGTTGGTACTGGCCATAATATTTTGCGCGTTTGGTATGAGACTGTTCAGGAAGCATGCTGCAGATATGGTGGACGAGTTATAATGAGTTATATCAAAGTACATAATGTTGGCAAGGCATACAAGCAGTACTCGTCTAAAACCGGGCGACTGCTTGAATGGATTTCGCCATTTAATACCGTCAAACATAAACTGAAATGGATCCTGCAGGATATAAGTTTTAACGTTGACCCTGGCGAAGCGTTGGGGATTATTGGTATCAACGGCGCGGGTAAAAGCACATTATTGAAATTGATTACCGGCACTGCCAAACCAACCTGTGGTGACATTGCTCTTTCTGGCCGTGTTGCCGCATTGCTGGAACTTGGTATGGGCTTCCACTCTGATTTTACTGGTCGCCAAAATGTTTATATGTCCGGGCAATTGCTGGGTATTCCCGTCGAAAAGATTACGGAACTGATGCCGGAAATCGAGGAGTTTGCTGAAATCGGCGATTATATCGATCAGCCAGTCCGGGTTTATTCAAGCGGCATGCAGGTGCGGCTGGCATTCAGCGTAGCAACAGCGATCCGACCGGATATTCTGATTGTCGATGAAGCATTGTCTGTTGGTGACGCCTATTTCCAGCATAAAAGTTTCGAACGTATACGCGAGTTTCGCAAGTTAGGCACCACGCTTCTGTTGGTTTCTCACGATAAGCAAGCAATCCAAAGTATATGCGACAGGGCTATTTTGCTCAATAAGGGCAGGATAGAAATGGAAGGCGAGCCTGAATCCGTAATGGATTATTATAATGCGCTGCTCGCCGACAAACAGAATTTGTCCATTCGTCAGGTTGAAACAAACGGAAAGTTACAGACCCGTTCCGGCTCTGGTGAAGCGAGTATTATTGATATTTGTCTGCTGAACGATGAGGGTGAAAGCATCGAGGTGGTAACGGTAGGGCAGCCTGTTAATCTGCAGGTGAAAGTTCATATCAATGAGGCCCTTCCTGAGCTGGTCGTGGGGTATATGATTAAAGACCGACTAGGGCAGCCGGTTTTTGGTACCAATACCCATCACCTGGGACAGCCGTTGTTTGAGCTGAAAGCGAAAGGCTCAAGAACCTTTTCATTTGCTTTCTCAGCCAATTTGGGTGTTGGATCCTACTCGGTTGCGGTAGCTTTACATACAGCTGGAACTCACGTTGGCAAAAATTACGAATGGCGCGATTTAGCGGTTGTTTTCAACGTGGTGAATTCAGACGAGAAAGATTTTATTGGAGTTGCCTGGTTGCCTCCTAAGTTGGAGATTTTTGAATGAGTGATGATTTCTACAGAGTTTTTGAGGAAGAACACCGAGGTAGCGTACAGGACATCAAACAACGCTTATCCGTGTACCTCCCTTTCATCACGGCGTTGGCAAAAATTTACCCTTCAGCTGAGGTTGCTGATGTTGGCTGTGGGCGTGGAGAGTGGCTCGAAACCTTAAGGGATAATGCTATTCCGGCCATGGGGGTCGATCTCGATGATGGCATGCTCGAACGTGCCTTGCAGATTGGCTTGAATGTGAAGAAGATGGATTGTCTGGCCTTTCTCCAACAGCAGGCAGATGCCAGCCTGCTGGCCATCACCGGTTTTCATATTGCCGAACATCTGCCCTTTGAGGTTTTACAATCACTGGTCAAAGAGGCTCTGCGGGTGCTTAAACCTGGCGGCCTGCTGATTCTTGAGACGCCAAATCCAGAAAACGTGAGCGTTGGAACCTGTTCTTTTTACATGGATCCCACCCACAACCATCCGCTGCCCCCCGCACTTCTTGAGTTCATTCCGAACTATTATGGCTTTCTGAGAACTAAAATACTGCGCTTGCAGGAAAAAGCCGGATTGAGGGACTCAAATTCGTCGGTTTATTTGGTCGACGTGCTGAAAGGGGTTAGCCCAGATTATAGCCTGATAGCCCAAAAAGAGGCCGAGAAGTCAGTTGTCCGCGAGTTAGATCCCTATTTCGAAAAAGAATATGGGGTTACTCTCGATGGCTTGAGCGATCGCTATGACCAGCGATTGAATAGTCAGTTTAAGCGAATGGACAAGGTGCAGCGCGCACAGGAAGCGAAACTTCACGACGTGGGCAACCAATTGGAGCGTTTCCAGCGCCAGTGGGAGAAATCGCATCAGGAACTGATGGCGGTTCATGCTCACAATCAAAGCCTGCAGCAACAACTCATTGATGTGCATGCCAGTAATTCTTGGCGCGTGACCTACCCATTGCGGTGGGTTTCAGGTCAGTTACAGGCTGTTCGAGATGAAGGTATTAAAGCTCGGGGCCGCAAGGCGGTCAAAAAAGTTTTGAGGAAAACGATCAATACGGCCCTCAGTCTTTTCCATGAGCATCCAAAGTTCAAAGGCTTTGTGCTCTCCAGCGCTAGAAAGCTGGGCGTTTATCGGTTACTACAATCTGTTTTCCGACGCGTTTTGAATTCCGCGCCTAACTATCACGCCGATCTTATGGCGAATGAACGTCATGTTGTTTATCAGGATAATATGACGAGCAGAGCTATTGATATGTATGAACAGTTAAAGACCGCAAATAATAAGAAGCACGGAGAGTCATAATGCGCATTGTTATTGACCTGCAAGGGGCACAAACAGAAAGCCGCTTTCGTGGGATTGGTCGTTATACTATTTCGATCGCTAAGGCGATTATCCGCAACAACAGCCAACACGAAATTTTTATTGCTTTGTCCTCATTATTCCCGGAAACGATTGCTGACCTGAAGGCACAGTTTAGTCGCCTAGTTCCGGCTGAAAATATCGTGGTTTGGTATGCGCCTGGCCCCGTTCGAGCGATGGAGAGGCACAATGCCTGGCGGGGCGAATGCGCTGAATATGTTCGCGAAGCCTTTTTACACAATCTTGCGCCCGATATTGTTTTCATCACCAGCTTGTTTGAAGGGCATGTGGATAATGCGGTGTCCTCGATCGCCAAATTCACCCCTAAAACAAAAGTGGCGGTGTTGCATCATGATCTGATCCCATTGGTGCAATCGGACGTTTACCTTCAAGATGAAGTTTATAAAGAGTACTACCTAAAGAAAATCAATTGGCTGAAGAAAGCGGACCTGTTGCTTACCAACTCGGATTACACCTCTGCCGAGGTGATGGAGTGGTTGGATATCCCCGCAGACAAGGTGTGCACGATTTCTGCTGCGACAGAAGAGCATTTTGTTATCAGCGAGGCATCTGATAATGAATTCACCGCTTTAAAACAACGATACGACATTACCCGTGATGTCGTGTTGTATGCTCCGGGCGGTTTCGATGCTCGTAAAAACTTCAAACGTCTGATTGAAGCTTACAGCAAGTTAACGCCGGAATTGCGTGAAAAAAACCAGTTGGTCATTGTCAGCAAGCTGTCTGACAGCGATCGCAGTTACCTGAGATCGATTGCTCATAACGTTCAACTACGTGAAGACGAGATGATCCTGACCGGATATGTATCGGAACAGGATTTGGTCGTTTTTTATCAGTTGGCCAAGCTGTTTGTTTTCGCTTCGCTACATGAGGGGTTTGGCCTGCCGATTTTAGAGGCGATGACGTGCGGAGCGGCGACTATCGGCTCTAACGTAACCAGCATCCCAGAAGTGATCGGCTACGCAGATGCACTGTTTGATCCTTATTCGGTGGAGTCTATTAAAGAGAAGCTTCATCAGGCTTTGAGTGATGAGATTTTCCTCAACAAGCTGAAGCAGCACGCCATGGTTCAGGCCAGCAAGTTCTCGTGGGACAAGGCGGGAATTAGTGCCTTGAACCGTTTTGAACAGCTGGTTTCCGATACCGGGGACGTGGTGGCAGGGGGGGTATCATCATCACAATTGATCGCCGCCATTTCCAAGATCAAATGTCGCGAAGAACCCACAGATAACGATTTGCGTTCAACCGCCGAGGCGATGGATCGAAATGCCAAACGGTTGGAACTACAGGGTATCGACCTAGCTGCGTTGTCCTGGCGTGTAGAAGGGCCTTATGACAGCTCCTACAGTTTGGCTCTGGTGAATAGAGAATTCGCGCGTGCGCTCAATCGGGAGAATGTTGGGGTTCTGCTTCATTCGACGGAAGGGCCGGGCGACTTTGCCCCCAGTGAAACCTTCCTGAATGATGAGAACAATGCGGATCTGAAGGAATATCATCAACGGGTTCAGCAACGGGGCGATAGGTCGGTTAACGTATTGAGCCGCAATCTTTATCCGCCACGCGTCAGTGATATGAAGGCCGATGTGAAGCTCTTGCATTGCTATGCCTGGGAAGAAAGTGGTTTTCCACAAGGTTGGATCAACAACTTCAACCGCGAGCTGGATGCGATCCTTTGTACTTCCGAGCATGTGCGTAAAGTATTGATTGATAATGGTACCAAGGTTCCCGTGTTTAATGTAGGGAACGGTTGTGAGCATTGGGAGCGCATTCAGTCCGCGAAGCAACCGCAGCTGAACGCCAAAACATTCAGGTTCCTACATGTTTCTTCGTGCTTCCCGCGCAAGGGGGTTCAGGCGATGTTAGTGGCCTATGGGGCCGCTTTCACCGCCAAGGATGACGTTTCCCTGATTATTAAAACCTTCGCTAATCCGCACAACGAAGTGCAGGCTTGGCTGAAGGAGGCTCAGAAGCAGCATGTCAACTATCCTGACGTCATTATCATCGAACAGGATATGCCAGAGCAGGAACTGAAGGCGCTCTACGAGTATTGTGACGTGTTGGTGGCACCAAGTTGTGCCGAAGGGTTTGGCTTGCCGATTGCTGAGGCCATGCTGAGTGGCTTGCCGGCGATCACCACCGACTGGAGTGGGCAGCTTGATTTTTGTACGCAAGAAAACTCGTGGCTGGTTGATTACCGCTTTGAGCGTGCAAAGACTCACTTTGGCTTGTTCTCTTCGTCTTGGGTCAGCGTTGATGTCGAAAATCTGGCAGAGGCAATGCAACAGGCCGCTGCTACCGACAAGGCGCAGTTATCTGCTATGGCGTCAAAAGGCCGCGAACTTATTCTCCGTCAGTTTACTTGGGACGATGTCGCACGACGATCGACTGCGGCTGTCGGCGCGTTGCGTAAGCATTTTGACGTCTCGCAAGAGGGGGCTCGCATTGGCTGGCTCTCGACCTGGAATACCAAATGCGGTATTGCTACTTACTCGCAACATCTGGTGGCTGACATGCCCAGCGATCAGATCGTGATTTTTGCGCCGACAGCAAATGATCTGGTTCATGCGGATGAAAACAATGTTTTGAGGAACTGGGTGGTTGGTAAAGAGAACAACTATCTTGATACTCTGGATGCGCAGATCGAAGCTCTACGCTTGAATACTCTCGTTATCCAGTTTAACTACGGGTTCTTTAACCACCGCGAGCTATCGGCCTTTATCGAAAGGCACCATCAGGCGGGCCGGGTTATCGTTATGGCCATGCATTCTACGGTCGATCCGTTGGAAAAAGAACCGCACTGGAACTTCCGGTTGTCAGAAATGACCGACGCGCTGAAAATGTGTGATCGTTTGTTGGTGCACTCTATTACCGATATTAACCGCTTGAAACAGCTGGGTCTGGTCGATAATGTGACCCTATTCCCGCACGGGGTGATTAATTATCCCGCTAAGGAGCCGGTGGCTGCCAAACGCAATGCGCTGCCACTGGTAGCTAGTTATGGTTTCTGCTTGCCGCATAAAGGGTTGCAAGAGCTGATCGAAGCGGTGGCCCACCTTAAAAAGGTGGGTAAACCTATCCGATTAAGGTTGGTTAATGCAGAATATCCTGTCAGTGACTCTGCCGCATTAGTGCGCGAGCTTAAAGCGACGGCGGCCAACCTGAAGGTTGAAGATCTGGTCGAGATGCATAACGATTTTCTTGATGACAAAGAAAGTTTGCGTCTGCTCTCTGATGCCGATCTGCTGGTATTCGCTTATCAAAACACCGGTGAGTCAGCCAGTGGCGCGGTGCGGTACGGCATGGCGACGCATAAGCCCGTGGCAGTTACGCCACTAGCCATCTTTGACGATCTTGGCGATGCCGTCTTCAAATTTAAGGGAACTTCGGTAGCGGATGTTGCCGAGGGCATTTCTGAAATTATTTCTGATATCGCTAAAAACTCGGCGTGTGCAGTTGAAACGCAGCGACGTGCTAATGCATGGTGCGAACAGCATGATTATCATGCCGTTGCCAGAAGGCTTGAAAATATGTGTACGGGTTTGTTAAGAGCCAAGCTCTTTAAGTAGCTTCTTGGTTTTAGCCCCCTTCAATGCAGCAGGTGCAGTTTTGCCCTGCTGCATTGAACCTATTATGCTGAAAGCATAAATATTCCATGGAATATGACTCTAGATGAAAATAATTCTTTCTGTTGAGCCAATCAAATTTCCGCTGACTGGCATAGGGCGTTATACCTATGAGCTGGCGAAGGGTTTGCAAAGCAGCAACGAAATTGAAGAGCTTCATTTTTTTTCCGGCACTCACTTTTTATCAGGTATTCCCACAGCAAAAAATACCTCCGATGGGAGTCACCGGTTAAAAAATATTGTGCAGAGCAACTCGTTGGCGATTGAAGCCTATAGGTTGCTGATGCCACGGCTCAAAAAGAAGGCACTGCGTGGCTATGAGCGTTGCATTTTCCATGGCCCTAACTTTTTTCTCCCTCCTTTTGAGGGCCCCTCCGTTGCAACATTTCACGATCTGTCTCCCTTCAAATGGGAGCACTGCTTTGATCCCAAAAGGAACCGTTTTACCAAGAAAGAGATGTTAGGCGCATTATCTCGGGCCAATGGTCTCATAACGGTATCGAACTATATTCGTAATGAGATCCATGAGTATTTTGACTATCCGCTTGAAAAAATTCACACGGTCCATCTGGCAAGTTCTCCCGACTTTTATCCGCGCAAGGCCGAGCAGGTATCCAGTGTTTTAAACAAATTTGGCTTAGGCTATAAAGCCTTCACCTTATTTGTTGGTACCATTGAGCCGAGAAAAAATATCCTTTCCTTAATCCATGCCTATAGAAGCCTTCCTAGAGAGTTGCGCACTCGCTATCCGTTAGTTCTCTCAGGCTATAAGGGATGGCGCAATGATGACATCATGCAGGAAATCGAACGAGGACAGCGTGAGGGCTGGCTTAACTATCTGGGTTTTGCCGCTGCAGAGGAATTACCGCTGTTGTACTCAGCCGCCAGCCTATTTGTTTTTCCTTCGCACTATGAAGGTTTCGGGCTCCCGGTTTTGGAAGCGATGAGTTCAGGTACCCCGGTAATCTGTTCTAACAGCTCCTCTTTGCCGGAGGTCGTGGGCGATGCGGCGATGACCCATGCCCCAGAGGATATCGGTTTATTAACGGAGCTTATCACCAGAGGCCTGACTGATGAGCAGTGGCGCAAAGAGGCTGTCGAACTAGGATTGTCAAATGCAACAACGTTTTCCTGGCAAAGTTGCACTCGCCAAACTTTAGACGTTTATCAAAAACTGGCCAATAATGATTAAAGTACTCCATTTCTATAAAACGTATTATCCAGACTCTTTCGGTGGCATTGAGCAAGTGATATATCAACTTGCTGAAGGTAGCGTCGAGAAAGGCGTATCGACAGATGTTCTGTCCGTGACGCCTGCGGGTAAGGATAGCTGCGAAGTTATTTCACAGCATACCGCCCATAAGGTCAGACAAGATTTTAGCATCGCGTCTAACCCTTTCTCGTTTCGCGTGATAAAGAAGTTTAAAGAGCTCAGCGAACAAGCGGATATCATTCACTACCATTTTCCATGGCCTTACATGGACCTCGTGCACTTCCTCGCTGGGGTTAAGAAGCCGACGGTAGTAAGTTATCACTCGGATATAATTAGACAAAAAAACCTTCTGCGGCTTTATAAACCGTTGATGCATCTTTTTTTGCGCAAAATAGATTGCATTGTAGCGACGTCACCGAACTATGTGGCCACCAGTGATGTATTGGAAACCTTTAAAGACAAGGTCACCGTAATCCCGATTGGCTTGAATAAAGCGACCTATCCCATACCGGAACAGAGTCGACTTGATAAATGGCAACGGCAGATCGGTCAGCCGTTCTTCCTGTTTATCGGTACGCTGCGCTACTACAAAGGTTTGCATATCCTGCTTGAGGCAGCCATTGGCTCAGACTATCCGATCGTGATTGTGGGCGCCGGGCCGATAGAAAGTGAATTACGTGAGCAGGCCCAAAATTTGGGACTGAAAAACGTTCATTTTCTTGGTG
Organism: Serratia sp. 14-2641; assembly: GCF_001692375.1. NCBI lineage: Bacteria > Pseudomonadati > Pseudomonadota > Gammaproteobacteria > Enterobacterales > Yersiniaceae > Serratia > Serratia sp. 14-2641. The sequence goes on along the minus strand of NZ_LXKR01000044.1, from coordinate 496,119 downwards.
CGTTGCCGGATGAGGATAAAACGGCATTATTGATGCTGTGCTATGGCATTGTTTTTCCTTCGCATCTGCGTTCAGAGGCGTTTGGCATATCGCTGCTGGAGGGCGCCATGTACCGAAAACCGATGATTTCCAGTGAAATCGGTACCGGCACTACTTTCATCAATATCGATAACCAGACCGGGTTGGTGATCCCTCCGTCGGATCCTTCGGCCTTGCGAAAAGCCATGGATAAGTTGTGGGCCAACCCTCAGTTGGCAGAGCAGTTCGGCAATAAGGCGTATGAACGCTACGAGGAAATGTTTACTTCCAAGCAAATGGTTGATGAGTATACGAAAATCTACAGATCTCTGTTGGGTCGCCAATAAAGAGTTTGATTGAAGTAGGCCGGGCGGCGTCTTTTGGGTCTTAATGGATGCTTGTTTTGTGAACGCTGTCAGCCAGTTACTGAAAATTTAAACGAGATATGTGACCTATCGCACCAATCACTACCCAGCGAACACAATCCTGAGTTAACATGTTGGCCACATCAAAAACCTGTTGGCCAAGAGCCGTGATACAGGTGTCATCCTCAGACAGGAGTTCCTAATGTCCAAACAGCAAATCGGCGTTGTCGGCATGGCGGTGATGGGCCGCAATCTGGCTTTGAACATCGAAAGCCGTGGCTATACCGTTTCTATCTTTAACCGTTCAGGCGATAAGACTGACGAAGTTATTGCAGAGAACCCAGGCAAAAACCTGGTGCCGCACTACACCGTCGAAGAGTTTGTTGCATCGCTGGAAACACCGCGCCGCATTTTGCTGATGGTAAAAGCGGGCGAAGCTACGGACAAGACCATTGCCTCGCTGACTCCGCACCTGGATAAAGGCGATATCCTGATCGACGGTGGTAACACCTACTATCAGGATACTATCCGTCGTAACCGCGAGCTGTCTGCTCAGGGCTTCAACTTTATTGGCACCGGCGTTTCCGGTGGCGAAGAAGGAGCGCTGAAAGGGCCTTCAATCATGCCTGGTGGCCAGAAAGAAGCTTACGAGCTGGTGGCACCCATCCTGAAGAAAATCGCCGCTGTGGCCGAAGGTGAGCCATGCGTGGCCTATATCGGTGCTGACGGTGCTGGCCACTACGTGAAGATGGTGCACAACGGTATCGAATATGGCGACATGCAGCTGATCGCAGAAGCCTACTCCTTGCTGAAGCAGGCGCTGAATCTGAACAACGAGCAGTTGGCGGAAACCTTCGCCGAGTGGAACAAGGGCGAACTGAACAGCTACCTGATCGACATCACCAAAGACATCTTCACCAAGAAAGACGAAGAGGGTAAATACCTGGTTGATGTGATCCTCGATGAAGCGGCCAACAAAGGCACCGGCAAATGGACCAGCCAGAGCTCTCTGGATCTGGGCGAACCACTGTCATTGATCACCGAGTCTGTGTTTGCACGTTACCTGTCTTCTCTGAAAGACCAGCGCGTAGCGGCTTCTAAAGTCCTGACCGGCCCGAAAGTTGCGGCCTTCAGCGGTGAGAAAGCCGAGTTTGTCGAGAAAGTTCGTCGCGCTCTGTACCTGGGTAAAATCGTTTCCTATGCGCAGGGCTTCTCTCAGTTGAAAGCGGCTTCCAAGGAAAACAACTGGGATCTGAACTACGGCGAAATTGCCAAGATTTTCCGTGCCGGTTGTATCATCCGCGCTCAGTTCCTGCAGAAGATCACCGATGCCTACGCTGAGAATGCCGACATCGCCAACCTGCTGCTGGCACCTTACTTCAAGCAAATCGCCGATGAGTATCAGCAGGCGCTGCGTGATGTGGTTTCCTATGCGGTGCAGAACGGTATCCCAACGCCAACCTTCTCTGCGGCGATCGCGTACTACGACAGCTATCGCTCTGCGGTGCTGCCTGCCAACCTGATCCAGGCGCAACGTGACTACTTCGGTGCTCATACTTATAAGCGTACCGATAAAGAAGGCGTATTCCATACCGAATGGATGGAATAATCCCGCTCGTTGAACGATAAAAAAAGCCGCCGAGGTTAACGCCCGGCGGCTTTTTTATTGCCTGCAAAACAGGATTATTTCTTCTCGTGCCGTTCGCGCAGGCGGCCAATCACCTTACTCAAATCCAGCTCCTGATCCTGCAACAGCACCAGCAGGTGGTAAATCAGGTCAGAAGCTTCATTGGTCAGTTCTTCGCGATCGTTTACCGTGGCGGCCAGGGCAGTTTCTACGCCTTCCTCGCCAACCTTCTGTGCAATGCGCTTGGTTCCGCTGGCATACAGCTTGGCAGTGTACGAGCTATCCGGGCTGGCGGTTTTACGCGAAGCCAGCAATTGTTCAAGCTGGTATAGGAAGCCCCAGTCGCTGCTTGCCGGATGGAAGCAACTGTCGTTACCCAAATGGCAGGTTGGGCCAATCGGGTTGGCCAGGATCAGCAAGGTATCGTTATCGCAGTCTGGCGTAATGCTGACCACGTTAAGGAAGTTGCCTGAGCTTTCGCCTTTGGTCCACAGGCGCTGCTTGGTCCGTGAGAAAAACGTCACCTTGCCGGTTTGCTCGGTAACGTCCAGGGCGGCCTGATCCATATAGCCCAGCATTAATACTTCGCCGGAAACGGCATGTTGTACGATTGCCGGCATCAGGTTGTCGGTTTTTGCCCAATCCAGCTTAGCTTTCTGTTGTTCTGTTAACACACGCGTATCTCCACGCCTTTCTCTGCCAGGAACCGTTTCAGTTCGCCGATATTGATGATTTGCTTATGGAATACCGAAGCCGCCAGTGCGCCGTCAACGTCGGCATCGCGGAAGGCTTCCAGGAAGTGTTCCATGGTACCGGCACCGCCGGAGGCGATCAGCGGCACCTTGCACACCTCACGTACCCGCTTCAACTGTTCCAGATCGTAACCGTTGCGTACGCCGTCCTGGTTCATCATGTTGAGCACAATCTCCCCAGCGCCACGCTTTTGCACTTCCTGCACCCAATCGAGGGTTTGCCACTCGGTGACTCGGGTGCGGCTTTCATCCCCGGTATATTGGTTGACGTGGTATTTGCCGGTTGCGGCTTCATACCAGGTGTCGATCCCGACCACGATGCACTGTACGCCAAAGCGATCGGCCAGGCGGCTGATCAGCGTTGGGTCGGCCAGCGCAGGGGAGTTGATGGAGATCTTGTCCGCCCCAAAGGAGAGGATCTGGCTGGCGTCTTCGGCACTCTTGATGCCCCCGGCCACGCAGAACGGAATATCGATCACTTCCGCAACCCGTGAAACCCAGCTTTTGTCTACCACCCGTCCATCGCTGGAGGCGGTGATATCGTAAAAGACCAGTTCGTCGGCACCTTCCTGCGCGTAGCGCTGGGCCAGTGGCACGATGTCGCCAATGATTTCGTGGTTACGGAACTGCACGCCCTTGACCACTTGCCCGTCCTTGACGTCCAGACAAGGGATTATCCGTTTTGCCAGCATGCGATAGCCTCCTCAACGCTGAATTTACCGTCCAACAGGGCGCGCCCGACGATCACCCCTTCCACACCACTGCCACGCAGCTGGGCGATATCGTCCAGATTGCCGATGCCGCCAGAAGCCTGGAAGGCGATCTGCGGATAACGTTGGCACACTTCCTGATACAGCCCCACGTTGGAGCCTTTCAGCGTACCGTCGCGTGAGATATCGGTGCACAGCACATGTTTCAGGCCAAACGGCAGATATTGCTCAACCACCTGTTCCAGCGTGGCTTCCGAGTCTTCCTGCCAGCCGCTGATAGCCACGTTCTTACGGCCTGTGGCGTCGATGCGTACGTCCAGCGCCAGCACCATGGCATCGGCACCGTAGCGTTCAAACCAACCCTGTACCATCTCGGGCTGCTTGACTGCGGTGGAGCCGACGACCACACGCTTGGCTCCGGCTTCCAGCAGTGCCGCAACGTCTTGTTCGTTACGGATACCGCCGCCAACCTGTACCGGCACGCTTACCCCGGCCAGCAGTTTACGCAACAGTGGGATCTGACGAGCCGCCGGATCTTTGGCACCGGTCAAATCAACCAGGTGTAAAACTTGCGCCCCTTGCTGCTGATAGTCTTGCAGACGCAGCAGCGGATCGTTGCCGTAGTCGCGCTGTTGGCCGTAATCGCCCTGATGCAGGCGCACTACGTTACCGTCGATCAAATCCAAAGCGGGAATAATCATGCTGCCTACATCTCCAGAAAGTTCTTCAACAGTTGCGCCCCGGCGTTGCCAGATCGCTCTGGATGAAACTGCACGCCAAAGAAGTTGTCTTTTTGTACGGCGGCGGTGAAGGGCTCGCCGTAGTTCGCCTGAGCGATGGTGCTTGAGCATATCGGCATCGCATAACTGTGAACGAAGTAAAAGTAAGCACCATCCTCGATGCCGCGGAACAGATGATCGCCGGCCTGCGCCGTAACCTGGTTCCAGCCCATATGGGGCAAAGGCAGGCCAAAATCGGTCATCTGTGTTACCGGAGTATCGATAATCCCTAGCGTTTTGATACCCCCATTTTCTTCACTGCTGGCTGCCAGCAACTGCATACCCAGGCAGATCCCCAGCACTGGCTGGGTACAGGCCTTGATCAGATCGATCAGGTCGCGCTGTTCCAACTGGTCCATTGCCGCCTGTGCAGTACCCACACCAGGCAGGAACAGTTTGTCGGCTCGCAGCACGATTTCCGGATCGCGGCTCACCTGTGGCTGATAGCCCAGGCGCTGCACCGCATAGTTGACCGAGGCGAGGTTGGCGCAGCCGGTGTCCAGGATCACCACGTTCATCACAGCACTCCTTTCGAGCTGGGCAGCGTATTGCCCTCAACGCGGATCGCCTGGCGCAGCGTGCGGCCAAACACCTTGAACAGGCTTTCGACACGGTGATGGTCGTTTTTACCTTTGGTGCGCAGGTGCAGGGTGCAGCCCATGGTGTAAGACAGCGAGCGGAAGAAGTGCTCGATCATCTCGGTGCTGAGATCGCCTACGCGCTGATAGTTGAACTCGGCTTTATATTCCAGGTGTGGGCGGCCAGAGATATCCAGTGCGCAACGGGCCAGGCATTCATCCATCGGCAATACGAAGCCGAAACGTGCGATGCCGCGTTTGTCGCCCAAGGCTTTACTCAGAGCTTCGCCCAGCGCCAATCCGGTGTCTTCTACCGTGTGGTGATCGTCGATGTACAGATCGCCGTTCACCTGAATATCCATCCGGAAGCCGCCGTGGGTGGCAATCTGATCCAGCATGTGGTCGAAGAAGCCGACGCCGGTTTTGATCTTGCTGCCGCCTTCACGATCCAGCCAGACCTTGACGTCAATCTGCGTCTCTTTGGTCACGCGGTTGACGTGCGCATAGCGATCGCGTTTGGTCAACTGTTGGGTGATGGCCTGCCAGCCCAGCGCCTGGCGCTGATACAGCAGCCCCTGAATACCCATATTGGCCGCCAGTTGAATGTCGGTTTGGCGATCGCCAATCACATAGCTGTTGGCCACGTCTATCACGCCCGGCTCCAGATAGCCTTTGACCATGGCAACCTTCGGTTTACGACAGTCGCAATGGTCTTCCGGCTTGTGCGGGCAGATCAGGATATCGTCGAATTTGACGCCCTGGGAGCTGAGGATCTGCATCATCAGGTTGTGCGGCGGATCGAAGGTTTCCTGCGGGAAGCTGGCGGTGCCCAGGCCGTCCTGATTGGTGATCATCACCAATGTGAAACCGGCTTGCTGCAAGGCCAGCAGGGCAGGGATCACCTCTGGCTCCAGCGCCAGTTTATCCAGGCGGTCGACCTGGAAATCTTCCGGGGGTTCAGCAATCAGCGTGCCGTCACGGTCAATAAAGAGATATTTTTGGCTCACGTTGGCTCCTATGCGCCGGGCAGAGTATTGAGTGCGTCAACGACGCGCTGGCATTCGTTACGGGTGCCGATGGTGATCCGCAGGCAACCGGACAGGCCAGGCTGTTTATTTTGGTCTCGCAAGATAATGCCCTGATCCCATAAGGTTTTAAAGACATGACTTGAGGCGGTAAAGCGAACCAGCAGGTAATTGCTGTCACTGGTGAAGACCTGCTCCACGCAGGCGCAGTCTTGTAACGCCTGCTGAAGCCAACTGCGGTTGGCGGCAATCTCGGTGACGCGCTGGCGCATAACGCGGATCCCCTCGGTGCTCAGCGCCTGGGCGGCGATGTCGGCCACCGGGGTCGAGAGCGGATACGGGGCAATCACTTTCAGCAGCAGGGCTATCACTTCCTCATTGGCCAGGGTGAAGCCGCAGCGCAGGCCAGCCAGGGCGAAGGCTTTGGACAGCGTGCGCAATACTACCAGGTGCGGGTAATCATTCAGCCAGCTAGCAACCGAGGCCTGCGGACAGAACTCGATATAAGCTTCATCGATGGCGACGATCGCTTTGCCTTTGGCCAGTTCCAGCAGGTTACGCAGATCGTTGGGATCGAGCAGGTTGCCAGTCGGGTTATTCGGGCTGCAGGCGTAGATCAGTTTGACGTTATCCAGGCTGGCAGCAATTGCAGGTAGATCGAGCTGCCAATCTTCTTTGGCGGCGACCGTGCGGCGCTCTACGTTAAAAGTCTCGGCGCTGACGGCGTACATGCCGTAAGTCGGTGGGCAAAACAGGATGGCGTCTTTACCTGGCTCGCAAAAAGCACGGATCAGCAGTTCGATACCTTCATCTGCGCCACGGCTGACCAACACCTGGTCTTTATTCACCCCGGCGTAGGCGGCGTAGCGCTCAATCACCAGTGCAGGTTGGCATTCCGGGTAGCGGTTAAAGGTCTGGGCGGTCAGTTGAAACTCTGGCGCAACCGGGTATTCGTTGGCATTCAACCAGACGTCACCTTTGCCACCAAGGCGGCGTGCCGACTGATACGGGGTCAGCTCGCGCACGTTTTTGCGTGCTAATTCTTCGATGCTCATGCTTGCTCCTTCAGTGCGGCGACGCGTAGGGTCACGGCGTTTTTGTGGGCGACCAACTGTTCGGCGGCTGCCAGGATCTCAATGGTTGGGGCCAGGGTCATAAAGCCTTGCGGCGTCAGTTCCTGTACCGTCATGCGCTTTTGGAAATCCGCCAGCCCCAGGCTAGAGCAGGTGGCGGTATAACCATAGGTTGGCAGCACGTGGTTGGTGCCGGAAGCATAATCACCGGCGGACTCCGGCGACCAGTCACCGAGGAACACCGAACCAGCGCTGGTAATGCTGTCCACCAGATCGCGCGCGCTGCGGGTCTGAATAATCAGGTGCTCTGGGCCGTACTGGTTGCTGATGGCGACACACTCGGCCAAATCCTTCGCCACAATCAGGCGGCTGCTGGCCAAAGCCTGGCGGGCGGTTTCTGCCCGTGGCAGCTGTGCCAGCTGTTGCTCAACCGCTACGGCGACCGCTTCGGCCATCGCGGCGTCTGGGGTTAACAGAATGACCTGTGAATCCGGGCCATGTTCGGCCTGAGACAGCAGATCGGAAGCGACAAACGCCGGGGTTGCGCCGCTGTCTGCAATCACCAGCACCTCGGAAGGGCCTGCGGGCATATCGATGGCCGCACCGTCCAGCCGTTGGCTGATCTGACGTTTGGCTTCGGTGACAAAGGCGTTGCCCGGCCCGAAGATTTTCGCTACCCGTGGCACCGAATCCGTGCCAAACGCCATGGCGGCAATCGCCTGCGCGCCACCGACCTGGAATACTTCCTGAACGCCACAGAGTTTGGCGGCATACAGGATCTCATCGGCGATCGGCGGTGGGGAACACAGCACCACGCGGCGGCAACCGGCAATGCGTGCCGGGGTAGCCAACATCAATACCGTGGAGAACAGCGGTGCGGAACCGCCAGGGATATACAGACCCACCGAATCGATTGGGCGGGTCACCTGCTGGCAACGCACGCCGGGCAGGGTTTCAACGTCTACCGCTGGCAGCTGTTGTGCATTGTGGAAGGTTTCCACGTTGGCGACGGCTACGGCCATCGCCTGTTTGATCTCGTCACCCAGACGGGCGCAGGCTTGATCAATCTGCTCTGCCGTTACGCGTAATGCTGCGACTTCGGTTTTATCAAACTTGGCGCTGTACTCACGTAGCGCGCTGTCACCGTTGGCCTTCACGTTATCGAGGATCTCGCGCACCGTACGGGTGATGCTGTCCGAAGCCGAAATGGCCGGGCGCATCAGCAACTCCGCGCGCTGTTCCGCGCTGCAATTGCCCCAATTGACGACGGTATTGAAGTTTGGCATGGCGTTACTCCATCATCTTCTCAATTGGCAGGACCAGAATGGAGCTGGCACCCAGGGCTTTGAGCTTTTCCATGGTTTCCCAGAACAGGGTCTCACTGCTGACCATGTGCATCGCTACGCGGTTCTGAGAGCCTGCCAGCGGCAGAATGGTCGGGCGTTCTGCTCCCGGCAGCAGCGCGACGATTTCGTCCAGGCGTTCGCTTGGCGCGTGCAGCATGATGTATTTGGATTCGCGCGCCTGGATCACGCCTTGGATGCGGGTCATCAGGCGGTCAATCAACTGTTGTTTGGCTTCCGGCATTTCGCCGTCACGCTGGATCAGGCAGGCTTTCGAGCGGTAAATCACTTCCACTTCACGCAGGCCGTTGGCTTCCAGGGTGGCACCGGTAGACACCAGGTCACAGATAGCGTCTGCCAAGCCTGCGCGCGGAGCCACTTCCACCGAGCCGTTCAGCAGGCAGGATTTAAAACGAACGCCTTGTTTATCGAGGTATTGCTTGAGCAGGTGCGGGTAAGAGGTTGCGATGCGGGAGTCTTGCAGGCTTTGCGGGCCAGAGTATTCGCTATCCAGCGAGGTGGCCAGCGACAGGCGGCAACCCCCAAAATCCAGGCGGCGCAGCGTGAAGTAACGCGGGTCTTCGCCCTGAGCACGGCGGTTGAGCAGTTCCTCTTCCAGCACGTTCTCACCAATGATACCCAGATCCACCACGCCATCCATCACCAAGCCTGGGATATCGTCATCACGTACGCGCAGGATATCGATCGGCATATTCTCGGCGAAGGCAATCAGGCGTTGTTGCTGCAGGTTGATCTTGATGCCGCAGCGGGCCAGCAATTCCTGAGACTCTTCGCTCAGGCGGCCTGATTTCTGCATGGCGATACGTAAACGTGTTTTGTCCAACATGATAACCTCTGTTTAATCTGTAATTTTATGAATTTGTTATTAAAATTATTTTTCTGTCTGTCCGGAGCCAAAAAAAAACCCTCGGAAGATATCTTCCGAGGGCTCTTTCTTGCGTTTAGTTCGTTCTACGCGCCACTGGAAGATTCGAGAATCGTCTTCCAGCACACATCGCCTGAAAGACTAGTCAGGATGATGGTGATGATGGTGGTTGAACTGAACGCGAGTCATGTCATTTCTCTTTAAAATTGGGTCAGCCAGTGCTGAGGTGCTAATTAAGCTAAACTATCCGTTGTATAACTTGCAACCCTTTTTTGTGGTTATGAATTTAATTTATTGAAAGCGGCTGAGTTATTAGCCGTACGCGGCTTTACCCAACCTTAAGGTTAACCGATTGTAACCACCAGCGCGGTGGCGTAGCCTAGAGGAGTATCTCACTATCGCCTGCGGTGTGGCCGGTGGCCTTCCGCAACGGTGAAGTTGGGCTTGTTAGTCGATTCTTAGGGGCATACTGATGAAAAAAGTCGCCATTGTGGGTCTGGGTTGGTTAGGGATGCCGCTGGCTTTATCGTTAATGGGCCACGGGTATGAAGTGGTTGGCAGTAAAACTACGCCGGATGGGGTAGAAGCCGCGCGGATGAGTGGTATCGAATGTTATCGCCTGGAACTGACGCCGGAGCTGATTTGCGAAGCTCGCGATCTGGAACAGCTGTTGTACACGGATGCGTTGGTGATCACTCTGCCAGCCAGCCGTACCGTCGAAGGGAGCGCAAGCTACTTTGATGCCGTACGTATGCTGGTAGACAGCGCGATAGCGTTTGGCGTGCCGCATATTATCTTTACCAGCTCCACGTCGGTTTACGGTGAAACCACCGGTACCGTTCGGGAAGATTCGCCGCTCAAGCCGGTGACATCGGCTGGCCGAGTGCTGGAGGAGTTGGAGCTTTGGCTGCATCAATTGCCCAACACGTCGGTGGACGTTTTGCGCTTGGCAGGGCTGGTGGGTGGAGATCGTCATCCAGGCCGTTTCCTGGCGGGTAAGGTTGACGTCAAGGGCGGTTCGCACGGGGTCAATCTGGTGCATCAGGATGACGTGATTGCGGCCATCCAACTGCTGCTGAAGCTGCCGAAGGGCGGGCACACCTATAATCTTTGTGCGCCAGGCCATCCGCTCAAACGTGATTTCTACCCGGCGCTGGCCGAGCAACTGCATCTGCAACCTCCGCAGTTTGCGCAAGAAGATGAACAAGAAGGGCGGCTGGTGGACGGTAGCCGTATCTGTAACGAGCTGGGGTTTGAATATCAATACCCAGACCCGAATCGCATGCCGATCAGTTAACCAAATCAAACTGTCCCGCAGCTTGCGGGGCAGTGCTCCTCCAAAAATCTTGCTTATTTTTTTACTCTCCCAGTTTGATTATTAAACATGACTAAATTATAAGGAAATTAATTTTACGCATTGATATTGATAGTAATAATCTAAATCCTTCACATTCCCCCATTTAAGACTCATCATTTATATTTATCATTTGTGTAAAATTCGAGTTAATAGAAGTTTGAGTTTCTCTCCGCTATTTTCAAACTGTTGCGATAAGTATTAACATACGCTCGGTTTTTTCTAAAAGGTACCTATCCTCTCAAGCGTCTAATGGCAGTTTTTACATGAATTTTCTTAATAAAAAAAATACAGCGGTCTCACCTATCGCCATTTCTGCGCTGTTACCTTGCGCTCTGTGTATGGCGGTAAACGTACAAGCCAGCGATCGGGCAGTGGACCAATCTTCCATGGTGGTCACGGCCAAGCGCAGCGGTCTTTCAGAATTGAGTACTCCGGCAGCGGTTAGCGTGCTTAATGGCGATGAACTTCGTCAGGCCAGGCCGCAGATTAATATCTCCGAAGGGCTGGGCAGCGTGCCGGGGCTGCAAATCCAAAATCGTCAGAATTATGCGCAAGATTTGCAACTGTCAATCCGTGGGTTTGGCTCGCGCTCAATGTACGGCGTCCGCGGCGTACGCATTTATGTGGATGGTATTCCTGCCACCATGCCGGATGGCCAAGGGCAAACGTCGAATATCGATCTCAATTCAGTGGATAAGGTGGAGGTTTTGCGCGGGCCGTTTTCTGCGCTGTATGGCAACGCTTCCGGCGGCGTCATCAATGTAGAGACCGAAACCGGCCAACAGCCGAACAAGATTGAAGCGGGCATGTATAGCGGCAGTGACGGCACCTGGCGCTACGGCATGAAAGCCAGCGGTGCAACCGGCGATGGCACGCACGCCGGTGACGTGAACTACGCCGTCTCCACGACCCGTTTTACCACCGAAGGGTTCCGCGACCACAGTGGGGCACGCAAGAACCTGGGCAACGCGCGTTTGGGTGTGCGCATTGATGATGTCAGCACGCTGACGCTGTTGTTTAACTCGGTCGACATTAATGCCGACGATCCCGGTGGTTTAACCGAAGCTGAATGGCACGACAATCCGCGCCAGGCCCCAAGAGCAGATCAATACAACACGCGTAAAACCATCTCACAAACCCAGGCCGGGTTGCGCTATGAACGTCAGATGAGCGCCAATGACGATCTGAGCATCATGACTTACGCCGGTGAGCGGGAAACCACGCAGTATCAGTCAATACCAGTGGCCGTACAGCAGCGTAGTGAACAACATCCCGGCGGAGTGATCTCTCTGGCTCGTCATTACCAGGGAATCGATACTCGCTGGACTCATCGCGGTGAAATCGCCACCTTGCCGTTCAGCCTGACGGGTGGGCTCGACTACGAAACCATGAGCGAGCAGCGCAAAGGCTATGAGAACTTCACGGTAGTTAATGGCGTTAACGAATTGGGGACCAAGGGTAATCTTCGGCGGGATGAACGCAACCTGATGTGGAATGTGGATCCCTATCTGCAAACTTCCTGGAACCTGACCCAACGTTTGACGCTGGATGCCGGAGTGCGCTTCAGCACCGTCAATTTTGACTCCAACGATCGCTATATTACCGGCAGTAATGGCGATGACAGTGGTGATGCCCGCTATCACCAGTGGCTGCCAGTAGGCTCGCTCAACTATGCGTTGACCACGGCCTGGAACGTGTACGCTTCCGCCGGGCGTGGTTTTGAAACCCCTACCATCAATGAACTCTCTTATCGCCCCGGTGGCGTGGCGGGGCTCAATCTCGGTCTAAAACCTGCTACCAGCGATACCGTTGAATTAGGAAGCAAGACCCGTATCGGCAACGGCCTGTTCAGCGCGGCGCTGTTCCAAACCGATACCAAAAACGAAATTGTCGTCGATGAGAGCAGCAACGGGCGCACCAGCTATAAGAACGCGGGGCAAACCCGTCGCCGTGGGGTGGAGTTAGCGCTGGATCAACAGTTCAACTACGACTGGCGTCTGCAAATGGCCTGGACACTGCTGGATGCCACTTACCGCGATGATGTCTGCGGCGACAGCATCTGTTCTGCCGCAAAACAGGTGCCGAAGGGCAACCGCCTGCCGGGGATTGCCCGCAATATGGGATACGCCTCGCTGGCCTGGTCGCCGCCGCAAGGTTGGTTCGCCGGTGCTGAACTGCGCTATATGAGCGATATCCAGACCAACGATCAGAATTCACAGCAGGCACCGTCCTACACCGTGGCGGCGCTGAATACAGGTTATCGCTACCCGGTTGGGAACTGGCAATTTACCGTTTTTGGCCGGGTAGACAATCTGTTTGATCGCCAGTACGTCGGCTCGGTGATTGTCAACGAAGGCAATGGCCGCTATTTCGAACCCGCTCCAGGCAGAAACTGGGGTGGGGGCATGAGTGTTGCTTATTCATTTGAGTAGTAAGCAGGAGTACAGCGGGGAACCTAACCCCCGTTGAGTTGTTATCTTGGGATGGTTATTTATGACACCAGTGAGTGCGCCAAAATTTGCGCGTTGCTAGCGGTGGGAGAAAGTGAATATGGCAAAGACAGGCAATAAACGAAGTATAGGGAATTACTTGATGTGGCTGCTGGGGGGGCTGATGGGCGTCATCGGCCTCGCGCTGGCAATCGGCGGCGTTTACCTGGCTTCATTGGGAGGGAGCCTCTATTTTGGGTTGATGGGCGTGGTGATGCTGATCGCTGCGGTACTGGTGATCAAGCTCAAACCTGCAGGTATATGGGTGTATGCGCTGGCCTTTGTGTTCACCCTGATTTGGGCGTTGTGGGATGTTGGCCTGGATTTCTGGCCGTTGTTCTCACGCTTGTTTATGTTCGGCGTGCTGGCCTTCCTGGCCGCGTTGGCCTATCCATGGTTGAAGAAACGTGCCGGTCATCCGGTTCGCGGCTTCGTCAGCTATTCTTTGGCTGGGTTGCTGGCGGTTGCGTTGGTGGCTGGATTTGGTTACACCTTTGTGCCTACGCCACTGGTGGCGGCCAAGGAAGATATTCCGGTTAAACCTGTGGCTGCCGGTAGTGAGCAGAAAAACTGGGAACATTGGGGGAATACTACCCACGGTGACCGTTTTGCCGCGCTGGATCAGATCAACAAGTCTAACGTCAGCAAGCTGAAGGTGGCGTGGATTGCCCATACCGGCGATATTCCACAAAGCAACGGCTCTGGCGCTGAAGACCAGAATACCCCGTTGCAGATCGGCAACACCCTGTATGTCTGTACTGCTTACGGCAAAGTGCTGTCGTTGGAAGCCGATACCGGCAAAGAGTTGTGGTCCTACGATCCTAAAGCCTCTGCACCTAACTGGCAGCGTTGCCGTGGCCTGGGTTATTACGACAATGCGGCTCAGCCAGCCTCATCGCCAGTGGTTGCCGCTAGCGCTTCGGCACCGGCCATGTGCGAACGCCGTCTGTTCCTGCCAACCATCGATGCGCGTTTGATTGCCATTGATGCCGATACCGGCAAACCTTGCGCCGACTTCGGCGATAACGGTACTGTCGATCTGAAAGCGGGCATGGGCGAAGTTAAACCGGGTTATTACCAGCAAACCTCAACCCCATTGGTGGCGGGTAACCTGGTGGTGGTCGGTGGCCGCGTAGCGGATAACTTCTCTACCGGCGAACCTCCTGGTGTGGTACGTGCTTATGATGTGCATACTGGTGAACTTGCCTGGGCATGGGATCCGGGTAACCCGGCCATTACCAAGCTGCCACCAGCGGGTGAAACCTATACGCGCGGTACGCCGAACGTATGGTCCGCAATGTCCTACGACGCCAAACTGAATCTGATCTATCTGCCGACCGGTAACGCCACGCCTGACTTCTTTGGCGGCGAGCGTACCGAGCTGGATGATAAATACAGTTCTTCCATCGTGGCTGTTGATGCCACCAGCGGCAAAGTACGTTGGCATTTCCAAACCACGCACCATGACCTGTGGGACTTTGACCTGCCTTCCCAGCCGTTACTGTACGATCTGCCAGATGGCAAGGGGGGGACGACACCCGTGCTGGTGCAAACCAGTAAGCAGGGCATGATCTTTATGCTCAACCGTGAGAACGGTCAGCCAGTGGCGAAAGTAGAAGAACGTGAAGTACCGCAGGGCAATGTGCCTGGCGAACGTTACTCCAAAACCCAGCCGTTCTCGGTGGGAATGCCGAATATTGGCAACGAGACGCTGACCGAGTCCGACATGTGGGGCGCAACGCCGCTCGATCAACTGCTGTGCCGCATCGAGTTCAAAGGGATGCGTCACCAGGGCGTCTATACACCACCGGGTATCGACCGTGCTTTACAATATCCTGGCTCGTTGGGCGGGATGAACTGGGGCAGCGTCTCTGTGGATCCGAACAATGCCATCATGTTTGTTAACGATATGCGTTTGGGGCTGGCCAACTCGATGGTGCCACGCAGCAAGGTGCCGACCGGCGCCAGCGGCATCGAAATGGGTCTGGTTCCGATGGACGGTACGCCGTTCGGTGCGATCCGTGAACGCTTCCTCTCCCCACTGGGCATTCCATGCCAGAAGCCACCGTTTGGCACCATGTCAGCGGTAGACCTGAAGTCGGGCAAACTGGTGTGGCAGGTTCCGGTAGGTACGGTGCAGGATACGGGGCCGCTGGGCATTAAAATGCGTATGCCGATGGAAGTGGGCATGCCAACGCTGGGTGCGAGCTTGTCAACTCAATCCGGTCTGCTGTTCTTTGCTGGTACTCAGGATTTCTACCTGCGTGCCTTCGATACGGCAACCGGGAAAGAGATCTGGAAAGAGCGTCTGCCAGTGGGCAGCCAGTCCGGCCCAATGACCTTTGTATCGCCGAAGAACGGCAAGCAATACATTATCATCAGCGCTGGTGGTGCTCGTCAGGCCGCAGAGCGGGGTGACTATGTCATTGCTTATGCTCTGCCAGACGAAAAGTAACTAACTGGTAGTTCACCAATAAATAAAGGGGTTAGCACTGCTGCTAACCCCTTTATTGTTTTCCGCGGTAGTCGAAGTCAGACTTTTGAACCCCAGAGATCGTACTCGTCGGCGTTCTCAATCTTCACTTTGACGATATCGCCGACTTTGACATTGGCTTCACCGTTGAGGTAAACCGCGCCGTCGATTTCCGGTGCGTCCGCCATGCTGCGGCCAATGGCACCTTCCTCATCCACTTCGTCGATCAGCACCAGCACTTCGCGGCCAATCTTGTCTTGCAAGCGTTGGGCGGAGATTTGCTGCTGCAACTGCATAAAGCGATGGAAGCGTTCTTCCTTCACTTCTTCTGGTACCGGGTCGGCCAGTTCATTAGCGGCAGCACCCTCTACCGGGCTGAACTTGAAGCAGCCAACGCGATCCAGCTTGGCTTCGGTCAGGAAGTCGAGCAGCATCTGGAAGTCTTCTTCGGTTTCCCCAGGGAAGCCAACGATAAAGGTGGAGCGCAGCGTCAGCTCCGGGCAGATTTCGCGCCAGCGCTTGATGCGCTCCAGCGTGCGTTCAACCGCGCCAGGGCGTTTCATCAGCTTGAGGATTTTCGGGCTGGCGTGCTGCAGTGGAATATCCAGATAAGGCAGGATCTTGCCTGCTGCCATCAGCGGGATCACGTCATCCACGTGCGGGTAAGGGTAAACGTAGTGCAGACGCACCCAGGCACCCAGGCTGGAAAGCTGTTCACACAGGCTGACCATGCTGGTTTTTACCGGCTGGCCGTTCCAGAAACCGGTGCGATGTTTGACATCGACGCCGTAGGCCGAGGTGTCTTGTGAGATCACCAGCAGCTCTTTCACCCCAGATTCCACCAGGCGTTTGGCTTCATCCAGTACGGAACCGATCGGGCGGCTGTCCAGATCGCCACGCATCGATGGGATGATGCAGAAGGTGCAGCGATGGTTGCAGCCTTCGGAAATCTTCAGGTAGGCGTAGTGCTTTGGCGTCAGCTTCACGCCCTGCGCCGGGGTCAGGCTGGTAAAGGGGTTATGTTCCGGTTTCGGCACATATTGGTGAACGTGGGACAAAACCTGTTCGTAGCTGTGCGGCCCGGTAATTTCCAGGACCTTTGGATGCACCTCACGGATTTGGTTTTCCTTGGCACCGAGGCAGCCGGTCACAATCACCTTGCCATTCTCGTTCAAGGCTTCACCGATCGCTTCCAGTGACTCTTGAACGGCGCTGTCGATAAAGCCGCAGGTGTTCACGATCACCAGCTCGGCATCATCATAGCGGGGCACTACCTGGTAACCTTCGTTACGCAGTTCAGTCAGGATCCGTTCAGAATCAACCAGGTTTTTCGGGCATCCTAATGATAAAAATCCAATCTTAGCCATTTTTTTGTACTATACATTGCTCAGAATTGGGAGATTATACATATGCCACTGCTGTACAGCTATATCCGTTGGTCATCTGAACGACAGGCGAAGGGGACAACTCTTCAGCGTCAGATGACGAGTGCAAAGGAGTTTGCCTTAGCAAACGGGCTTGAGCTTGTTGAAATCATAGATCCCGGAGTCAGTGCTTTTCGAGGGAAAAACACGAAAACTGGAAGATTGGGTGATTTTATTGATGCTGTCAGAGAGGGCGTAATCCCTGATGATAGTTGGCTTTACGTGGAAAATTTAGACCGTCTTACGCGTCAGGATGTGACTACCGCACAAAAGTTATTCATTGAATTGCTAGATCTTGGGCTAACACTAGTTACGGGGATGGATAAGCGAGTGTATACGCTTGAATCCGTAAATCAGAACCCCACAGACCTGATGATCTCAATTCTCATGTTCAGCCGTGCCAATGAAGAGAGCAAAACTAAGCAAACTCGCACAGTGGGTAATGTAGAAGCTTTAGTCGAACGTCATAAGGAAGGCTTACCTGTCAATATCAAATCTTGTGGTAAGCACCCTTTCTGGATTGATGATAGTGGTTCTCAATATGAAGCAGTACGCCAGCATCCTGAGTACTGGAAAGTTGCACGTGAAGCGATTGATCAGTTCTTACAGGGGCATGGCATCTATAAAGTAAAACGCCACCTTGATGAAAAGTACCCAAATGGATTGAATGGTAAGGAATGGGACTATCAAGTACTAAAAAGAATGCGTGATAATAGAGCACTAATCGGTGAGCGTACTATTAAAATCGGTAATAGAGAGCATAAACTGATAGGGTACTATCCATCATTGTGTACAGAAGAAGTTGAGTTTCTGAAACTTCAGGAGCTCAAAAAGCAAAATGGATATAAATCTAAGAAGGATAAGCTTAACGACAATATTAATCTATTATCCGGCTTGACTTTAATGAGATGTAGTAAATGTGGCGGGACTATGACAGGATTCCTGAATAGGGGGAAACCACGTTATATATGTCTAAATGGTAGGCATTTACAGAAAGGGTGTGTCGGTTGGTCTGTAACTGCACCATTAGTTGATCAGTGCGTCATTACGGCACTAATGATGGGATATATTGATGATAGTCGTAAAAAAGGACAGGACACAACTGACTTAACCCATTTAATTGATCGTAAAAGTACTGAAATATTAGGGATTGATAATGTTATTAGAGATCTTACTTATACTATTGGGAGAGTTCCGAACGTTGAGCAGTTAGTGGATAGGTTGAATGCTCTTTCTTCGGAGAGAGAAATATTACTTAAAGAGGTTGATAAGCTCAAAACTCGTAAAACAATGATTGAAAGTAAAGGGTCATTTGAATTCACGATTATTGAATTCATGGGGTTGATTCAGTGGGGGGTTTTTGTTGATGTTACCAATGAGTCAAGAAATAAAATTAGAACAACTATCAATAATATCATCGAATATGTGATTATTGATAAGACTGATGGATGTATTACGATCAAAGTCAAATGTTTGGGCTCTGATGAGGTGTTTGTGTTCGGTGGTTATAATCGAAAACCGTTCTGGAAATTCGACGTAGAGACACATATAGATGAAGGTATTAAGTTGTTAGTTACGGATATGACTATTAATGAAAAGTTGCAAGGGGTCGCTGATTTGTACGGAAACGTTGTCGACGCATACAAGGCGTATTACGAGACAGTGAAGGGCATGATGGCAGTTGTGGGTTATCCAGAGCTCGAAGGAAGAGCATTTTGGCCTAATAGATAATGCTATAATAATTTATATAGATTTCTAAGTGTCTAAATACAAATAACAATAGTAACGAAAGGCCAGATACTGGAATGGCTGACCTTTCCAAACTAATCAGTATGGAGCGTGAAAGTGATTTATTTTACAGCTGTATTAGTTAAAATTAAGAATGCAGCGTGTATATTATCCACGCGAAAACTAATAAAAACGATCTAAGTACTGGGATATTACAGGCTAATATTAATTAACATATTTAATAGGGGTATTTATCATGGCGGGAAAGAAAAAAGTTTTCGACAATTCAGAACTAAAAAGCATTCTAAAAGGGTACTCATATCTAAACCAATTTACACCAGAAGGTATTCAAATTCTACAGGAAGCAATTGATGAGGAATTTGTAGGTACTACAAGTAAGTTTGGTGGAAAAAGAAAGGAAGTACTTAATTTAGTACTGACACTATCTAACATCGATTACACAACGGTAGATAACAAAATGAATATCAAACGTAAACTAAAGGGTGAGCCAACCATAAAGAAGTCTATGTTATATAATTACCGTAACATTGCTATCAGGGCATCAAAGAAATTACTTGAAGCGTATAACCATGGAGTGGTGATCATACATCAACTAAAAGGTAAGTCACGTACTCTATCAAGACAAGAAAAAGTAAAACTACGCAATATGATTAACAACAATGCGACATTGGACGCTATCCAAACCTTTATTAATGGCCTTTGATCATCTTTCCAACATTTTGGTGATAAAATTGTTGCTATGGAAAGATGATGGCTGTATATGGTTAAAAAACACACAATAATGGTTAAAAATGCCCCTAAAACCCGCATTTTACCGTGTATTTTCACCATCTTTCCAACTAATAATATAATATTACCATTTCATGGAAACATGAATTATTAAAAAGATTTTCATTATGAACTACGTCCAAATTCAGTCTTTGAGTGCCTACACTCCCTGTGGTCGTATAGTCACTGAAAAACAAAATTAAACCGATCCTTGCGTTTTTTCTCGCTTGTAGCTCGAACAACACGCAGGGATTTACTCGCTATCGCTCAGACAACTAACAGTGTTGCATGTACTACCAAAGTAATTAATCAAAGTCTTCTGAGTCGCCACGTACCCCCGTCACCGAATCCAACCCGCACACACCCTCCCTTGATGATGATGTTTACGACAAAACGCACAGGAAGTTCCCTTAACGCGATTTGCATAACTAACGCGTCTAGACCTACAAAGCCCCGCAAAATGCCGTAGTGACGCTATGAAAGCGTCTGATAGGGTGTTCAGCAAGTGCTCCTTGTATTGAAATCAGATACATAGCCTGCTTCATGTCTTACGAATCCCCTTGAGCGATTTTACCTATTGATTTGTATTAAATTAATAGATTTTGATAGTCTGTAGCGATCAATTTACCTATTATTGATCGTTAATATCGATCGTTGTTGGGTGTGCATGTTACTCTTGAGTACCTGAACACGGATAGCCTTAAGTCCGTACTTTTGGCCTGAAAGAAGCTAACGGGAGTGATAAAACTGTGAGAGTTGTACAACTGATAATCTATGGACTTTGGGGAGTCTTCCTTTGTCTGGCTGGGATTGAAAAATTTGGTGATTTCTTCGCAATTGGTACTGGTTTCTGGTCAGTCATCATGCTTACGGTCGCTGGAGTGTGCCAACTATTGGCAAGTACTCTCGCGATAGGTTGGGCAGTACTGGCATTGGGAACTATGAGGTCTAAGTATCTACCCTATAAATTCGTTAACAATTATACGGTGCCAGTACTGATTTTTGGGCTTGCTATTGTGGCAAGTGCGGCCCGATCCTCAAGCGATGAATCTAGAGCACAAAAACTTGGATTTAAAGACGGCAAAGAGTTTGCCATCGCTCGCAAAAATAACATTACGAATGTTGCAGATTACGCCAAATTTGCGGAAGAACAACGCATCAAAGCAGCAGAAAAGACGGCTCAGGATGCTGTATTTGCCTTGGAAAAAGAACAGAAAGCGAAAGAAGAAGAGGCTAAATGTCTTGATGATGCTGAATGTTATTCTTCAAAACATCACAGGGGGGATTATATCTGTAAGGTTGCCGTTGAAAACTCAGCACGGTATCAGTTCAAGTGGACTGATGGAGTAATTGAACCTAAATTCTCTTCATACAGCTGGTACGATAAAGATAAGAAATTAGTTACTCTTTATGGGCATAGAGCACAGGCTCAAAATGGTTTTGGTGCTTTTAAAAATATACAGTACTCCTGTACGTTCAATGCTGACACTGGTGAAGTATTAAGTACTAACCTTCAATAAGGAATGTTTAAATGAAAAAGAATTCTATAGCGGCAATTTTATTTTGTTGTTCTGTTTCGTCAATAGCCGCAGTACCTGACGGGAAAACTGAAAAGCCCTTTGTTATTGGTAATGAAGTTATTTGCTTGAAAGAAATTCAGAAGCAAATCACTCCCTATCTCAATTCATTTGAACAAGAACGAGGAGTTAAGTACAAGTACAATGTTAAATCGGGTTTATCGTACAAAGATAGTATCGGGTTGAGAGTACAGATTAACCGTGTCGATTCAGGGCTGAATGTGCGGGTTGCTGATCTGGATTACTACTGGCTACAGGAACGCGGCAGTATGTGCGAACCAGCGTACATGGTACTTGATCGCTTTAGTTGAATGTAAGTTGAGAGGCCATTAATTTGGCCTCAGTTAAGACTAATTTTCACCAATGATGGATATCTGCTTATTGTAGAATGCAGAAAGTTTCTTTTCTTTGTCTTTATCAATGCTCCTGACAAAAGATAATATACCCTTTATAATTTCATGTTTGTTTAAAACTTCATTTCTTACTAAATCGTAAATTCTTTTTCTGTAGACGCAATAATCTTTTTTACTAATGGTGATTCTAGGTGTGACGGTTAACCCTGTAACTTCTCTGCGAACTTTGGGGCCTAGGAATTTTTCTTTTTTTGAGTTTATAGTAAAACCTTCATCACAAATTATTTCTTTTATTAAATAAGATGACTTTTGTAAGATTAGTATTTTGTTTCCAGATATGCAAAGATCATCAGCATACCGTGTATATGTTAAAGCACGCTTTTTACAATACGTAGATAAACGGTGGTCAAGTCTTAAACAAACAAGATTAGATAAGGCTGGTGATGTTGGGGCACCTTGAGGTAAATATCCCTCTTTAGTGCAAAATGATGTAAGAATAAATGCTATGTTGTTATTGTAACCAATGTTTTTAAATAAAGTATATACATGAGATGCTTGTACATTGCTAAAGAAATCCTTGAAATCAAGATTCAGTATGTATTGATTTCCTTCATGAGGTTTTGCATTATCAAGTATCGATTTTTTTCTTACAAAGCCTTTTGCGTAAACGGAAGGTGATAACTTATCTAAGATGTATCTTAGCACCCAGCGTTGTATTGCTTTTAATTCTTTGACAGGGCTTTCAATGTATCTAATCCCACCGGATTTTTTTTTCATTTCAATGCGATGATAGTATCTATGATTACTGAAGCTAAATTTTGAAATAACCTCTTTCGGGAGCCTCATGAATTGAGATAAATCGTCCGCATTCTCAAGAATTGGAAGGGATAAAAGTTGTTGGGTGTACTTTCCTTGATGAGTATTCATTTTAATTTCATCATAGTAGAGGTTCATTATCTGGCTTTAAAAAGTGTGTGCTAGTTTTTAACGACTAAAGCTGCAATGCTTGATGTACGAGTCCCCCAAGTCACGGTGGGCGGGAGTTGGGGGACTCGATCATCAAGCTATCTCTGTGATGAACTGCGGGAACGGAGAGACTCTCCATCCTCTGTGAACTTAACTAGCGGACTAGGTAAGTCACCAGCTTAAAAACTAGCACACGCCATAATTCTATGCTGAATCTTAATCAGTGTCTAGCATATTGTTTATTCATGATTTTTGCTCTTAATTCAGTAAGCGATGATTTCAAGTAGAAACTATTAATTATTGAATTGTAACCGATTTGAGTTATAGTAAATAATCCCTCTTGTTGGTTAATCATTCCTGCTCTTATGAGGGAGTGTGTTGCAGCTTTACACGCAACATTATCTCGATTGTCAAACTTTCTCTCCATGATCAATTCCATGGTCTTGTATACCGAGCGTAAATTCAAATCATCGAATAGATAGATTAAAAGAAGAACATGTTTTGAATATAATAATATGTTATCTAGTTCTTTTTTCTTTCTGCCACTTGGAAGAGTTTTCTTAATCTTCCCAAGTACTACCTTTACATGTTCGGAATTCTTTTCATCGAAGTTTTTGGGAATATCATATATTTCACCACCATGGGATCTGACAAGCCTTATAGGGCCATGATTTATAAAGCTTTTTCCTGATTTAAATTCTCCCATTCTCATCACAAGCATTTTGTTTGCTAAGGTTTTATCCATAGAAAATGCACCTAGTTCAGCGAAAGAACCAGGGCTTTCAGGTATAAGAACTATAAGATCAACAGAGTTTGCAAGTTGAGTTTCTAGGGATAGCAAACTATTCTTTCCCTGACCTTCGAGGAGGTCTTCAAACAAATCCTCTGGATAAGTTAGAGTTATACCCTTCTCTTGGGAAAGAAAAGTTGAGAATTTATACCGAAGACTTTTTTTGTCAGATTTATCTTTCCCACATAAGAAGATTGTTTTTTTGGAATCATCAAATCCATTAATCAATAGATTTCTAATTTCATCGATAGTTTGATGAATATGCAGATCTGGGAATCTGTTGACGATGCTATCTCTGGGAAGTTTCATGTTTGTTCCTAACATTGGCACCTCTCGTAAGTAACCCCATACCTTATTATAAAAACAGCATGACTGCATCATAAATCTCTTAGCTCACCAGTGTGCAATAGTATCTAAAACATATGTATATCAGGGAGATATGCTTCATTATCCAAGATAAGTATTACAGCTTGTCGTGGCGTTAGAATTTCAGGTCGTTTAGAGGGAGAAAAATCAAAACTCAGCTCATCTGTTTTTTGACAAAAAAGTTTAAGTAATCTTTTACTCAGGAAAAAGTACAGTCAGTTTTTTTCTGCACGATTTGAAATCTCATTCGTCTGATCATGTTTAGCCCCGCCGACCAAATGTCGCGTACTCAGATCTCTGTATCGGCCTTTTCACTAACCCGGCATCGACTAAAAAATGAACGATCAAAATCTCTTTTGGGTACTCCCAAACGATACTCCTCTTTTGCGTCTCACTTAGTATCATTTAGATATTGATTGAAATTAAATGATACTGTATCATTGAGTTAATTTAAATGATACTAATCGGTAGTGAGGGCAGAAAAATGATTTTTGGTTATGCGAGAGTCTCAACGAAGGATCAGAATCTTGAGCGTCAGTTGGCAGTACTGGAACCTGTTTGTGACAAAATCGTTACAGAGAAAGAATCAGGTAAGTCCACCAGCGAAAGACCTGAATTGTTGAACCTGCTTTCACACCTCCGTGAAGGTGATACCCTCATTACGCATTCCATTGATCGCCTCGCACGTAATACCCGCGATTTGTTGGAGATGATTGATAATCTCGTTGAGCGTGGGATCACTGTTCAGTTTCTTGCAAACTCAATGAGCTTCGACAACTCCCCACAATCCCGCCTAATCCTAACCATGATGGGAGCCGTTGCAGAATTTGAGCGAGGCATGATCGCATCACGCCGCAACGAGGGGATTGCTCTTGCCAAAGAAGCCCGGAAGTACAAGGGCAAGCAAAAGAACAAGGAACTTCATAGCAAAATTATCGATATGTTACAGGCTGGGAAGAACACTCCCGACGAGATCGCGAAGTTGTGTGATTGCGGTCGGGCTACAGTGTTCCGCGTGAAGAAAGAAATGCTTGCCAGTACTGTCAGTATTGGAGACTGATATAGCGGAAGGGAGGTTAAAACACATACTTTCCGACCGGAACTCGTTGAATCCTTTCGATATCAATATGTTGTTTTATAGCGAGTTTTAAATTAAAACAGAATTATACTCATGGCAATATTAAGAAATTTATGAAAATGACAAAAAAATTACTATTCCATCTGAAAGAAGTTTGTATCCTAATCCTGTTATTCATTTCACGAATGATAATGATATCCTATTGAATATTATTAAAAAAGAGTTTGTACTTAAGAACTACTCCGTGGATGCAATTGGTGCTTTTTTCACTTCCGAAATGATTTCATGGGATTTAATCATTGATGCAGGATGTACAGGACGTTGCATTGAACTTTGTGCGGGAATAGGGCTGCTATCATTCGAACAGTACCAAAGTACGACCAGAACAAATTACATGTGTAGAACTGAATCCCGAATACGTCATGATTGTGCAAGGGGTACTTCCAGACGCTGAATGGATCTTTGGTGATGCTCTCCAGTACTCCACCAATGAACGATACGATGTTGTCTATGCACATACACCATTCGGTAAGATCAATACCTCAGAGGCCATTACAGGTCGTTATAGGGTAGGGAATTTGAGTATAAGGTGATTGAACATGCAAGTACCATTGGGCCAATTACTACAAGTTCTATTGATTATGGCTGATGGAAACTTAAAAAGCCCCAACTGGGGCTTTTTAATTAACCTATATTATGAACTCTATGATACTAAAAGTAAGTTTCATGCCATAAGTTTTCAAAATCACCTTCAGCATCAAAAGAAGATGGCAGAACTTTTTTGAGCCGCATATCGATCCAATTTAAATAGATCTCACGCTCAGGTGGTTCACCATATTCAAGATGTTCATCTGAGTTAGATATTATCGCTGTACCAATTGCGTGTACTGGCGTTTGGAAAGAATCGAATAATGTTTGAAGTTTTTCTATTTGCAATCTCTCCATATTATACATATCAACTTCACGCTCTTTAACATCCATAGTGTAATGAAGAGAATCATCAATTTCCATTATTGTGAAAAAGTGTGGAATGTCAATTTCACCTAACCTTCCATATGTAGTATTAGATAGATCTATTTCCCATAATTGCAAGGTTGCAGTTTCTAAAATCCCACGAGGGGTACTATATGTTCCTAAAACAAATTTAGATGTTCTTTGAGTCACATGAATAGAACGGAAATTGCGTAGAGATAATGATCCCATATATTCAAGATCTGCGAATTCATGTTTGAATTGTCTTGCTATATTGAAATCGTTTTTTAATATAACAATGTTTTCATAATGGAATGCGGCACGCTTAGACCAGTTATAGCTACCAGTTATAACTATAGCGTCATCTATAATGCAAAACTTATGGTGCATAAAAAAACGTGAAATTGGATTCTTAATTACTATAATATGCTCTAAAAACTCTTCCGATAATTCATTTAAATGCCTGTTATTGTAGATATCATCATTACATAAAATTTTAACACTAACACCACTACGACTTTTTTGGAGGAGTAAATCCTCAAATGACTTTAAGTTAATCCATGCTACACAGATCCTTATATTTTCCTTGGCTGAATGTAACTCTTTTCTAATTTGATATTCTATATCCTTAAAGTAACACTTGTTCTCTATTTTGTAATACATGATTCCCTCCTTTTAAAAGTCGAACATATAATAAATGGTAATAAATAGCAACTTGAAAATTCGTGAGATAAAAATGACCAAACTCTATCAGTGGAACCGTGAGAATGTTATGGACGCACTACGCAACATAGACGTTAAAGAAAAAAGAGATAAAAATCGGCTTGAAAATATCATAGAAGAAACTGCATTAACTGAAATTGAACTAGCAGAGTAAGAAGAAACTGTGATCAGTACTGAATGCGATGAGATAGTGCTCACTGTATATCTTCATCAAACAAAACATCAATGCGTTCTATTTAAAATAGAATCTATCTTGAATTTTTTCGCAATGACTAATACTAAAGAACTATGCGATAGTAATAAAATGAAATAGATAAAAACTATATGATTTGGGTAAAATTGATTTTGAACAACTATATTGGAATCGTCGTGATCCAAGTACCTATGGGGCAACCGCTACAGATACTTTTGATTATGGTTGGTGGAGGCTAATAGAAAGCCCCTTATGGGGCTTTTTTTATTGTTGTAATTATTGTAATTGTTTCATTATTTTCGTTAAATATCGAATGGCTTTCTTTTTCTATTCTTCTTACTTTAGATTTTGTTCCATGCTTATGCTTCAAGTAAGCAGATGCAATCATTCCTAATACAAGTAAAATTAAAGTTCCAATAATAGTCACTTGTTCTCGTAGCTCTAAACTACTTTCATCTACTTTACATACTAATGATATAATTGATGTGATTGCTACAGCAATGCTGAATACTAATAATAAATCTACAGGTGGCTTATTGGGCCTTTCAAAAGATGTGATATTTCTAATAAAATCAAAACCAGATAGAATTGTAAGTATTAAAGCTATTACTGTTAGGTATATGTTTACATTGAATTGATTTGCCGCAAAAAAGTAAAGTAAAGCAAAAACAATTGATAATAATAAAGTTGCAATGAATGGAATGTTTTTTAAAGGAGACTTTTTCATAAATACCCAAAAATTTTTAAAAGGGGTATTTTATTGCAAGAGTTACAAAAAATGAATCTACGAATCATAATAGGGTGATGGAGTTAGTGCATTCTGATAAGCAGCTAACACAGGATGATAAGGAATTATTTTTCAAAAATTACAAAGGTGATGGTATCGGTAGACTCAGCTACTACCAGTACTTAAGGAACAAACCCACTCACATCACGTGTGTTGAGCTAAATCCAGAGTATGTACTTATAGGGAAGAGGGGATTACCAGAGGCAGAATGGATTACAGGTGATGCACTTCAGTACACTCCAGACAGTTTCTATCGTGTTGCATATGGTAATACACCATCAGCAAGATCAACACATCACAGGGGTATACAGGTCGTTATTCGGGGTCAGAATTTGAGTACAAGGTGATAGATCACGCCGGTAAGTCTGCATCTATGTGGGTCTGGGTAGTACCCCAAAGTTCAGCGGGATTTGTGTACTCAGGTGCTCAGTACTACGACCGTAGAGAAACGCCAAAGTACGTTAAGTTTCACAACCAGGCCGGGTACACACTTCAACCCGGTGTAGGTATTGATACATCGATCTATAGGGATGATTGGGACTGAACAAAGGTCATCTGTGAGTATGTGATTGTCTATTATGACTGTACAACTTTATGAAATTAGTGTGTTCTGATTCTGTTTTAGGACGGAGTTCATTAGTTTATTTCTTGATTCTTTGGGCAACCTAGTGAGACAAAGCCGACACGGGGGGCTTTTGGGGTCATAGTTTGTGACATAGCTCAATCCAAAATAGAAACGGGCGGATTTTACACTTGGGCAACGGGAAATTACACCGTTATATGTTGGCGGCGTAAACAAAAACGGCCCAGACTGATGACAAAGCCAGACGGGCGCATGCGGCGCCCTACGTAACGTAGCCAGCAGTAGTCTTGGCCCTAGCAGTATAGGCCGTTTTGATGGCGATCTATAACCAGCCGGAACGCTTGAGTTTTTGGTACAGGAAGAAGCAACCGGCGACGGTGACGCCCAGCGTGGTGTGGTAAGCCCAGGGGAACTTCAATTCGGGCATATCGGCGAAGTTCATGCCGTACAGGCTGAAGATCACCGTTGGAATGGCCAGGATCGCCCCCCAGCCAGCCAATCGCTTAACCACTTCGTTTTGCTTGACGGTCACCAATGCCAAATTGACGTGCATGGCGTTGGTCAGCATTTCGCGCATATCATCTATCGTGCTGGCGACCTGCCGGGTATGGTCTTGCACATCGCGAACGTAGGCCCGCAGCTCTTTAGGGATCACATCCTCATGCAGATGGATCAGCTGATTGCAGATCTCATCCATCGGCAGGGCGGCATTACGCAGGCCGAGCAGGTGGCGGCGCAGGCTGTAGACGTTTTCGATGGCGGTTTCGTCAAACTCCGACCTGAACATGTTGGACTCGATGTCTTCGATCATCGCTTCGAACTTGCCGACGATATGGCGATAGTTGTCGACGATAAAATCCAATACCGAATACAGCGCAAAGCCAGGCCCGTGGCACAGTTGTTTGGGGTTTTCCTCTGCCTTGGCGCGGATAGGGGCATAGCTGGAAGAAGCGCCGTGGCGCACGCTGATCAGGAAGTTTTTACCAACGAAAAAGTGGGTCTCACCGTATTCGACTTCTTCTTTCATCCACTGTGCGGTTTTCACCACGATGAACAGCGAGTCACCGTAGGTTTCTATTTTTGGCCGTTGGTGGGCGCAAAGGGCATCTTCGATCGCCAGATCGTGCAGGCTGAACTCCTCTTGGATCTTACGCATAAACGCGTCTTCCGGTTGCCACAAGCCCAGCCAGATAAAGGTGTCCGGCTCCTTGACCACTTCACTGATATCCTCAATCGTCACGTCCGTCAGCCGTTTACCGGCCTTGTACGCCACGCAGTTGATGACCATTGCCTGGGTTTCCATTGCGTTACCTGTCAGTCTGTGAGGGTTTTGGTGAAGAAATAGCGTTCATGTTCTACCGGCGCATTGTGCAATGTCATTTGCAATTGGTAACCTTGTTTTTCGTAGAAAGGACGAGCCTGAAAACTGAAAGTATCTACACGCGCATATTTGCAGCCATCCGCCATTGCCTGCTGTTCTGCTTTCTTGATGAGCTTACTGCCTACACCTTCGCCGCGTAATGTCTTAGAAACCCATAACAAATCGATGCTTAACCAGCGGCCTACGGTGCTGCCCGTTAACCCGGCGAGTTTATTCCCCTGATCATCCAGGACAAAAACCCCAATGTTTTTGTTCAGGATATCGCCGACAAATTGGCGGTTAAAAGTCTTCAAATGATTGCGAATCTCTTCGGTATCTTCTGGCTGTAGTGCGTCTGTTACGGTGATTTTCATGGTGCCTCCTGGATGGTTCAACTAACTTAAGCACAGTAAAGGAAAAATGCAACATATTGAAATTTAGATTAAAGCACGAACTTTACCGTCTGGGCTAAACTCATTGAACTCTACCAATTTAAGGAGAAGACATGTTGCGGCCTTTTTTGATTGCGGGTTGGTTGCTGTTCGGCAATGGCCTGCTGCATGCGGCACCGGTAGTGACCGAATTACAGGACAGCCTTGAGCATCCCTGGTCGCTGGCCTTCTTGCCGAGCGATAGCGGTATCCTGATAACGGAGCGCCCTGGCCGTTTGCGGTTATGGCAGCCGTCTGCCGGGCTTTCCTCACCGATTACCGGTGTGCCAGACGTGTATGCGCAGGGGCAAGGAGGATTACTTGACGTGGTGCTGGCTGCGGATTTTGTCACTAGCCGCCGGGTTTACCTTAGCTTTGCTGAAGCAGGGGATGCCGATAAAGCTGGCACTGCTGTTGGTTATGGGCGCCTGAGTGCAGACAATAAACAGCTGGAAGATTTTCGTGTGATTTTTCGCCAACAGCCCAAGTTGTCTACCGGCAACCATTTTGGCTCTAAACTCGCCTTTGATCGCCAGGGCTATCTGTTTATTACCTTGGGTGAAAACAACCAACGGGCGACGGCACAGGAAACGGACAAACTGCAAGGCAAGATTGTTCGGCTAACGGCGGAGGGCAAGGTACCTGCCGATAATCCGCTGGTTGGCCAACAGGGCAAGCGACCGGAGATTTGGTCTTATGGCCATCGTAATCCGCAAGGATTGGCGCTGAACCCCTGGAGTGGGGTGATTTGGGAGCATGAGCACGGCCCACGCGGCGGTGATGAAATCAATATTCCTCTGCCGGGCAAAAACTATGGCTGGCCGATAGCGACCTATGGAATTAATTATTCAGGGCTAGCTATCCCTGAGGCTAAAGGCCAAGTTGTACCAGGGACCGAACAGCCATTGCATTATTGGAAAGTTTCTCCGGGGGTCAGTGGGATGGCCTTTTACGACAGCCAGCGATTCCCCGAATGGCAGCACTCTCTGTTTATTGGCGCATTGGCACAACGGGACCTGATCCGTTTGACGCTGGACGGCGACAAAATAGTGGCAGAAGAGCGGCTATTGGGCGATCGCAATGAGCGTATTCGCGACGTGCGCGTCGGGCCGGATGGTTACCTTTATCTGCTGACTGATGACAGTAATGGGAAACTGCTGCGGGTTGGGCACGATTAGTGCCCAGTTAGATTAGTTTGAGATCGGCGGCGGTGAGTACCTGGTCGGAATTCAGTGAGAAAATCCGTTTTACCGTGTCATCACACAGAGGATGCGGGTCTGCATATACTGAGTGATATCCTTTGGGAAAACTTGCAACGGTAATTTCCTGCAGGATCCGCTGCTCGACCTGGCTTACGCCGCCTTCCAGCATTTCCATTGCATGGATCACTATGTCATGACGTAAATGGCGGCGCTTAAGCTGATTGAGAAAGCCAGGGAAAAACTCTGGTACCAGATTATACAGGCAGTATTCGGCAATAAAAAACTGGCCAACCAGCAGCCGTTGAGTGCTGAAAGGGCCAACTCTAGAGGCGGTCTTCTGAGTGTCGAGGCTTTTCAATGTCAGGTGGTTACGGCGTACCTGTAAATAAAACAATGACATGCTTTTGCGTCCCTGCGTTGTAAGAAGCGCCCCATCTGGGGCACCTTGGTAATCAAGTGAGTGGTATCATCACCGCGTGCTGGTAAGCAGGGCGTGCGCATAACCGCTGATACCAGCGTTCCATATGCGGGCTGGGCTGACGTTCGTTCGGCATGGAAAACCAGGCGTAAACAAAGCTGCCGAGTGGAATATCGCCGATGCCGAATTCTTGGCCTGAGAGGAAAGGCTGCTCAGCCAATGTGCGTTCGACGATAGCAAAGTGTTGCTCCAGTTCAGCAATGCCAGCCTCAATCAGGGCCATATCACGCTTTTCGGGCGGAGTGCGAACCATGCCCCAGAACACGTTGCGGAAAGGGCCGGTGATGGTTGAGGTATTCCAGTCCATCCATTTTTCTGCCGCAGCGCGAGCCTGGAGATCCTGAGGGTAAAATGGCGTCTGGCCGAACTTGGCCGCCAGATAACGCACGATGGTATTAGATTCCCACAGCACGAAATCCCCATCCTGCAACAGCGGTACCAGGCCGTTGGGGTTAAGCGATCGGTAAGGTTCTTCGTTAACCTTGCCGTAGGCACCACCGGCGTTGATATGGGTGTAATTCAGCCCTAACTCAGCGGCACACCAGCGCACTTTCTTGACGTTGTTAGAATTTTCACGGCCCCAAATGGTCAGCACAAAGCACCTCCTCATCGACGGATAAAAGTAACCCCCATACCTACGCTACAAAGCCGTTTTTGTCACCTTGAAATCAGCGTTCCCAGTGGCAGACCTCCCAACCGTGCAGCTCTGCCAACGCGCCAAGGTCGTTATTAGGGTTAATGACAGTGGCGCTGTCGACGTATTCCAGCATGGCCTTATCGTTAATGGAGTCGCTATAGCCGTGGCTATGGGCAAATTGCAGTTCAGGGTGTTGCTGCAACCACTGTTGCAGACGGATGACCTTACCCTGCTGGTAGGTGATGGTGCCGTAGGTATTGCCGGTAAAACGGCCCTCTGCTACCTCGACACCGATAGCCAGCGCTCCATCAGCGCCCAGTTGCTCGGCGATGGGGGCAACCAGGTGTTCGCCGGTTGCTGAAATCACCAGAATGCAGTCGCCGCGTTCGCGATGCCATTGCATGCGTTCGCGTGCCGCGGGGTAGACGCGGGGCAGGATATCCCGGCGAATATAGCGCTGCACCCAACCGGCGACGGTTTGGGTACTCAGGCCCACCAGCGGAACCAGCGTTGCCTGCATATAATCTTCCATCGACAGCTGGCCCTGATAATAGGATTGCATCAACAACTGCTCTTGGCGTTCCAACTCTGCCGGGGCGAACCCTTCGGCCACCAGCCAGCGAACCCACAGGCTGGCGCTGTCATCATCAATCAGGGTTTCATCCAGGTCGAACAGGGCTAAATCCATCAATATTTCTCCGGCAAGGAATGCTGCGGGCTACAGGATAACGGATACGCGCGGCTGCGAGCCAGTTGCCGCGGTGAAATGCGCAGAGCATAAGTAATTTTGATGACAGTGCGGCGACGGTTTGTTGAAGGTTTACTTAACCTGCGCATAGCCTGATTTCCAGCCAATTTCTCTGCGATAACGTACAGTTATGTAAAAATGCAGAAAAATCAGCCTAAACCCTGCAAAAATAAGAGCAATCTAATAAACTCACAACGAGGGCACTTTCGGTGCCGCGTTGGCTCAAATGGGAGCCGCTGGGTATTTCGCGGTTGGCAGCGCGGCCTCGTGCCACTCTCGCTGGTTGGCTGAAAACGTGAACATGTTTGAAAGTTAACGCTATTTCAATGGTTTGAATGGACACTCTGGCGACGTCATGATGAAAAATAACCGTTCCACTTCTCTTGGTAAATTGGCCCTCAGTGTAGGTGTCATGTTGTTGGTTGTGCCTACCGTACAGGCAGCAGAGGCTCCGGCCGCACCACAGGTCGATGCGAAAGCCTATGTATTGATGGATTACGACAGTGGCAAGATCCTGGCAGAAGGCAACGCGGATACCCGCCTGGATCCCGCGAGCCTGACTAAAATCATGTCCAGCTACGTGATTGGCCAGGCGATGAAAGCCGGTAAAATCAAACCGGACGATCTCGTCACCGTGGGTAAAGATGCTTGGGCAACCGGCAACCCGGTGCTGCGGGGGTCTTCTTTGATGTTTATCAAACCCGGCGATCAGGTGCCGGTATCGGAACTCAATAAAGGCATCGTCATCCAGTCAGGTAACGACGCCAGCATCGCCTTGGCGGATTTCGTGGCCGGTAGCCAGGATTCGTTCGTTGGCTTGATGAACAATTATGGCAAGTCCCTCGGCCTGCAAAATACTCACTTCCTGACTGTGCATGGTCTGGATGCCGAAGGGCAGTACAGCACCGCGCGCGATATGGCGTTGCTGAGCCAGGCGCTGATCCGCGACGTGCCGGATGAGTACGCGTTGCATAAAGAAAAAGAGTTCACCTTCAACAAGATCCGCCAGATAAACCGTAACCGCCTGCTGTGGAGCACCAACCTGAATGTGGATGGTATCAAAACCGGTTACACCGGCGGGGCCGGGCATAACCTGGTCGCCTCGGCCACCGACGGCCCAATGCGCCTGATTTCGGTGGTACTGGGGGCTCCGAGTGACCGTGTGCGCTTTAGCGAAAGCGAGAAGTTGCTGACCTGGGGCTTCCGCTTCTATGAAACCGCAACGCCGATCAAGGCTGATAAAGCCTTTGTGACGCAGAAAGTGTGGTTTGGCGACGTGGGTGAAGTGCCGCTGGGCGTGGCGAAGGATGCCGCCGTCACTATTCCCAAGGGGCAGATGAAAAACCTGAAGGCCAGCTACAAGCTTAATCAACCGACGCTGGAAGCGCCGCTGGCGAAAAATCAGGTGGTAGGTACCATCGATTTCCAACTGGATGGCAAAACTATCGAACAGCACCCGCTGGTGGTGATGCAGGAAGTGAAGGAAGGGAACTTCTTTAGCCGCATGTGGGACTTTGTGATGATGAAGCTGACTCAGTGGTTTGGCGGTATTTTCGGTTAATCTTTGTTTGATAAGGGGCCAACAGTGGCCCCTTCTGCCAGATCAATTACACGCCACGACCTTGATGGCCAACCCGCCCTGTGATGTCTCACGGTATTTGGAATTCATGTCCTTGCCGGTTTCGTACATGGTTTCGATCACCTTATCCAGGCAAACGCGCGGCTCGCTGGTGCGACGCAGTGCCATACGTGCGGCGTTGACCGCCTTCACGGCAGAAATCGCGTTACGTTCGATACAAGGCACCTGAACCTGTCCGGCCAGTGGATCGCAGGTCAGCCCAAGATGGTGCTCCATGGCAATCTCTGCGGCGATACAAACCTGTGCCGGGCTGCCGCCCATCAGCTCCGCCAGACCAGCTGCCGCCATGGAGCAGGCCACGCCGACTTCCCCTTGGCAGCCCACTTCAGCGCCGGAGATTGAAGCATTCATCTTGTACAGCGTGCCGATCACACCGGCAGCCAGGAAGTAACGGCTGTAGGAGTTGGTGTTCACCGGGCGGATAAACTGGTCGTAATACGCCAGTACCGCAGGAATGATACCGCATGCCCCGTTGGTGGGGGCCGTTACCACTCGGCCACCCGCAGCGTTCTCTTCGTTGACCGCGAACGCGAACATATTGATCCAATCAACTACGTTCATCGGGTCAATATTGTTCTTGTCACCGGTTACCAGAATGCGGCGCAGGGCGGCGGCACGGCGCTGTACCTTCATCGGGCCAGGGAGCAACCCTTCGGTATTCATACCGCGTTCGATACCGGCACGCATCACCTGCCAGACGTCGGCAAAGTGCGCTTCGATCTCTGCTTTGCTGCGTAATGCCAGTTCGTTCTGCATCACCAACCCGGAAAGTGAAAGCCCGGTATCTTTGCAATGCTGCTGCAAATCCAGCGCGGAACGATAAGGGTAGGGGACCGCAACGCTATTGTTGGCCGATTGGCCGAAGTTTTCTTCATCAACGATAAATCCGCCGCCGATGGAGTAATAGGTTTTGCTGTGAAGTAACCGATCGCCAGCATAGGCGCTGATCGACATGCCGTTTTCGTGCAGCGGCAGGTTAGTGCTGTGGAAGTTCATGCCACCAAGCTGTGGAAAATCGACCTCGTGCACACCCTTTGCCAACAACAGGCGGCCCCGCTGCTCTACATCACGAATAAAGCCGGCGATGCTGTCGATGTCCACGTCATGGGGCAGATTGCCCGCCAGGCCCATAATAATCGCGATGTCGGTATGGTGCCCTTTACCCGTCAGTGACAGTGAGCCGTAGACGTCAACCGCCACCCGCGTTGTATCGTGGAGTTGCCCGGCGGCCTGCAAATCATCAATAAACTGTTTACCGGCTTTCATCGGGCCGACGGTGTGGGAACTGGAAGGGCCGATGCCAATTTTGAAAATATCGAAAACGCTGACCATAGTCTCGCTTCCTTCTTGAAGTTAATTCCCTCAGCCTGCCGTTTAGGGGGCATATGGGTAATGCTTGAGTTCGCGGCGGGGTAGGAGGGGGAGATTCGAGATAGCCGGTGCCATAGGGCACCGGCTGAGCGCTATTAACCGAACAGTGTGTACAGGATGGCAGAGATGGCAATCAGGCCCATCACGACCACAAATACGTTGCTGATGTGGCCGCTGTACTTGCGCATGGCAGGCACTTTACGGATCGCATACATCGGCATCAGGAACAGCAGCATCGCGATGATTGGGCCACCCAGGTTCTCGATCATGCCCAGAATGCTTGGGTTCAGTGTGGCAACGATCCAGGTGGTCACCAGCATGAAGATGGCAGTGATGCGGTTCAGCTTGTGGGTGGTGATGGTTTTACCACGGCTTCTCATCGATTTGGCAATCATGCCGTTAAAGCCTTCACGAGCACCGAGGTAGTGACCCAGGAAGGATTTGGTGATGGCGATGAAGGCGATGACTGGTGCGATGTACTCGATCACCGGGTTGTTAAAGTGGTTAGCCAGGTAAGACAGGATGGAGATGTTTTGCGCTTTGGCTTCGGCCAGATCCGCCGGGGACAGGCTCAGCACACAGCTGAAAACAAAGAACATTACGGTCAGCACCATCATGATGTGTGCGTAGCCCAGGATGCGGGAACATTTCTTCTCAGCGTCCACGCCGTACTCTTCGCGTTTTGCGACTGCAAAGGCGGAGATGATCGGTGAGTGGTTGAACGAGAACACCATAACCGGGATTGCCAGCCACAGGGTGATCACCAGGCCGTGGCCCAAGCTGCCGCCAGAACCGGCCAGTGAGACGTTTTCGAAGATGGCACTGCTCCAGTTAGGGATCAGATATAGCGCCAGCAGCATCAGCACCGCAACAAACGGGAATACCAGGATACTCATGGTCTTCACGATCGCCTGCTCACCGAAACGCACGATGCCCATCAGGCCAACGATCAGGATCAGCGACAGGATGGCACGTGGTGGCGAGGCCATACCCAACTGGTGGGTGATGAAGCTGTCCACGGTGTTGGTGATCGCGACGCTATAAACCAGCAGGATTGGGTAAATGGCGAAGAAGTAGAGCAGGGTAATCAGTTTACCCGCGCTGATGCCAAAGTGTTCTTCTACCACTTCGGTGATGTCTTCACCTGGGTTTTTACCAGACAAAACGAAACGGCACAGGCCACGGTGGGCGAAGAAGGTCATCGGGAAGGCGATGATGGCCATGATGATCAGCGGGATTAAACCGCCGATACCGGCGTTGATTGGCAAGAACAAGACACCAGCGCCGAT
The DNA here is from genome assembly GCF_001692375.1 of Serratia sp. 14-2641. Lineage (NCBI taxonomy): Bacteria > Pseudomonadati > Pseudomonadota > Gammaproteobacteria > Enterobacterales > Yersiniaceae > Serratia > Serratia sp. 14-2641. The sequence continues at coordinate 459,160 of NZ_LXKR01000044.1, read as the reverse complement.
GGCGGTGCCGTAGAGGCCCAACATCCACATGGTATCTGATTTACGCCAGGCCGTGCTGGAACCTGAGGCTGCAGAGGCGATAGTGCCGGTCTGTGTAGTGTCCATAAATATCTCCGAGGTGAACACGATAATTTAAAATAAAAAGAAAAACTTAAGTTTAAAATCCGCTGGTGAAATAAGTGGCTGTCTCACCAGTGGTAAAATCAGTTGTTTCAACTAGAGGATGAATTGCGCCTCTGAATTGTTTATCAGGCTAATGATGTTGCTAACCTGTCCAAATGGTTTCTGCTGTTAACGGGGTCAACGCCGATGTTTCTGTCGGAGGAGCAACTGCCCACCGATTTTGTTGGCGGCAAGATAACGATTTACAGCAGAAACAACCGTGATCTTGCTCCCAAATGCGTGATGTGTGCGGTTAAAGGCTTTTATTGTAAATTTTCATGCAAATGTTGCGTGTTTGTGCGAAACATCATGCTGCAACCGCTCTCACTAATCCCACAACCTTTATCCGGTTTGTATGATGTTTAGCCGGATAAAAACCTGTCTTGTGTGGCAGGGCGAGCAATATATTTTATGTGCTGGTTTGGATCTAGCTAAAAAGCCGGATTTAGCTGTTTTAGTGATATAGATCACGTTTGGTTAGTGAGAGGAAAAAGCTTATCTGATTGTTTTTACACTTATTTACTGATTTTGATTGTCGGTGTGGCTGGAAGCGGATGACCGTAATACGACGATTTTAATCATCATATGAATAAAGGTAAACTCTGATAATTTGATTAAAAATAGTCGATAATTTTTTGCCAAAAGGCGGCTTAACGAGGCCGGTGGAAGAAGTGAACCATTTTATCTGGGTGAGATTTGATGCAAATTACTGCAATAATGTTCTGTGGGAAATAATAACGCTGGCAAGTTGTTGCAATCCATTAACCTGCAATTATCGGCCATTAGGATTATTTTAAGTTTAATTGCTTAAAAAAAAGCCTGAGTTTAACGAGAAATTGGCAACCGCGTCCCTCAGGTAACACCAGGGACACGGCATAAAATCGGCAGTGAGGCCAAGATCAGAAACGCAAAGTGACCGCGTGTTGGTTGAAAAAGTCGATGAATTCAGGGTCAGGCTGGCGATCGGTGATGACTTTGTCGAACAATGCCAGCGGCCCGATGCAGGCAGGCTTGGTTTGGGCAAATTTGCTGTGGTCGGCGACCAGGATTTTTTGCTGCGCCTTGTCCAACGCTTTGTGTTTCATCGCCAGTTCATCAAGATTGAAGCAGGTTGCGCCATGCTGCAAAGTGATACCTGCCGCGGAGATAAAGGCCACGTTAGGGCAGATGTGGTCCAACTCGTTATGTTGGCCAACAGCGGTGAAAATGTAGTTGCTCGGTTTGAATTCGCCGCCGCACAGGATCACCTTGCAGTTGGGCTTGTCCTGCAGCGCCAGAAAGGTGTTGAGTGAGTGGCAGATAGCGGTAAAGGGGAGTTCATCGGCAATGGCGTCGATAATGGCCGGGGTGGTGGTGCCACAGTCAAAGAACACCGTGTCGTTTTCGTTGACCAGCGGTGCCGCCAACATGCCAATACGGCGCTTTTCCGCCACCTGCTTGGCTTTCTGATCGGAGACAAAATAATTGGTGACTCCGTTGATACGCGGATCGGCTACGACATAACCCCCAAGCAAGACCACCGCCGCAGGTTCGGCACTGAGATCGCGCCGGATGGTCATTTCCGAGACGCCGAGCAGTGCGGCTGCTTCTTTTAAGTGGATCTTGTCAGAACGCTTTAGAGCCTGAACTAGCCGGTTGATACGTTCGTCGCGCCGGGTTTCCATCAGTTTTTCCTACAGGTTTATACCCCAAGTTTCTCAAGTGTGGCCGAAAGGGATAAAGGAGCCAAAAGTTTCTTTCGTTCGCTCCAACACAATAATGCGGAGAAGTGCAGACCCAGTTCGCACTGAGGGCACAACCCCGCATTAGATGTCGCTATACCTAGATAGAGCTAGCGAAAATCAGTAGCTACCGGTGGCCGCCGCATCGCCAGAAACGATCGCAACGCCCGAGCTGGTGCCGATACGTGTTGCACCGGCGGCAATCATTTTCCCAGCGGTAGCGCGATCGCGCACTGCGCCAGAGGCTTTGACGCCCATCTCGCTGCCTACGGTAGCACGCATCAGTTTGACGTGGTCTTCACGAGCGCCGCCAGTGCTGAAACCGGTAGAGGTTTTAACGAAAGCGACATCCAGTTCACGACACATTTCACAAACCACAACGATTTGTTCATCGTTGAGCAGACAGGTTTCCAATATTACCTTCAACGGGATAGCCGCGCAAACTTCACGCACCGCGGCGATATCGGCCTTCACTTCGTCATTCAGGCCGCTTTTCAGCCAACCGACGTTGATCACCATGTCGATTTCCTGGGCGCCAGCGGCAATGGCAGCTTTGGCTTCGAAAGCCTTGGAGACGGTCAAACCAGCCCCCAGAGGGAAGCCGATAACCGAGCATACTTTAACGTTGCTTTCCTGCAACAGGTGAGCGGCCAACGGGACATAACCCGAGTTAACGCAAACGGCATAGAAATTATGCTGACGCGCTTCTTCGCACAGTTGGTTGATCTGGCTTTCCGTGGTGTCCATAGCCAGCAGGGTATGGTCGATATAGCGAGCGTAATCAATCTGTTCAGTAGTCATGGTAATTCCTCAGTGGGTGTAATAACGCTTTTGGATGTTAGTGATGTTATAATCCTAACATTGTCACATCGCGATTGGTAGCTGTATTAACACTAATTTTTGAGTCATAAGCGGAATTGATGAGCACCATCTGCCACAGAATGTGCTGGTAAATGTTATTTAAATAACATAGATTACACCTTGACCAATTCGTTCACGGTGCAACGACTGCCCCCTGAGGAAAGAAGATGAAGACGATCATTAATCTGAGCCCTGGATTGTTCGGCACACAGCCGAATGAAGTGTATTGCGGCGCTGGTTTTACGGTGACCGCGTTTATGTTTCCTGGTGATATCGCCGCGTTAGCGCTGCAAAACCAGCGGGGTACCTTAACGTTGTTGCCCTACCAGGATTTGATGATTTGGGATGCGGTGTTTGACGGCCAGTCTCTCAAAGCAAAAGCCAGCCGGTCGCAGCCTCGACGCAATGATGCCCGTGGCTGTTTTGCCTCTCACCAAGGCTTGCCAGCTAATTATGGTGCGGTGATTGATGTCTGGCTGGAGGTAGAAGAAGAAGCGATCGCTGTACGAGCCATCACTGCCGATGGCCCTTGCCGCATCCAACCGGCCGTTCAGCTAGCCGCCAACAGCACACAGTTCAGTATTGAAATGGTGATCAACAACCTGGCCGAGCAGGCCCAGCCATTGAGTTATATGTGCCATATGAACTATGCCTGTGAAGAGGGTGCCGTTTTCCGCCAAAATCTGCCGGGCTGTGCGCTCAATATCCGTGATAATCCACTACGGGTCATTTGCTCTGACGACCTCTCGCTGTATGTCGATCAGGCCGAGTTCTTTATGCTGGCGCCATGCGGCAGAAGATATGTAACCCGTTTTGCCACCCGCCAATTCAGCTATGCCGTCTTACAGCGGCCACGAGCCAACTCGCGGGCGACGGCGTTTGTCCAGCCGGCCAGTTGCAGCCCAGAGGTTACAGCGATACCAATGGCAGTGATGTTAAAAGCGGGGGAGATGCGGGAGTTCCGCGTGACGACCGGTATGCTATAGCTGGCGGGGGGCAAGCCCCCCCGCGGGCAGGTATTACTCCTTCACCCATCCTTTACGGATCGGGAAGGCGAACAGGAAATGGTACAGGCGCGTCAGACGTTGGGCGATGGCATCACCAAACAGGTTCCACACCAATTGGGCAAACAGACACCCCACACAGCCTAGCAGGAAACCGCCCACCATATCCAGCGGCCAGTGCACACCAAGGAATACGCGGGACCAGGCAATGGCGACTGCCGCGACCATCAGCAAAATACCTGACCAGGCACGATGCCAGCACAGGAAGGCCAGGGCGAAGGTGAAGATAGCGGTGCCATGATCGCTGGGGAAAGAACTATCTGGTGCATGCGCCAGGAAGGTATAGCCGATACCGGTGACAAAAGGGCGTTCATGGGGCAACAGCGCACCGATAGCGGCCGAAGCACACATGGCAAATAACAGGGCAATGGTCGTTTTGGCTACCACTTCTCGCTGTGCTACCAGTTGGCTATGTGCCCCCCAGAACCACAGGCCGACAATCAGCAGTGGGATAATGGCGATCAGATCCCGTGCGATGAAGGTGGCAAGATCGATCAACCATTCCGGGCTGGCCGGAGTGGCATTGATCCAGGCGAAAAGAAGATAGTTCAACTGCTCCATTAAGTATTACCTCGTCTTACGGCGAAAATAGCCGCTAATACACCAATAAACAGCCACCTGGCTGAACCAAACCCACCACCCGGCCCACAGGTTATGGGAAAGAAAATGTGCGCCCCGCATGATCTGGCCAAAACCCATAAGCATGCCGAGCGTGATGCCGCCCAGCCAGCACCAGTAAGCCAGGCGCGGGCGTTGCGGATAAAACAGAAAGAACAGTGCCATCACGGCGAAGCCGCTGGAGGCGTGCCCTCCGGGGAAGCAACGGCCAGGCCCCGGGAACGCTGGCGTGGTGCCAAACAGGGGGAATGACATCGCTTTGCCACCGTACTCCAGCAGATCCCAAGGGCATGAGTGTGCACTGGTGGCCTTCAGGATCCCCACCACCAACGGCCCAATGCCGATCAACAGCATGGTGACGATTAGCCGCGCGTTACGGCGATAAATTCCCCAAAACAGCGCCAGTACCGCTCCGGCGATCACCGAAATCTTTAACAACCTATGGTTGATCAGATCCAGCCAGTAGTTGTTCTGCCACGGAAAACGCTGGCTGGCGGCGTCATACCAATAATTACTGACCGCCCAATCCAGTTGTTCATTGCGTGACAGCCAGATAAACAACAGTGCAGCCACCATCAGCCCAAAGGCTTGCCAACGGTAAAAGGATGTGGGCAAGGAGTAAAGGGCGTCAGTCTGAATTTGGCTAGCCGTTGAGGATTGATTTAATGACGATTGTTTGGCGTTTGATGGGTTCACACGAAGGCTCATAGGCGGTAACGGATCGGGCTACTGTAATCATCCCGTCTTAAGAAAACCTTAATGGATGGCAAGTGGCTTGGGGGCGATATCCAGATTTGGCCTATAATTTAACGGCGCAAAGTATGCTAGCGTAGTTGGGTATTTAGGTTATGAATTGTAAGGATAAAAAATGAACAAGCTTTCTATGGTAGTGACCAGCCTGCTGATGGCCGCGTCTGTCAGCGCCGTTGCTGCAACCACCGCAAGTACTGACGATCTCAATATGCAGCCATTGGAAAAAGTAGCACCGTTCCCGAAAGCAGAGCCGGGCATGAGCCGGCAGGTCATTTATTTACCCAAGCAGGAGAATGAAGAAAACTTTAAGGTTGAGCTGCTGATTGGCCAAACGCTGGAAGTGGATTGCAACCGCCACATGATGGGCGGCAACCTGGAGAGTAAAACGCTGGCCGGTTGGGGTTACAACTATTTTGTACTGCCGAAGCTTTCGGCTCCGGCCTCTACCATGATGGCTTGCCCAGATAATACCAAGCGTCAGGAGTTCGTTGCCGCTCAACTGGGGGATGCCGCGATGCAGCGCTATAACAGCCGCTTGCCGATCGTGGTTTACGTGCCGAAGGACGTCGAGGTGCGCTATCGCATCTGGTCAGCCAGCGAAAATACTGGCCGTGCGGTAACTAAATAAACGACTGTAAACTACGCCATGTAGGGGCGCCGCATGCGGCGCCCATCTGAATATTCAATGGCAAAGACTAGCGGATAATGCCGCGTGCCGAGCGTGAGAAGAAAGAATTAAACCATTGCAGTAGCGGATAGGTTTCGCTCAAGCGCTGCGCCTCCTGTTTGACCTCATCGATCGCCAGCGCATTGTGATACAGCATGTTATACAGGGCTAGGATCACTTGCTGTTGCCGATCGTCCAACGATTGGAAGGCTGCCGCTGACTCGTTAACACCGATGGGGGCCGCATGGTTGCCACTGGCACTGACAAAAGGTGGAACATCCTGCACCACGCCAGACTGATGAGCGATATGCGCATGGGCACCCAGCAGACAAAACTGATGTATCGCGCATATATTGCCGATCTGCACAAAATCATCCAACTCAACATGCCCGGCTAGCCCCGAGTTATCACCGATAACCGTGGTATTGCCGACAATGCAATCATGGCCAATGTGAACATTGTTCAAGAACAGGTTGTCATTGCCGATAGCCGTTCGTCGATAGCCTTGAGCGGTGCCGCGATGAATGGTCGCGTTCTTGCCGATCCTGTTTCTGTCGCCGATGACCACGTCCGTCGCTTCACCAGCATATTTCAAATCCTGATTCACTTCGCCGATGGTTGAAAATTGCCCGATAACGTTATCGCAGCCAATACGGGTGAGGCCATTAATGCTGACATGAGAGGCTATCACCGTGTCATCACCAATCTCGACGCCAGCTGCGATGATGCAGAAGGGGCCAATGCTGACGCGCGCACCGATAATCGCCCCCGGTTCAATCAAGCTGTTGCTTGCGATCCGGGCAGAGGGAGAAATTGACATTGCGTTATCCTGATGATGGCACGTGGCGTTTCCGGCACTCGGGGCCAATCACGGGTAAATGATTAAGCCGAAGTTTGGATTAATCTGAGAGTAAGTGTCGAATGGGAGGGGAAAGGGTTGGGTGTTGGAGGCCAGGTGATTTTTCTTATCGACAGGGCCGAGTATAAGGAGTTAATGGGCATATCACACCATCATATATTTTCTTTATTTTCTGAACCTTTCTGTAATGGAAGATGGGGCAGGGGGTTAGATGCGCATCGGCTAACCTAGACTGCAGACATTCCCTCACTGGGGTGACAACATAGGGGGCGGTATCATGCTGCGCCCGTTTGAGTAAACAATGGGTTAGATCATGCTTGCTATGGCGCTTAAGACACTTGGGAATCCAATTTTACCTGGTTTTGCACCACTTCCTGCGCCTTGGTATAGCGTTAAATCAACATATGAAAGAGTTTATCTGCCTGCAGATTTTGCAGTAGTGCCTGATGCCGAGATGGATTATTTCAGCAGTAGAATGATAAGAGGATAAGCAGCTACTCTCAGGCTAGACTAGAATTAATAGGTAGGTTATCAGGCTGGGTATTAGGTAATGCGGAGGGCCGACAATATGACTTATCAACATATCGTTATTGCAACCGATCTGAGTGATGATGCCGAACTACTGGTGCGTAAAGGTTCTGAATTGGCTGGCGCACTGCAGGCCAAGCTGTCGTTGATTTATATCGATGAGCAAGCTAACCACTACAGCGAGTTTGGTAGTGGCGAATTCAACTATGCCGATAAGACCTTCTCTGAACGAGTGAAAAATATGCTTAACGCTATCCAGCAGCAGGCGGAGTATCCCATCAGTGAAGTGATCATTGGCCGTGGTGATCTAAGCGAAGCGCTGAACAATGCCATTCGTGAAAAAGGCATTGATTTGGTGATTTTTGGTCACCACCACGATATGTGGAGTCGTTTGGTATCCAGTACGCGCCGTACGATCAACCATATTGCGGTTGATATGTTGGTGGTGCCGATAGAAAAACATTGATGGGATGCTGGTTTTTACTCCGCCCGCTATTATGTTATTCTGCATAATAGCAGGAGGCATTGATCGGATTACTCTATTGAAGGGAAACTCCTTTCCACGAGGTAATTCAGTACGTTAATATCATCATTGAGCATCTCCGAGGGGAGGTTTTTTAGAATTTTATCTCTAATATCGGTCTTTATAAAGAAGAGTGACGTATTTGAATAGAAAAAAGGATCCATCAAGTAAATAGAAACGCCGTCATTGTATAGCTCCATATAGTCACTGCCGATAAGTGGGGTTTTCTTTACGACGGTGGTGTACTTACTGGCTAGAATTGCACTGATAAGACTAAACTGATCGTTTTTAAATTGTAACTGCAGTGCGGATAAATTTTTATTCTGATCAAACAAGACAAAGACATCTTTGGTACTTTCAAAAATAATATTGCTTCGCTTGTCCTTGTTGTTATCGGGTGTTTCTTTATAAATGTTCCCTCTGAGTTCGTTATTATAACCTACATTTACCGCTTCCGGATGAGTTGCCTTAAAAGTATCCTCCGTTGTCTGACCAAACTTCACCGTAAGCGTGCCTGTGCTGACTGCGCTTAAGTTCCCACAAAAAAAGGAACTGGTTAAAACCAGAAAAAGGTAACCTAAAAAACTCACTTTCATAATGCAATCCTATAAATCCTTTCTGGATTGTGAAATGACACATAAAAAATCATTAAACTGCCAAAATTCGGTGTTTTATTTCTGGTGCTGTTATTGTGTTGGTTTTACATGCTTACCTCCCTGGTATAAATGATATTTGGAATCAATGTCAGACTTCCTTCGTTGAGCGGCAATACCTCGGCGTTTCACTACGTTGTCATTAAAAGAATAGTGTTGTCAATAACCTCGATAGGTTAAATTCTGGCAGTTTAAAATATGATATTGCGGTTGGCGTTATTTGTGATAGATGTTTCCTCCAGCTTTTATACACTGCTGCATTCGGCATTTATGTGTCGTATCGACGGCCATCGTCGGCATGACCTGTACTGGGGGAAGATTGATATCGGGCCGTCACTTTGTCACCCGCGGGTTGAGCTGTAGCACGTGGTTATAAAGAAAACTTTTCTATCTATCAATGAAGTATGAGCAAGCTATGGATTGGGCAGGCTTCAGATGATCGGTTGCGCGATGAGAATTAATAGTTGCATACTGTGTATGCATACAGATTGTCGTAAGCGTCAGAGGAAGGTAGATGGAATTTATGAGGACTAACATGAAATTTATCGCAATAGGGCAACATCGAAGTGAATATCCAGATCCTATAACGTTCAAAAGTGGAACTCAGCTTATTATAGGGGATAGGTATGAGGGCGATGAAGGTTGGGATAATTGGTATTTCTGTACAATACCTAATCATGCCGGTGGATGGGTTCCAGAACAACTCATAGAACGAAGCAACAAACCCGGTCATGGTATAGCTAAAGATGACTATACGGCCAAAGAACTTGATGTTAATGAGGGCGATGAATTGCTGGCGATAAAATTCTTGAATGGCTGGGTATGGTGCCAGCGACTCTCAGATCAAGATATTGGTTGGGTACCGAAAAGCATTCTTCAGGACATCAAATCAGGCCGCTAGCTTGCATCAGAGTTTTAGTGGCGCCGTCGCAGCCCCAAAGCCGTAATCAATACGGATGAGTCTACGCCCAAACCCGGCAACACCGAGTAAGGGCTTTGGCGCGCGCTGGGCCTTTTGAACGATCTCCCCGCTAATGTGGTCCCAGCTAGCGTCCAAATGGCCTCCAGCGGCTCCCACGTTGATAATGAAGGCATTACTAACATCACGGTGTGTTAATCAATGGGGTGTAAGTCAAACTGACAAGAAGCCTGCGAAGCAGGTTTTTTTATGGCCGCAAAACGTGAGCCGCCACTTTGTCGCCACTCAGTAAAATGACGTTCCCTAAGTGACGGTTTTTAAGGGGCGTAAATTTCAGGCAACAAAAAACCCGCTAATCTTGAACCTAAAAAGGCGGGACTAACGGGCTCCACAAAATGGGGACATCAAAGAAAAGCAGTGGCACTAATTCAGACTATGTCCCGATCGAAAAGTTCTACCTGTTGCCAGAAAAATTAAAAAATATTTCGCCGAGGCACCCCTTCTCAGACCGCCTTGCTACCCCATTATACCTGGCCAGATCACCACGATGAGCGAGCCTGCCAAGGTTAACAACACGTTAGCGATGGCGTAGGTGCCTGCATATCCCAACGCAGGAATATTACTACGTGCAGTGTCACTAATGATTTCCATCGCCGGGGCGCAGGTACGTGCTCCCATAATGGCACCAAACAGCAGGGCACGGTTCATGCGCAGAATGTAGGCACCGAACAGGAAGCAGATCACTACCGGTACCAGGCTGACGATCAAGCCTGCGATCAGCATCTGGCCACCTACTGCGCCAAGGGTATTGCCGATACCGGCTCCTGCGCTCAGGCCCACACCGGCCATAAACACCATCAGGCCGAACTCTTTCACCATGTTCAACGCGCCCTGAGGGATATAACCAAAGGTCGGGTGGTTGGCACGCAGGAAGCCCAGCATGATGCCGGACATCAATAGCCCTGCGGCGTTGCCGATGCCAAAGGAGAAGCTGCTGGTGAACTGAATGGTGATTTGGCCAATCAGCAGGCCGATGATAAAGAAGGCGCAGAACGCCAGCAGATCGGTGACCTGGCTATGAATGGAAATAAAGCCGATCTTCTCTGCCACGCTTTTTACCCGGCGGGCATCGCCGCTAACCTGCAGCACATCGCCTTTGTTCAACACGATACTGTCATCGATCGGCATTTCAATCTGGCTGCGGATCACGCGGTTGAGGAAGCAGCCATGATCGGTCAGCTTCAACTGGCTCAGGCGTTTGCCTACCGCATTGCTGTTTTTGACCACGATCTCTTCTGTCACTATGCGCATATCCAGCAGATCCCGATCGAACACTTCCTTACCGTTACGGAAGCTTGGGTCCAGGCGTGCGTGGGCATCAGGGTAGCCGACCAGTGAGATTTCATCCCCGACCTGTAACACCGCATCTCCGTCTGGGTTGGCCAGAATGCCGTTGCGGCGAATTCGTTCGATGTAACAACCGGTTTGGCGGTAAATACCGAGCTCGCGCAGGTTCTTGCCGTCTGCCCAGGCAACCAGTTCCTGGCCAACGCGATAGGCGCGGATCACCGGCAAATAGACCTTGCGCTGGCTATCGGTATCCAGGCCGCGCTCCCGGGCGATTTGTTGGGCAGAGGTAGAGAGGTCCTGATGCTGCAGTTTCGGCAGATAACGAGCGCCGAAAATCAGGCTGACCAGGCCAATCAGGTAGGTCAGGGCGTAGCCCAGGCTCAGATGGTCTTGGGCAGCAAGCAGTGCCGGGCCGCTGGTGATGGTATTACGCAGCGTGTCGCCTGCACCCACTAACACCGGTGTGGAGGTCATCGAACCGGCGAGCATGCCAGCGGTAAGGCCGATATCCCAGCGGAACAGCTTACCCAGACCGATGGCGATCACCATGGCTGAACCGACCATCACCAGCGCCAGCATGAAGTAGTTTTTGCCGTCGCGGAAAAAAATCGAGAAGAAATTGGGGCCAGCTTCAACGCCGACGCAAAAAATAAACAGCATGAAGCCGAGGCTTAACGCTTCGGTGTTAATGGCAAAGTGTTGCTGGCCAAGCAACAGCGAGACCACTAAAACGCCAATGGAATTACCGAGTTGAACGGAGCCAAGACGAACCTTTCCGAGGCAGAGCCCCAGGGCGAGTACCACAAACAGTAACAGGATGTAGTTACCGTTTAACAAACTTGCGACGTTTATGTTCACGGGGGATAACTTATTGTTTACCAGTAAGTTCTTGATAAAGAACACTATAAGAGTTAGATTCAGCCATAGAGTATATGGATAAAGCTTAGATAACAACCAACCATCGGAAGGCGATCCGAACCATCGAATGGCGGCGCTTATTCTAGTCGCTATCACGTATGACAGCCAGCATAAAGCTGTGTCGGTATACGTATTTAACCCTTTTTGACCAAGGAAAAAGTTCAGCCAGCGCTGTCGATTTCGGCTGTGTGTCGCAAGGTCTGTGCGATAGGCTGTGTTTTACGATGTAGTCAGCGGTCACATCGCGATATCCGTCGTTTTTCGGGTATGGAGGGAAGAGGTGGATGGTAAGTTATCGATACTGGGTGGGCATTTTTAGCTGTTTTCTGCTGTTTAGCCTGGTTTTTCTGGGCCAGAAGAGCGGTGCCGTCGGCGTGACAGAATCCGAGCATCATGGTGAAACCGGCCTGCTGTTGTTTATTATTCCCGGTTTTATCGCCAGCTATTTGTCGAGCAAGCAGCGTATCCTGTGTCCCTTGCTTGGCGCACTGTGTGCAGTACCGCTGTGTTTGCTCATTCGCCATTTTTGGTTAACGCCCGGCCATTCGTTTTGGCAGGAATTGGCTTATGCGGTCAGCGCCGTATTCTGGTGTGTGTTGGGGGGGATGTTGTATTTATTAATGCGCATGGTGTTGCATGCGTTGCAACAGTTCTATCGGCGGCAAAAACACTAATCGTAAGAAAGGCCACCTGAGTTCGGTGGCCTTTTTTGTTCGAGCTTGAAGCTTACTGGAACAGGTTCAGGTTTTCTTTGGCGTAGGCTTCAAAATCAGTGCAGCCGCCAATGTGGGTCTGATCGATAAAGATCTGTGGCACGGTTTCTACCGGTTTGCCCACGGTTTTTTCCAAATCGGCCTTGCTGATGCCTTCTGCGTGGATATCAACATAACGGAAGTTGAAATCGTCACGCTCTTCAGTCAATTTCTCTGCCAGCTCTTTAGCACGGACACAGTAAGGACAGCCCGGACGCCCGAAGATTACAGCAAACATGTAACACTCCTAGTCTGTTATTAATAATTAACCGTTATTGTAACGACATTCCTTCCGTCATAAAAAGACTTCAGTTGCGCAATCACTCACGTCATGGCGCTTACTATGCCCGTTGGCTGGGCTAAAAAAAAGCAGGATCTGCCTCTTGGTCTGATTTATAGAACCGATTAATCAACTAGAGCTGTTGCAGCGATGGCGAATTTACTACACTGGACACAGCGAGTCTGGAGAAAAAAATATGCGTTCATTCGGTGACTTACCGCGTTCTGTGCTGGTGCTTGAAGGATTGGGCATGGTGCTGTTGATACTCTCTTATCTGAGTATTCATGACTACGTCCGTTTGCCGGGAATGCTGGCTTCGCAACCGGCGGCGGTTGGCATGATCTTTCTCGGCGTTTTCATGATGGTTCCTGCCGCCGCATTTTTGGTCTGGCGCGTAGTGCAAGGGCTCAGCCCGCTACTGCGCGGTGGCCAGCCGCCGCAGAACGATCGGCGTACCCCGCCGAAAGATAAACAAGACCAGGGACCGCAAGACTAAACGCGGCTATGGGGAATGCCTGCCAATGCAGGTGATCAACGCCTTTAGGGGTGACGAGTGAAAATTGCCATTCTTTCACGCGATGGTTCGCTGTACTCATGTAAAAGACTGCGTGAGGCTGCAGAGCAGCGTGGGCACCGTATCGATGTTATCGATCCGCAGTCTTGCTATATGAATATCAACCCAGCGGCACCGAGCATTCATTATCGTGGCCGCCGGTTGGAACATTACGATGCCGTGATCCCGCGTATTGGTTCCGCTATTACCTTTTATGGCACCGCCGTGCTGCGTCAGTTTGAACTGCTGGGCAGCTATCCACTCAATGAGTCAGTAGCCATTACCCGGGCGCGTGACAAGCTGCGTTCACTGCAACTGCTGGCGCGCCAGGGGATTGATCTGCCCATTACCGGCTTTGCGCATTCGCCGGATGATACCGGTGATTTGATTGAACTGGTGGGCGGCGCACCGCTGGTGGTGAAGCTGGTTGAAGGGACACAGGGGATCGGCGTGGTATTGGCCGAAACTCGCCAGGCGGCGGAGAGCGTGATCGACGCCTTCCGTGGTCTGAACGCCCATATCCTGGTGCAGGAGTATATCCGTGAAGCCAAGGGCTGTGACATTCGCTGCCTGGTCGTTGGCGGCAGGGTAGTTGCCGCGATTGAACGCCAGGCAAAGCCCGGGGAGTTTCGTTCGAACCTGCACCGGGGTGGCACGGCCCGTAAAGTGCATATCACCGGCAAGGAGCGCGCTACGGCGATCAAGGCCGTGGAGACGCTGGGGCTGGATGTTGCCGGGGTTGATATCCTACGTGCCGATCGTGGCCCACTGGTGATGGAAGTGAATGCATCGCCGGGGTTGGAAGGCGTTGAAACCACCACCGGGTTGGATATTGCAGGCATGATGATCGAGTACATTGAGCAACGAGCCCGGCCTGGCTTTCGTCTGAAATCTGGCGGGTGATAAATGGCGCTTTCCGCTGTTGCGCCAAGCGTATACGGGGGATCGCAGGTGCGGGTATGCCGTGCGATGTTGCCGTATTAGTGAATTAAGCGGCTTTGATCGTGGCATCTCGATTGAATATTCCGTAAGCTATGCGCCTTTTCATGTCATTGAACCCTGTGAGGCTGGTAATTTATGGATTCACTCATCGTCCCCGATTTAGCGTTATTACGACGTTGGTTGGATCAGTTGGGGATCTCGTTTTTTGAATGTGACTCTTGCCAGGCGTTACACCTGCCGCACATGCAAAACTTTGACGGCGTATTCGATGCCAAGCTCGATCTGGTGGACAATGTGATCCTGTTTTCCGCGCTGGCCGAAGTGAAGCCAACCGCACTGATCCCGCTGGTGGCCGATCTCAGTCAAATCAATGCCAGCTCGCTGACCATCAAGGCCTTTGTTGATATTCAAGACGATAACTTGCCAAAGCTGATCGTTTGCCAGTCTTTGGGCATCGCTGTTGGCGTGGCCTATGAGCAGTTTGCCCACTTTATGCAACAGGGCGAAGAACAGATCTCGATGGTGATCCTGGAAGCCAGGGCGAACGATCTGCTGTTTATGGGTGATGAAGAAGAGAACCCGGCTACCGTAGCCAGCCAACCTATGCTGCATTAATCTTCGCTGTACATTATGTGTGCCGCAGATCTGGCGGCACGCAGCCCGGACTTTCCCCCACAAACAAATATTCTGCGTTTCTCCCCTTATTGCCAGATATTTATCGTCTTTTAGGGCGTTATTGCCGCATCACATACAGACCCCGTGCATAATTAATCGATAAACGGCGTTTTTTACCCTGGAGGCTGGCACCGTCTGGCAACTCCGGTTATGCTGCTGATCTTGCTAAAAGCTCACGCTCCTGTTTGTGACCTCATGGGCTGGCAGGTGAGAAAATTGCATGCAATCAACTGCATAGCTATTCACTCGCGATCGCAACGATTGCGCTCGGCTAATCAAAGGCGTTGTATCCTTTCAGGATACAAATTTACCCCTTGTTTTGGAGGAAGTTACGGATGGTCACCCAACGTAAAAAGTGGTTATCGGGTGTGGTTGGCGGCTTGCTGATGACGGCTTGCCTTACCGCGTCGGCCGCAGACAATACGCTGCACATCTACAATTGGTCCGACTACATTGCGCCGGATACCCTGGCCAAATTCCAGAAAGAAACCGGCATCAAAGTGGTGTATGACGTCTTTGATTCCAACGAGGTTCTGGAAGGCAAACTGATGGCGGGCAGCACCGGTTATGACTTGGTGGTTCCTTCCTCCAACTTCCTTGAGCGCCAGTCCAAAGCCGGTATTTTTGAAGCTCTGGACAAGAGCAAGATACCTAATTACAAAAACCTTGATCCCGAGATGCTGCAACTGGTTGCGCATAACGACAAGGAGAATAAGTACGGTATCCCTTACATGATGGTGACCACCGGCATTGGCTATAACGTCGATAAGGTCAAAGCGGTGCTGGGTAAAGATGCCCCGGTCGATAGCTGGGATCTGATCCTCAAGCCGGAAAACCTGGAGAAGCTGAAAAGCTGTGGTGTCTCCTTCCTGGATGCACCAAGCGAAGTGTATGCCACCGTTTTGCACTATCTGGGCAAAGATCCTAACAGCACCAGTGCGGAAGATTACACCGGTGCGGCCAACGATCTGCTGATGAAGCTGCGGCCGAATATCCGCTACTTCCACTCTTCCCAGTACATTAACGATCTGGCTAACGGGGATATTTGCGTGGCCATTGGCTGGTCTGGCGACATCATGCAGGCCGCCAACCGTGCCAAAGAAGCCAAAAATGGCGTCAACGTGGCTTACTCCATTCCAAAAGAAGGGGCGCTGACCTACTTTGACATGTTTGCGATGCCAGCCGATGCCAAAAACAAAGATGCGGCCTACCAGTTCCTGAACTTCTTGCTCAAGCCAGAAGTGATCGCGGATATCAGCAACCACGTGTTTTATGCCAACGCGGTAAAAGATGCCACGCCGCTGGTGAATGCCGAGGTGCGTGATAACCCGAACGTTTATCCACCGGTAGATATTCGCGCCAAACTGTACACGCTGAACGTACAGTCGCCGAAACTTGACCGTGTCATTACCCGGGCTTGGACTAAAGTTAAAAGCGGGAAGTAAAGACCCGTCGTGTTTCAAGCTTGTCGCCTAGCTACAGCTCGAAATTCATAGGGTATTGATAAGTGTAGTGGCTCAGTATGCTGAGCCCGGTATTGATAAGCAGGTGGGTTTAACCCGCCTGCATTGCCATTTTGGGCCATGGCAATTGCTGTGGTTGGTCGTACTGCTTTAGCCGGAGAGCACCCCGATTGAACGATGTTATCCCTCGTCCGCTAGCCAAATCGCAGAAGGTTTTCACCCCTCTGCTGGAAATCCGTAACCTCACCAAAACCTTTGACGGCCAGAACGCGGTAGAAGACGTTAGCCTGACGATCTACAAGGGCGAAATCTTTGCGTTGTTGGGGCCTTCTGGCTGTGGAAAATCGACGTTGCTGCGCATGTTGGCCGGTTTTGAACAGCCGACGGAAGGGCAAATTGTCCTCGACGGTCAGGACATGTCCCACGTGCCACCATACCAGCGCCCGGTCAATATGATGTTCCAGTCCTATGCGCTTTTCCCCCATATGACGGTGGAGCAGAACATCGCGTTTGGCCTCAAGCAGGACAAAATGCCGCGCGCGGAAATTAACGAGCGCGTCACCGAAATGCTTACGTTGGTGCATATGCAGGAATACGCCAAGCGTAAGCCGCACCAGCTTTCCGGCGGGCAACGCCAGCGTGTGGCACTGGCGCGTAGCTTGGCCAAACGGCCGAAGCTGTTGCTGCTGGATGAACCGATGGGCGCGCTGGATAAAAAACTGCGCGATCGCATGCAACTGGAAGTGGTCGATATCCTGGAGCGCGTGGGTGCGACCTGCGTCATGGTCACCCACGATCAGGAAGAAGCGATGACCATGGCTGGCCGTATCGCCATCATGAACCGCGGCAAGTTTGTGCAAATCGGTGAGCCGGAAGAGATCTATGAGCACCCGAACAGCCGTTTCAGCGCCGAGTTTATCGGTTCGGTCAACGTGTTTGATTGCGTGTTGCAGGAGCGGCGGGACGATGCATTGATCCTGCAAAGCCCGGGTTTACGCCATGCGCTTAAGGTCGATCCTGATTCATCGGTGGTGGACGGTGTGCCTATTCAGGTCGCGCTCCGCCCGGAAAAGATCATGCTGTGTGAGGAAGTGCCGGAAGACGGCTGCAACTTTGCGGTGGGAGAGGTGGTGAACATCGCCTATCTTGGCGATCTGTCGATCTACCACGTGAAGTTGCTCAGCGGGCAGATGATCAGTGCGCAGCTGCAGAATGGTCATCGCTTCCGCAAAGGCATGCCAACCTGGGGTGATGAAGTGCGCCTGTGTTGGGAAACCGACAGCTGTGTGGTTCTGACGGTGTAGTTGAGAAAGTGAGGAGTAACCACCATGACATTGCTTTCTGAACGTTCGCCGGAGCCTCCGGCAAGAGTACCCGGCCCGATTAAGGCGTTTATCCAACGTTTGCAGATGGCCCATGGTCGCAAGCTGGTGATTGCGCTGCCGCTGCTGTGGCTGCTGCTACTGTTTATGCTGCCGTTCCTGATCGTGTTCAAGATCAGTCTGTCTGAACTGGCCTTGGCGGTACCGCCTTATACCGATCTGATGAGTTGGGCAGATGGCAAACTCGATATTGCGTTGAACTTTGCCAACTACCTGCAACTGACCGATGACCCGCTATACATCGATGCCTATCTGCAATCCTTGCAGATCGCGGCGGTTTCAACGCTGTGCTGCCTGGTGATCGGCTATCCGCTGGCATGGGCGGTGGCGCACAGTAAACCGTCGACCCGCAACATACTGCTGCTGTTGGTGATCCTGCCTTCCTGGACGTCATTCCTGATCCGTGTGTATGCCTGGATGGGGATACTGAAGAACAACGGGGTGTTGAACAACTTCCTGATGTGGTTGGGGGTAATCGATCAGCCGCTGGTGATCCTGCATACCAATCTGGCGGTATATATCGGCATCGTTTATTCCTATCTGCCGTTTATGGTGTTGCCAATTTATACCGCGCTGACGCGCCTTGATTACTCGCTGGTTGAAGCCTCGCTGGATCTGGGGGCCAAGCCGTTGAAAACCTTCTTCAGCGTGATCATGCCGTTAACGCGTGGCGGTATCATTGCCGGCTCGATGCTGGTGTTTATCCCGGCGGTGGGGGAGTTTGTGATCCCTGAACTGCTCGGCGGGCCAGACAGCATCATGATTGGCCGCGTGCTATGGCAGGAGTTCTTCAATAACCGTGACTGGCCGGTCGCCTCGGCGGTTGCTACCGTGATGCTGCTGTTGCTGATTGTACCTATTCTCTGGTTCCACAAGCACCAGAACAAGGAAATGGGAGGGCAGGGATGAATAACTTGCCGGTAGTGCGCTCACCGTGGCGCATAGCGATTCTGGTGGTCGGTTTCACCTTCCTGTACGCACCGATGCTGATGCTGGTGATCTACTCGTTCAACAGTTCCAAGCTGGTTACCGTTTGGGCGGGTTGGTCTTTCCGCTGGTATATCGAACTGTTCCACGATTCGGCGATGATCAGCGCGGTTGGCCTTAGTTTGACCATTGCGGCGGCTTCCGCCACGGCGGCGGTGATCCTCGGCACCATTGCCGCGATGGTGATGGTGCGCTTTGGGCGTTTCCGGGGTTCGACCGGGTTTGCCTTTATGCTCACCGCACCGCTGGTTATGCCAGATGTGATCACCGGTTTGTCGCTGCTGCTGTTGTTTGTGGCTATGGGGCACACCTTTGGGTGGCCTTCTGAGCGCGGGATGTTCACCATCTGGCTGGCGCACGTCACTTTCTGTACTGCCTATGTGTCGGTCGTTATCAGTTCGCGTCTGCGAGAGTTGGATCGTTCGATCGAAGAGGCCGCGATGGATCTGGGCGCGACGCCGCTGAAAGTGTTTTCTGTGATCACCTTACCGATGATTGCCCCAGCGCTGATCTCGGGCTGGATGCTGGCGTTTACTCTCTCGTTGGACGATCTGGTCATTGCCAGCTTCGTGGCCGGGCCAGGGGCCACCACCTTGCCAATGCTGGTATTCTCCAGCGTGCGTATGGGGGTTAACCCGGAGATCAACGCCTTGGCGACGCTGATCCTGCTGGTGGTGGGGATCATCGGGTTTATCGCCTGGTGGTTTATGGCGCGGGCGGAAAAACAGCGCGCGCGTGAACTGCAAAGGGCCGCTCGTGGCTGATGCTGTTGACGATTAATCGAGCCTCAAACGCCGCCTGACCGGGCGGCGTTTTATCTTGTTCTGACCTCGTAAATAAGTTTTTGTCCGCGTTGGGTGATACAATCTGCGCCCTCATTGGTCATCCTGAGTTAACGGTTACTATTCATGCATTGCGCTTTGTACTCGGCGGGTACCTGCCGTTCCTGTCAGTGGCTGGAACAGCCTTATCCCCAGCAACTGGAAGAAAAACAACATCATCTGCAATCCTTGCTGGTGGATCGCGATGTCGCGCAATGGTTGGAACCGGTGACGGGTGAACAGAGTGCATTTCGCAACAAGGCGAAAATGGTGGTCAGCGGTAGCGTTGAGCGACCGTTGCTTGGCATGTTGCACCGTGATGGCACGCCGGTAGACCTGTGTGATTGCCCGTTGTATCCGGCCAGCTTTGCCCCGATTTTCGCGGTATTAAAAGACTTTATCCCTCGCGCCGGTTTAACGCCTTATAACGTGGCACGCAAACGTGGCGAACTGAAATATTTACTACTGACGGAAAGCACCTTCAGCGGCGGCCTGATGCTGCGCTTTGTACTGCGTTCTGACAGCAAACTGGCGCAACTGCGTGCGGCCTTGCCTTGGTTACAAGAACAGTTGCCGCAGTTGAAGGTGATCTCCGCCAATATTCAGCCAGTACACATGGCGATTATGGAAGGCGAGCATGAAATCCCGCTGACCGAACAGCAGGCGCTGGAAGAACGGTTCAACCAGGTGCCGTTATACATTCGCCCACAGAGCTTTTTTCAAACTAATCCGCAGGTGGCTAGCCAACTGTATGCCACCGCACGGGATTGGGTACGGGCGCTGGGTATCGCCAGCATGTGGGATCTGTTCTGTGGCGTTGGCGGTTTCGGGTTGCATTGTGCACAGCCGCAAACCAGGCTGACTGGCATTGAAATCAGCGCAGAGGCGATTGCCTGTGCCAAACAGTCGGCGCAAACTCTCGGCTTACAGCAGGTGGATTTTCAGGCGCTGGATTCGACCCGATTTGCCACCGCCGAGGGAGAGGTTCCTGAGTTGGTCTTGGTGAACCCGCCGCGCCGGGGGATTGGCAATGAGCTGTGTGATTATCTCAACCGCATGGCGCCGAGATATATTCTTTATTCCAGCTGTAATGCGTTAAGTATGGCGAAGGATTTGGCGATGCTGCCGGATTACCGCGTTGAACGTGTGCAGCTATTTGATATGTTCCCGCATACTGTGCATTACGAAGTGTTGACGCTGCTGGTCCGGAAATAACGGCCCCTCACCCTAACCCTCTCCCGTAGGGAGAGGGGATCGATCGAGTGTGTTTCAAATAGTAGTGACTTGCCTTGAATGAGGGGCGATCGAGTTTGCGGAGATGAGCTCTTTACTTGAAAAAGAGCAGGGGCTATAAGCTTCCTCTCCCACAGGGAGAGGGGATCGATCGAGTGTGTTTCAATAGTAGAGACTTGCCTTGAATGAGGGGCGATCGAGTTTGCGGAGATGAGCTCTTTACTTGCAAAAGAGCAGGGGCTATCAGCTCCCTCTCCCTGTGGGAGAGGGTTGGGGTGAGGGGATTACTGTGGGAACCACTTATCGTTGATCGCCTTGTAGGTCCCATCCGCCTTGATCGCATCCAGCGCAGCATTCAGCTTGGCCAGTAGTGCCTGATTGTCCGGGCGTACGGCAATGCCCAGGCCGGTACCAAAGTACTGCGCATCGGTTACGTGTTCACCTACGGCAGCCAGTTCCGGGTTATTCTTCAGCCACTCATTAACCACCGCCGTGTCACCGAACACGCCATCAATACGGCCATTCTTCAGCTCTAGCACGGCATTTTGGTAGCTGTCATAAGATACGGTATTAATTTCCGGGTGCTTGTCCTGCATGTATTTTTGATGCGTGGTGCCGTTTTCCATCCCCAGCTTTTTGCCTTTCAAATCCGCCAGCGTAGCGAACTTGCCTTTCTGAGCAATGACGATGGCCGAGTTGGCATAATAGGGCTGGGTAAAGGTAACCTGCTTGCTACGCTCTGGCGTGATGTCCATACCGGAAATCACCGCATCATATTTTTTGAATTTCAGCGCGGCGATCAGGCTGTCAAAGGCCTGGTTGGTAAAGGTGCAGTCAGCCTGCATCTGTTTGCACAAGGCCTTGGCCAAATCGATATCGAAACCGACGATCTGGTTATTGGCATCCAGAGATTCAAACGGCGGGTAGGTCGCTGAGGAGGCGAAACGGATAGTGTCTGCGGCGGCAGCGTTAAAGGTGATCCCGGCGAGAATGGTGGCGGCAAGTAACAGCTTTTTCATCGGTACGGCTCCTGTCGTAAATTTGATTGTGGTCTCGCCACCTTTTTTTCTGACAACGCCCCAAGGGTATTGTGAGTGGCTATGCCGATAACAATGCCATTTAGTGAATTACTATTCAATATAAATGACTAGAAAATTATTTTTGGCCATAAAAAAGCCCTGCGCATGGCAGGGCTAGTTCAGCGAGGCTTGGCTCAGTTACGCCGTTCAAACGCCAATGCGCGGCGTTCAACCATACGCATCAGTAACGTCAGCAGGCCATTGACGCACAGGTACACAATGCCAGCGGCACCGAAGACCATCACGTCATAAGTCCGGCCATACATCAGTTGGCTGTAGCCCATCACTTCCATCAGGGTAATGGTATAGGCAAGCGAGGTACTCTTGAACACCAAAACCACTTCGTTGGAGTAGGATGACAAGGCACGTTTGAAGGCATATGGCAGCAGAATACGTAGCGTTTGCTGGCGTGACATGCCCAGTGCTTCACAGGATTGCCACTGGCCTGCCGGGATAGCGCGTACCGCCCCATGGAACAGCAGGGTGGTGTAGGCCGCACTGTTCAGTGCCAACGCAATCATCGCGCAGAGCCAGGGTTGCGAAAGCAGGTTCCACAACCAGGGATACTCACGGATCGCCGGGAACTGGCCAGGGCCGTAGTAAATCAGGAAGATCTGCACTAGCAATGGCGTACCGGTGAACAACGTAATGTAGACCTTCACCAACTGCGTCAGCACCGGGGTTTTTAACGTCAGGATCACCGTCAGCACCAGCGACATCAGCAAGGCAACAATCAGTGCGACGATCGTCAACGACAGGCTGGTATGCAAGCCTTTGATGATTTCGGGGATGAATTCAAGCATCAGGCAGGCCCCCGCTCAAAACGCGTGGTACGCAGCTCGATCCGCTTAAGGATGTACTGGCTCAGCAGGGTGATCACCAGATAGATTGCCGCCGCAATCACATACCAGGTAAACGGCTCCTGGGTGCGTGTAGCAATACTCTTGGTTTGCAACATCAAATCGTTAACGCTAATCAACGACACCAGCGCGGTATCTTTCAGCAGCACCAGCCACTGGTTGCCCAGCCCCGGCAGCGCGTGACGCCACATTTGCGGCATGATCAAGCGGAAGAAGATAGCTGTCTTGCTTAGCCCGAGAGCCTGGCCGGACTCCCACTGACCCAGTGGCACCGCTTTCAGCGCCCCACGCAGCGTTTGCGACGCGTAGGCAGAATAGAGCAGGGCCAGGGCGATAACGCCGCACAGGAACGGGCTGACTTCGAAATTGTCGATGGACAGCTGCACCGGTAACTGGAACAGGCCGAAGTTCAGGACGAAGCCGTCGGATAGCATCATCAGCAGCTGTGAAGAGCCGAAGTAGATAAACAACACCACCAGAATTTCTGGCAAGCCGCGCAGCAGGGTCACCCAGGCGGTGCCGAGCCAACTGACCGCTTTCCAACGGGATGACTCCCAGACGGCAAACAGCATCGCCAGGATCAGGCCGAGGACCAGGGCACAAACGGCAAGGCCGACGGTCATCCCGGCGGCGCTAGCTAAAGGTTGGATTTCATTCATGGATAATGATTACTGCTGGAACCATTTTTTGTAGATGGTTTCGTAAGTCCCATCCTGCTTGATTTTATCCAGGGCGGCGTTGAATTTGCCCTGCAGTTCGGTATTTTGCAGGCGCATGGCAATGCCCAGACCGCTACCGAAGTAGTCTTTATCCGTCACTTTATCGCCCACTGCGGTCAGCGCAGCATTTTCTTTCAGCCACTCGTTAACCACGGCGGTATCGCCGAACACCGCATCAACACGGCCATTTTTCAGATCCAGAATGGCGTTCTGATAGCTGTCGTAACCCACGGTGGTGATTTCCGGGTGTTTATCGGTCAGGAATTTCTGGTGCGTGGTGCCGTTTTGCACGCCAACGCGTTTGCCTTTCAGCGCGGCCACGTCGGCCACTTTACCTTTCTCGGCAATAAACAGGGCCGAGTTATCGTAGTAAGGCTTGCTGAACAGCACCTGCTTTTCGCGCTCAGGGGTGATATCCATACCGGCCATCACGGCATCGAAACGCTTGAACTTCAGGCTTGGGATCAGGCTGTCGAAGCCCTGGTTGGTAAAGGTACACTCAGCCTGCATCTCTTTACACAGAGCGTTGGCCAGATCGACGTCGAAGCCCTGGATCTTGTTATCCGCCGCGACAAATTCGAACGGAGGGTAGGAAGCTTCGGTAGCGAAACGAATAGTTTCGGCTGCTGAGGCAGAAACGCTGATGCCAGCCAGAACGGCGGCGATTAGTAGTTTTTTCATCGCAAACTCCCTGAGAACAGCAAATATCGCTATTAGTGTGATAAGTAATTGGCAAACTCTACGGTTTGCGGTTGTGCAAAGTGGCTGGCATCGCCCTGTTCGACGATATGGCCATTTTCCATATACACCACGCGGCTGGCGGTTTTACGCGCGACTTCAACCTCATGGGTGACGATCACCTGAGTAATACCGGTGCCCGCCAACTCGCGAATAATGCTGACGATCTGCGCGGTAATTTCCGGATCCAGTGCGGCCGTAGGCTCATCGAACAGCAGAACCTGAGGCTCCATCATCAGCGCACGGGCAATGGCTACGCGCTGTTGTTGGCCACCGGAGAGATGCAGCGGGAAACGATCGGCAAAATCAGTCAGGCGTAACCGGGTCAGCAACTTGTCGGCACGCGCCATCGCTTGTGCCTTGCTCAGGCCAAGTACGCGGCAGGGCGCTTCGATCAGGTTTTGCACCACGGTCAGATGTGGCCAGAGATTGTACTGCTGGAACACCATGCCCACGTTTTGGCGCAGTTCGCGGATGGATTTCTCCCCCGGTGACTGTTTAAAGTCGAACTGATTGCCCGCGATTTGCAGGTGGCCAGAGCGTGGCATTTCCAGCAGGTTAAGCACCCGCAGCAGCGAACTCTTACCCGCGCCGCTTGGACCAAGCAGCACCAGAGTCTCGCCGGCAGGGCAATCCAGTGTAATGTTAAACAGCGCCTGATGTGCGCCGTAAAAGCAGTTGATATCTTTTAGTTGAATACTCATGCGCTGAAATTGAATAGACATTGATGCCGGGAATGGTAACTTCCACAGAATACTTATGCAATCTTTGTGAGTTAAAATTTATTAGTACGTCGCAGAATGACTAAATAATAGCAGAAGATACCGTGAGCGCTGGCTGAATGGCGGATTTGTCGCGCACACTGTGAGATAGCTAGCTATTTTTTTCAAGGTGATGGAGTTTTGAGCATTTCTGGTGGGGGATAATTGGCAACCGGGAAGGTGATACACCCGGTTGCCATTTTGGTGTTACTGGTTCTCAAGGACCTGACGCAGCGTACCGCTGGCGGCATGCGGCGGGATGTTGAGGAAGCGGATGTCGTCAACCACCCAGCAGGTACCTTCACGGACCATCAGCACTTCGTCCTGCCAGCTGATTGCACTGGCACCTTCTTTTTGGTGAGTCAGCTGTACACGCAGCGGGATGTTTTTGGCATCGGTGTTAGGAATGGTGGAAGCGCTGGCAACCGTTGCGCTGGTTGGCCCCTGGGAATTGCCAGAGAACAGATCGCCGGTGATGGTGTGTTTGCCAGGGTGCTGGCTGGCACTGACCAGATCCTGATACAGCACCTGGCTCAGGTAAGGTTGCAACTGTGCCAGGCGGCTGCTGTCCGGCAGTGCGGTGCTTGGGCCTTGCTGAATGCGCAGGTCATAGAATTTCTGGGCCACCGTATCCGGGCCACCCTCTACGCAGGCGCCAGTACGGACGCCAACATCCTTAAAGGCCGGCTCGACGGTGGTACAGGCGCTTAAGAACAGGGCCAAGGGTAAAACAACAGCAAGCGTTTTTGTTTTCATCTCATAACCTTATGTAAAAGTCTCTCAACCATGAAGACCGAAAACCACGGGACTAGCCTACAGTATAAAGGCGTTTTTGGTCCTTGCATTGGTGCTGTGTGCCATTGTGCCACAGAACATCCGCTTAAATGGTTTTTCATAGCATCGCAATGGATTGATTTTATGGGGAGTTCTTGATGCAGTTGTCAACTGCGGGTGAGTAGAGACAGCAATGTTAAGTTGGTTGAAAAATGTGCAAAATGCGGAGATCGGCGTCGCACAATAGATATTTTTTAATGATCATAAATTAACGTGCTGTTATTTAAAGAAAGTGGAATTTTGCTACGTCGTAAAACCAGAATAAAATTCGTTTTTCCTCCTTCCTATTAGTGTAAAAATACAGTTTAGCGAAAATTATAATATATACAGCTTTTCTCGTACGTAATAGGGAGGAGGTGAGTCATTGACCTGTTGTTTTCTCCTCGTTATCCTTATGTTTTGGTTAGAGTATTATCTTCTGCCTGTGGGAAATGCCAGGCCATTTCGCGTTTGATGCTGTCGCGTTTTCTATAAAGGGAAATCATATGTTGAGTACAAGCAAGGATGCAACAGGTCTGCGGTTTACCCTGAATATCGGTGATCTGCCAGCTGAAACATTCGTCGTATCGGGATTTACTCTACATGAGCAATTCTCCAGCCTTTTTACTCTCGAACTTGACGCCGCCAGTGCCAAACCCAGTGTGGAGTTTCGCTCAGTTCTGGATAATGTCGCTACCCTGACTATTTGGCGTGACACCGAAGTACAGCGCATAGTCAATGGGATTGTCACCTCTATTGAACAAGGGGATGCGGGGCTGCATCAAACACGTTACCGGCTCAGCATTCGTCCCGCACTCTGGCGAGCTGGTTTAGGGCGATATTCACGTATCTTCCAGCAACAAGATTTTCTGCAAATTCTGGAAACCTTGTTAAAGAAAAATAGAATTAACGACTATGCCCATGCTTTGCGCTTCCCTCATGCCGTGCGGGAGTTTTGCGTCCAATATAATGAAAGCGATCTGGAATTTATCAATCGCCTGGCTGCTGAAGAAGGCATTTACTATTTCTTTGAGCATAACGATGGTGCGCACACGCTAGTCTTTTCCGATGATTGTGCCGCGCTGAATGATGGGCCGATATTACCCTATTACCCGAATCAACAACAAAGCTCATTCGATGAGCTCTGTGTTACCACGTTTAAGCGCCGGGAGAGTCTGCGACCTTCTGATGTATTGTTAAAAGACTACACCTTTAAAAATCCCCTTTGGTCGGCAGAATATCGTGATCGGGCTCGAGATGATGAGCATCAGCCAGGCCGATATTTTCATTATGACTATCCTGGTCGCTATAAGGCAGACCCAGGGGAGTCCTTTGCACGTTGGCGATTACATGCGCTGCGAAACGATGCGCATCAGGGGGAGGGGGCGAGTAATTGCACTGCACTTCAGCCCGGAGTGCGTTTTACCTTGGAAAACCATCCGTTAGACACCCTGAATACACGTTGGCAAATCACCCAGGCTACCCATATTGGGCAACAACCTCAAGCATTGGAAACACCATCTGGGGGACAGGGCACAACCGTGACGAGCCAGTTTGCGTTTATCCCCAATAATCAGACCTGGCGTCCACTTTCACTGCCGAAACCGCGCATTGATGGCGCGCAGATCGCGGTTGTCACTGGGCCCGAGAGTGAGGAGATTTTTTGCGATCCTTATGGTCGGGTCAAGGTTCGTTTTCTCTGGGATCTTTCAGGAAGAACCGATGACACAAGCTCTTGTTGGGTTCGGGTATCACATCCTTGGGCGGGGCCTAGGTGGGGAATGTCAGCCATTCCTCGTATCGGCCATGAGGTGATAGTCGAGTTTCTGAACGGCGATCCGGACCAACCTGTGATTATCGGGCGCACCTATCACGCTAACAATCTGCCTCCGGGTAATTTACCGGCAACCAAGACCCAGATGTCGATCCGTTCACAAACTCATAAGGGTGAGGGTTTTAACGAACTGCGTTTTGAGGATGAGAAAGATAAAGAAGAAGTTTTCATCCATGCACAGAAGAATATGGCTGTACGGGTGCTCAATTCTAAAGATGAGCGGGTGGAATACAACCGAAGCAGTAGCATCGGGCATGATGAAGAACTGGCCGTTGCCAACGATCGTAAAGTTACGGTAGAAGGTAATCAGCATCAGAAAATCACCGGCAACAGCCTGGCGATGACGGAAGGCGATCTAGGTGTACAAGTAAAGGGCGATCTGGCGCAGAAAATCAGTGGTGTATTCAGCGTAGACAGCAATGGCGATCTGACGTTGCAGAGCAGTAGCAAACTGACACTGCGGGTTGGCGGCAGTTTGGTAGTAGTGCATGCTGGGGGAGTTGATATTAAAGGGCCATCCATTAATCTCAACTCCGGTGCTAGCCCCGGGGAGTTGGCGATACCGGCGGACCCGGCAATTTTAAAAGCAGCAGCCGCTCAGGGGACGTTATTTGTTGCGCATTGCCCGCAGGAGGATAAACAAGGATGAACGAGGCAATGAACTGGGCGATTGTTGATGCCGCAGCAGAACCAGAATTATTTACCATGCTGGAGCTCTATGACCCGCCTAATGCCAGTTTGTATGCGGAGCCCATTGCAGAAGATATTGGGCGTTTAGCCCCTTACCTGGTGCAAATAAATGAAGGTAGCCGTCAGTGGTTGATGCATCGGTCCACCCCCTGGGGGATCTGGCTGGAAAGCAAAGCCGAGATGAAAGCGTTGCGTCAACATTTGCGTAAATATCTCCATGTACAAATTCCGGATGAGGAAAAACCGGTATTTTTCCGTTTTTACGATCCGCGCAATATCTGGGCGTTACTGAAGGTACTTTCTCCTTGGGAGCAACATACATTTCTGGGGCCGGTAGATGCGATAGCAACTCACTGGAAAGGAGAGCTGCGTGATGAGCGTTTTACCGCCCTGAGGGAACAGTTTCCATCAGGGAGTAGCTCCCGTCGTAAAATGATGCGGATATCCCGTGAACAGCTAGATGAGTTGAGTTTGGTGTTTGAGAAAAGGTATATCGACGGGTTGGTTGAGAAGATCGAAGCCTGGAGTGGGCACGATAGGAAAATAGAAGCCGCAACGATAGCGGAAACCTTCCGCTGGCTGAAACAGCAAGGGATTGTGGACGATCGGAGTATCCGTGGGTTGTTTTCTTTGTTCTACCAGCGGGGCTGTCTGGCGTTGGAAACTATTCCCAGCAATTTCAGATATGTTCTCTGCGCCGCAGGCGAAGAAGGCGGATATAAAGCCGAAACGCTGCTGATCCAGGAATTGGGTGACGTTCCCCTATAATAATAAGGATATTGTATGACCAGTTTGCCAGCAGGCTCACCAAAATGTAATTGTAAAAATCCGGATACGTGTATTCACTCATTGACATTGACAATCGATAAGCGGGTGTATGAATACAAGCAGGGTGATTTCCTCTCAATGGTATCGGTAATCAATAAAACCAAGGAACCTTTGCCATTACAGTTATCTCTAACAGGGAAAAGCTGTGTTTCTCATAACCCCGAATGCCCTAAAGGATTAATATACTCTCCTGAGAAAGAGAGAACGTTGAAAACCTTCACTCGGGGAGGTACGAATTATGAAGTTAACTATGACACCGATAAAGTGCATAATCTTTCGGGGATTGATGCTGTTGAATTTATTAGTCGTTATGTACTAGATCAAAGTGCGGTAGATTGGTTACCTAAAGGTCAGTATATTCTACGAGTTGGGCAATGTCAGGGGGCGCCTTTTGTTGATAAAAAACTTAATTTTACCGATGGATTTAAACAGTTGTACAATATTGCTCCGAGCGATCGGCTTTGGACGATTATTAGTGTCTATCCTAATTATAAATGGGAGGTCGATCTCACTATAGCGGCAAGCGAAAAAGTGATAGAGCACAGTGAGCGAGAGCTAAAGGCGGAGCGGCGCAGGCAAAATAGTGACGCCGGACTATCACAAAGAGATGCCCGAGGGTGGACTACACTATCTAAGTACTCGATTACCGATACTTTAGAAGCTGTTGGAACACTTTCATATCAGTTAGGCCAAGAACCAGAACACAGTTTTAGTCAAAACTTAAAGGCGAATTTTACTAAAAGAGCAAAAGAACTATCAATATTACAAGATACAATGAAAGCCATGGATGTAGTGGGAAAGGCTTTATCGACGGGGGAAGGCTCTGGAACTAAGTATAAGATACTTGATGCAGAAATTAAATTCCCAAAGCTAAAAATTAATGGTGGAGGGACATTGGTTGAGGATGAAAAAAGCCATCAGGTCTATATGAAAGGTAAAATTTCTTTAGCCCTCGCTCCTTTAGTCGGGCTTGAGATTAAGCTGGATTTGTTGCAGGCTTTTGCTGCTTGGTATGGTGTGGCGGCTGTTACTGATGTTATCAGACAACAACTTATAGCTCGTGAAAATGCTGTTAATTCAGGCAGTAATGGGGCTTACGCAGGGCTGGAGTTTAATCTGATTGCCTGCGTAGAGGCTGCGTTAACAGTAGCATTTGAAAGCAATGTGAATAAAAAGTGGGATTGGAGTGTAGAAGGGACGAATGAGGTCCAAATGACCCTTTCACTAAAGGCTAATGCCAGGGCTGGCGTTAAATTTTATTGTTTTGAAGGTGCTTTTGTAGTTGAAGGTACCGGAACTGCTGTGGGAATAGTTGCATTTGACCGAACACCGCAGGGTAGAATTGAAATGATATTTTATCATAAGGGCATTAGAATTGAGGTTGAAGCAAGTGTTACTGCTGGGGTTTCAAATTCAGGCAATAAATCGGAAGAGGACTCAAGTCGTGTAATGGTTCAATCAAGTAAAAGTGATATAAATTACCAACGGAAAACGGGTGTTAAAAATGGATGGGTATTACATGAAGCTTTGGAAAAAAAAGACTCAAAACATCGTATTAATATATTTTAATTTTTGTTTTTTATTTTTCTTTTGTGGTGTTTTTTCTTTAAGGGCTGAACAGATGAGTGAGATTAAATATTTGGCAGAATTTAGAACGCGTGAAAGCGCATGTATGATGAGAGTTAATGGTTTCTCTCTTGTTGACAACTTTGGTACGTCTAGTGGAACTATGACAACAGGGCTTAATGTAACGGCTTTCTTGGAGAATGGTAAGAATAGCATTGAATTATTAATGGGGGCGATGGATCCTAACGATGAAAAAACACTTCATGCCGATTCTTCGTGTATACTTGTCATTACACAGGATACTAAAGATACTAGTATACAGGTAACATCAATACAGTTGACCGTTGATAAGGATAGAAAGATAGATGCATCAACATCACCAAACTATCGTGGGGGAACATCTGAAACAGCTATTGATGAACAACAACTTCCGAGTGATGACGAGCTAAAAATGCATCGCGCTGCCAGAAATGTTATTCTTGACCATATTCCTGCATGGCAATGGGTAAGTGCAAAGCCTGTAACTGATGGGTATATTCCTGAGATCAAGGCTGCTTACACAAATATTTGGAATGCCATGAGTAGCAGAAATGTTGACGCCTTAAAAAAACTGTCGGAAATTTCTAATAAGGAAATGGGTTTGGCTGAAGGGATCTCCTCTGATACT
This sequence comes from Serratia sp. 14-2641, assembly GCF_001692375.1. Taxonomy (NCBI): domain Bacteria; kingdom Pseudomonadati; phylum Pseudomonadota; class Gammaproteobacteria; order Enterobacterales; family Yersiniaceae; genus Serratia; species Serratia sp. 14-2641. Next base: position 427,921 of record NZ_LXKR01000044.1, on the reverse strand, counting down.
ATATTCGAATCTTATGACTTGCCTCAAAATATACTTGATAAAACATTATCACCGATTCCTTTAATATGGGATAATTATGTTTTAAAAAGTTACTGTGGAGGGCGGGTGTTTAGGTTCATAAAAGGAATTAACCAAAACTCACCTTTACGCCTAAGGAATGAAGAGAAAAGAATAGTTTATTCATATAACCCATACTTTTCTATCATTGATGGGAAAGTTGTTATCGTCAGATAGTCATGAATAAGTGATTGTGGCAATTCATTGGATTGCTACAATGTAGCCATAAAACTAGTTTAGAGGGAACCCAAACTATGGGCAATACCGTTAAAATTGGTGATAAAGATACCGGCCACGGTAGTCATCCGCCGACACCCGTCATCACTGGCTCCACAACGGTGAAGGTTGATGGTCTGCCGTTAGCTCGGAAAGGCGACGTTTTGGCTGCTCATGGGCATGACCGAAATATCAGCGGGGGATCATCCAGCGTTTTTATCGATGGGCAACCCGCAGCGAGAACGGGTGATGCAGTCAGCTGTGGCGGTGTACTAATTGGCGGTGGTTCGGTAAATATTGGCTAGTTTTCATATGACCAAGGGGTTGCCTTCGTTACACGGGCCGAAAGTTCAGCATCGTTCGGCCTGCCTGATTACACCAGTTTCAATTGTTTACGGCAATGGTACCCCACTATCGTAATCTGTCCGTTTTTACTTAGAGATAAGTGCCACAGAACATCCGCTTAAATTAGCTGTCATAATGCAGCAATGATTTGATTTTATAAGGAGTTCTTGATGCAGTTGTCCACTACCCACACCCTGGAAGGGTTTACCATCACCGAATATTGCGGTGTAGTTACCGGTGAGGCGATTCTGGGTGCCAATATTTTCCGTGATTTCTTTGCTGGCGTGCGTGATATCGTTGGTGGCCGTTCCGGTGCCTATGAGAAAGAGCTGCGCAAGGCGCGTCAGTTGGCCTTTCAGGAGGTGCAGGAGCAGGCCAAAGAACTGGGGGCTAACGCGGTAGTCGGCATCGATATCGATTATCAAACCGTGGGTAAAGACAGCACCATGCTGATGGTCAGCGTCAGTGGTACCGCGGTAAAAGTCAGCCGCTGACATTCACCGACAGGCGCATAACGTTGTTAAGCGGGCGCAGCATGCGGCGCTCTACGGTCAAATATGTGCAACCCCCGACCAATTCAGCAAAATCGCCACTTTGTCAGTAATCTGAGCGGCATTGCCGTGAGACAACAAGGAAGTTAAATGGAAAATACCACACAGGTCAGCAATGAACTGCAACAGAAAATTAGCCAACTGACCAAGTTGATGACTTGGTTGTTGATCGGGGGCGTTGCCACGCTTGGAATGGCTCTGCTTAAGTTCTTTACCGGTGAGTTTGACCCCATATATCATTCGATTGAGGCCGCGCTTGGGCTTTATTGTCTGGCAACGTGGGTCAAGAGCTATTACGGCAGACAAAAGCTGTTGCAGCAATTGCGTGCGGCTGAGACTGCGTCAGATTCCGCCAGATCCTGATGACGGAATTTCACAGCAGGAAGGAGCGTATTTTGGTTAAGTGGTTGTGGATCGCTGCCATTGCAGTTTTGACGGGGTGCCAACAGCAATCCACCAGCACGCTGGTGGATCACGGTAGCTATCAGTTGGAAACGCTGCATCAGGCACCAGGGGCCGATCAGCGTATCCGCTTCCTGGTGATGCACTACACTGCAGAAGACTTTCACTCTTCGCTGAAAACGCTGACCGACGAACACGTCAGCGCCCATTACTTGCTGCCCGCCCATCCGCCACAGCAGGGCGGTAAACCGGTGGCGTATCAACTGGTGCCCGAAGCGTTGCGAGCCTGGCATGCAGGGGCCAGCAACTGGCGTGGACGTACCAATTTGAACGATACCTCGATCGGCATTGAGATCGTCAACCGGGGCTTTACCCGTAACTTGCTGGAGACAGACTGGCAGCCTTATACGCCCGAGCAAATTGCGTTACTGATCCAACTTAGCCGCGATATTGTGCAACGTTACGCGCTGCAACCGACGGACGTGGTAGGGCACAGTGACATCGCCCCGCAGCGCAAGCAGGATCCTGGCCCACTCTTCCCATGGCAACAGCTGGCGCAGGCAGGCATTGGTGCCTGGCCGGATGAGCGGGAGGTGGAACGTTATCTGGCCGGTCGTGATAAGCATGCGCCGGTGGCGATGGCGTCACTGTTGGAAAAGCTGGCACGATACGGCTATGGTGTTGATCCCTCATGGGATGCTAAGCAGCAGCGCAATCTGGTCGCGGCGTTTCAGATGCATTTCCGGCCCAGCGATTATCGCGGTGAGCCAGATGCAGAAAGTGAGGCGATGATTGAGGCGTTGCTAAGCAAATACGGAGCTATGCGCTAACGCCAAAAAATGCCCTCACCCTCCCACAGGGGACCGATCGAAGTGGGTTTGAAAATTCGGTGGTGCACTTTGGATGAGTAGGCGATCAAGTTTGCTGAGATTATCTCTTTACCGCCAAATGTGCAGGGACTATCAGCGCCCTCTCCGTATGGTAGAGGGGACCGATCGAAGTGGGTTTGAAAATTCGGTGCTGCACTTTGGATGAGTGGGCGATCAAATTTGCTGAGATTATCACTTTACCGCCAAATGTGCAGGGACTTTCAGCTCCCTCTCCCTGTGGGAGAGGGTTGGGGTGAGGGGGAGTTATAGCCCGTGCAGATTACCGTGCTCTTTTAACCAGCGAGCAGTACGGCTAATACCTTCTTCTAGCGAAACCACGGGTTGATAACCCAGTTCCTGCTGTGCGCGAGTGGTGTTCAGCGTCAGATCGAAATTGAGCTTGGCGACGCTGTAATGGGTCAACACGGGTTCTTTATCGCTTTTACTGCCTAGCTTTTCCATGCCACGTGCCATCATATCCAGCATCGGGTAGGGCACCGAGCGGATGCGGCACTTCATGCCCAACTCATCGATCAACTGTTGCAGTACGGTGCGTAGCGTGCAGGCTTGCTGATTGGAGATGTTGTAGGCCCGGCCAGAAGGAGTCTCTTCCTTCACGGTGGCCAGCCACATGGCGTGTACCGCATTATCCAGATAGGTCATATCGACCAGTGCATCCCCGCCACGCGGTAACAGAAGGCTACCGTAGTGTTTGATCATATGCAGCAGGCGCGGCAGCATGATTTTATCGTGTGGGCCAAATAGCCCCTGTGGGCGCAGGATAGTGAAATGGGTTTGCGGATTGGACAGCGCCAACTGTTGCACCACCTGTTCCCCGGCGGCCTTGCTGCGGGCAAACTCGTTGGCATATCTAACCGGGCGGAAGTCTTCATCCACATTGCGGTGATGGTGATAATCAAAGTAAATCGCTGGCGACGAAATATGAATGAATCGTTCCACACCGTAGGCCGCAGCCCATTCCCCCAAGCGGCGGGTAGCGCGGACGTTGGCCAGTTCGAAGGCTTCTTCCGTGCCCCATGGGGAAGTGAAACCGGAGCAGTGCCACAGCACGTCCACATCCGCCAGCATGGCTTTGGCCTGTGAAGAAATCAGGTTGGTGAGATCGGCATGGATGAATTCGGCACCCATTTTTTCCAGCAGGCAACCCATGGCCTGATTGCGCCCGGTGGCACGTACTTTTATGCCTTTACGGCGGAGATATTCAACGGCGTTACGGCCTAACCCACTGGTTGCACCGGTGACCAATACCTTCATAACTCACTCTGTTCTCACCAAAAATCAGGATGCTGAGGGCGTTTTAGCGCGCCCCAGCAAATAAGGTGCCATTCTTTCGTGATTTTGTGCGCTATGCAATGAGAAAGGACCTAACCGAGACAGCAAACTGTGCGGTTGATCGACAATTAGACTAATGAGGGCGCTGGTTATCGTACTCCTCGGCCAATTGGGCAATCCGTTTGGCCATGCCACGGAAAATAAACAGGTGGGCAGGCATCATGACAAACCAGTATAACAGCCCGCTGAAACCGGCAGGATGCCACCAGGCGCGGACATCGAGCTGGCGACGATCGCCCAGGTCTTTGATGCTGAAGGTCAGACGACCAAGCCCCGGGGCTTTCATCCCGAACATCAATGCCAGCTGCCGTAATGGCTTCTTGGTGATCACTTTCCAGCCATCGACGAGATCGCCGACTTCCAGTGTGTCACGCTGCGGCCTGCCATAGACGACGCCGTTGCCGATCATATCGTCCATGCGGGCGCGGATTTGCCACAGGATGTTGGCGTAGAAGTATCCCTCTTTGCCGCCCAACTGCTGCACGACATGCCATAGCGCTTCACTCGAGGCCTGCGTATCCAGCTCACAGCCCGCATGTTTGGGATAGAAGCCATAACCAGGGCGCCAGCGAGCGCGGGCTTCAGGATCGTAACCCCAGTCAGCAGAGTCGACCACCTCGTCTTCGCGGCGTAGCGTTTCCTTAACCGCCTCATCAAAGGTTTGTAGTGGCTGTGGGATCAAGGCTTGCAGCGGTTTGCCATCGGCAGGTAAGTCATGGTTCAGCCCCTGGATAAGCGCGCTGGCAATCGAGGTTGGCACAGAGGTGATCATGCTGATAAACCATACCGAGATAAAGCGTGTCGGCAGCGGCACCGGGATCAGCCAGCGCTTTTTACCGCTGATCTTGATAAAGCGCTCGAACATGGTTTGGTAACTGATGTACTCCGGCCCGGCCACGTCAAAAATCCGGTTTTCCTGCGCCGGGTGTTGCAGAAGCCCGGTCAGGTAAGTGAGCAGGTTATCCAGTGCGACCGGGGACGATTTTGAGCGCACCCAACGCGGCGGCGTCAGGATTGGCAGGTTATAGACCATATCACGCATGATCTCGAACGCGGCTGACCCTGGGCCAACCACGATACTGGCGCGCAATTCGGTGACGGGAATGCCGCTTTGGCGCAGGATTTCGCCGGTCAGTTTACGGGCGATGAGGTGAGGGGAGCTATTGCCCTCTGGTTGCAGTGCGCCAAGGAAGATAACCTGTTTAACGTTGGATCCTCGCAAGGCATCGCGCAGGTTCTCCGCCGCCTGGCGTTCCTTTTCGATAAAATCATCGCCATCGCCCATGCCGTGGATCAGGTAGTAAACGGCATCGATCTGCCATAGCGCCGCCGTTAGCGTTTCTGGACGGTAGACATCCACGTAGCGGCAGCTTACATGTGGCCAGTTTTGCTCTTCCAACCATTCTATACGGCGTGCTGCGGCGGTGATTTCGTGGCCCTGTTCGGTCAACCGGGGGATCAGGTGTTGGCCAATATAACCGCTGGCTCCAAGAACCAGAATACGTTGGGAGGTCATTGCGCTGCCTTAGTTTATTGATGTTAATGTGAGCGTAGCTTTACCCGTCGTCTTTCAAGCTGCGGCTTGAAATCCATAGGGCATAGAATGACAAATTAGCGGGCTAAATGCACTTTTTGTATGGGTATCAGTAGTTGCATCTGCACGGAGGGCGGTTCACACTACGCGGCGATCAAGCAACGAGCCCATGCCCGATGAAAATCAATTCCCTGTGTTATTTGCTGCTGCTAATTGCCCTGGCTGGCAGCCTGTGTTTTCCCGCTCCGCTGTGGACGTGGTTGCTGCTGGTAAACCTGCTGACCCTGCTGATCTACGGTGCCGATAAGCTGGCCGCCTGTAAAAGTTGGCAACGGGTTCCGGAAATCACCCTGCTGCTGTTCGGCGTGCTGGGCGGTTGGATAGGGGCCATTATCGGGCAACGACTGTTCCGCCATAAAACGCAGAAACAACCGTTCAAAACCTATTTTATTCTCAGCGTAGTGCTGAATCTGCTGCTGATACTGGCTGTGGGTTACTGGCTCTATGGCCGGATGGTGGTTTGAGTTATCGTAATGTGCACAATTAAACGGGCGCCGCATGCGCCGCCCGTTGTCCTCAATCTGCGTTAAGGTTTCTTCTCGCCGACTTCCACTGGAGCATATTCAACCGGCACCCACGCATAGCCTTTACCTTCGACGCGCACGTGGCCCAGGCCAGGGAAAGGTAAGTGCGCTCCGCCAACCCACAGTTTGTTTTCAGCCGCATCGGCAAACACTTTCTGCCGGGTAGCGATCGCCTGTTTGGAGTCCGTGTCAAAGTCCACGGCGACTTCAGGTTTGGCAAACTGCAAAGAGTGGCTGTGGACGATATCCCCCCACAACAGCAGTTTCTGGCCGCCGGAGCTGAACAGGTAAGAGGCATGCCCAGGCGTATGGCCCGGTGTCGCTATCACTTCCAGCCCAGGAAGTAACTGCTCCCCAGGTCTGTACAATTTCAGCTTGCCCTGTTCGGCATAAGGGGCCACGGCGTCTTGGGCCATCTTGAACATCGGCTGCGCGTCCTTCGGGGCTTTGGACGCCATCTCTTTACTCAGCCAATAATCCCCATCGGCCTTGGAGGCATAGACGGTAGCGTTAGGGAAGGCGGCCTTGCCCTGATCGGTGATGCCACAAGCGTGATCGGGGTGCAGATGCGTCAGCAATATCATATCAACCTGCTCTGGCTGATAACCTGCCGCGCGCAGGTTGTTCTTGATCGCACCCAACGTCGGCCCAAAACACTGCGAGGTACCGGCATCGACCAAGACCAGATGCGTACCAGTATTCACCAGAAACGCGTTAACTGCCGTCTGTATGCCTGACTTGCTGTCGGTAAACATGCGGGCGAACAACTTTTGCATATCCGGCTCGCTGACTCCATGGAACAACTTTGTCGCAAGATGGGTATAACCGTCGTATAGCGCCGTCACCTCCAGGTTACCCAACATCATGCGGTAATAGCCGGGAGCCTGCGTTTGCTGTTGGGCTGGCGCCGGGGCGGCGTTGGCTGGTAAGGTAAACATCATTCCACTGCTAACGAGGGTGAGAGCTAATAGCGTCTGGCGAAATTTATGACTCATAGATGATATCCCTTCAGGTATTGGAACTAGGCTGAGATCGCGAGTTTGGCGAGAACCGGGAAGCGGTGCCTCCCGGTGTTATTGCAAAAAAGTTAGGCGTGCTGCTGCAAGAATTCCCGCCACAGATCGACCACTTTTTGCAGATCCTGACGGCTAACGTTGAGATGCGTCAGGATACGGGTCAACGGCCCGGCGCTGATCAACACGCCCCGTTCACGCATCCAGGGGCCGAGCTTGGCCGCCAGCTCCGCGGATTGGCGCAGGTACAGCACGTTGGTTTGTGCGCCCGGTTCGGCAATATCCACGCCAATGTCACGCAACTGCTGTTCGAGCCATTTGGCGTTGTCATGATCTTCTTTCAACCGCTCGACGTTGTGCTCCAGGGCATAGAGCCCGGCAGCCGCCAGAATACCAGCCTGGCGCATACCGCCACCGGTCATTTTGCGCCAGCGGTTGGCACGTTGAATAAACGCTTTGCTACCGCATAACAGCGAGCCAACCGGTGCACCCAGGCCTTTCGACAGGCAAATGGTGAAGGTGTCGCAATACTGGGCAAGGGTTTTCAGCGGCACGTTAAGTGCCACCGCTGCGTTGAAAATGCGCGCGCCGTCAATGTGCAGAGCCAGTTGGTGCTCACGAGTGAACTGCCAGGCCTGTTGCAGATATTCCAGCGGCAGCACGCGGCCGCTGATGGTGTTTTCCAGGCTCAGCAGACGAGTCTTGGCGAAGTGAATATCATCAGGCTTGATGGCGGCGGCGACTTTATCTAACGGCAGCGTGCCATCGGGATTGGCTTCGATCGGCTGGGGCTGGATGCTGCCCAGCACGGCGGCACCACCGGCTTCATATTTGTAGTTATGCGCCTGCTGGCCAACGATATATTCCTCACCACGCTGGCAATGGCTCAGCAGGGCTACCAGGTTGGCCTGGGTGCCGGTAGGCAGGAATAATGCCGCCTCTTTGCCAGAGAGCCTGACCGCTTCGGCCTGGAGGGCGTTGACGGTGGGATCGTCGCCATACACGTCGTCGCCGACGTCAGCCTGCGCCATGGCGGTGCGCATCTCTGCGCTAGGTTGGGTAACGGTGTCACTGCGTAAATCGATAAGCATACGGGTCCTTGGTAGCCGATGAGGAAGTAGCTTTCATCATAACCGGATTAGCGCGGGGCAAAAGCGGAAAATGCAGGGGACAACCAACTTCATTGTCCCCAGAAGCGATTAACGTAGCCAGTTGGTTTTGGCCAGTTCGACGACCTCATCACCGCGGCCATTGATGATGGCGCGCAGCATATACAGGCTGAACCCTTTAGCCTGTTCGAATTTGATCTGCGGCGGCATCGCCAGCTCTTGTTTGGCCGTGACCACGTCGAGCAGGGCCGGGCCGGGATGAGCAAGCATTTCCTGTAATGCTGCGTCCAGCTCGGAGGCCTTTTCTACCCGAATGCCTTTGATACCTGCCGCATTGGCGATGGCGGCAAAGTCTGGGTTGTGCAGATCGGTGCCATCGGTAAGGTAGCCACCGGCCTTCATCTCCATTGCCACAAAGCCCAGCACGCTGTTATTGAATACCACCACCTTGACCGGCAGCTTCAACTGGGCCAGCGACAGAAAATCCCCCATCAGCATGGTGAAGCCACCGTCACCGCACATGGCGATCACCTGTTTATCCGGTTCGGTGGCCTGGGCACCAATCGCCTGTGGCATGGCGTTGGCCATTGAGCCATGGTTGAACGAACCGAGCAGGCGGCGTTTGCCGTTCATTTTCAAATACCGAGCTGCCCACACCGTCGGCGTGCCGACATCGCAGGTGAAGATGGCGTCATCCGTGGCTGAGTTGCTGATTTGCTGTGCCAGATATTGTGGGTGGATCGGCTGGTCATCGTTCGCAGTAGCCAACCCGTCGAGATCTTTACGCGCTTCCCGGTAATGCTCCAGCGCCTTATCCAGGAACTTGCGGTCGCTTTTGGCTTGCAGCTGTGGCAGCAAGGCGCTGAGCGTCGTTTTGATATCGCCCATTAGCGCCATATTGACCGGGCAATGGGCTCCGATGCTGCCGGGGTTGATATCGATCTGAATGATATTGGCATGGGTAGGATAAAACGCCCGATAAGGGAACTGAGTGCCTAGCAGCACCAGGGTATCCGCGTTCATCATGGCGTGGTAGCCGGAGGAGAAACCGATCAGCCCGGTCATGCCGACGCTGTAAGGGTTATCCCATTCGATATGCTCTTTACCGCGTAGGGCGTGCACAATCGGGGCTTGCAGCAGTTCGGCCAGTTTGACGACTTCGTCATGCGATCCGGCGCAGCCGCTGCCGCACATCAGGGTGATGTTTTTGGCGCTGTTCAGCGTTTCTGCCAGTTTCTGCAGCTCGCTCATCGGTGGCTGCATCAATGGGTGCGCAGGCGTATGCCACACCATGCTGGCATCTTCTGGGGCCATTTGCAGTGCGACATCCCCTGGCAGCACAATCACCGAGACGCCTCGGTTGAGGATCGCTTTACGCATGGCAATCTCGAGTACTCGCGGCAACTGCTCAGGATTGGACACCAGCTCGCAGTAATGGCTGCATTCGCGGAACAGCTCTTGCGGGTGCGTCTCCTGGAAGTAGCCGCTGCCGATCTCGCTGGAAGGAATATGGGCGGCGATAGCCAGCACCGGGACGTGATTACGGTGGCAATCGAACAGGCCGTTGATCAGGTGCAGGTTGCCGGGGCCGCAGGAGCCTGCGCAGACCGCCAATTGGCCGGTGAGCTGCGCTTCGGCACCGGCAGCAAAGGCGGCGACTTCCTCGTGGCGGGTGCCCATCCAGGCGATGGTTCCCATCCGATGCAGGCTGTCACTCAGGCCGTTGAGCGAATCGCCGGTAACGCCCCAGATCCGTTTTACACCTGCCTGTTCCAGCGTTTTGGCGATCAGCGTGGCTACTGTTTGCTTCATCGTTCCTCCAGTCATTATCCAAAATGAGGGGTACTCGCCCGGTTAGAGGCAAACAGAAAGTGTAGAAGGGCATTAGGGGATACGCTTATCGATATGTGCCCCATCGGGAAGATGGGGCAAAGCTTCAGGCGAGGGTGACGTCACTTTGTAGCTGGCAACTACAGGCCAGCACGTAACCCTGTTCGATTTCCGAAGCGGTTAACGTCATGGTGCTGGTGGTGGTGTATTGGCCATCGATAATACGGGTTTTACACGAGCCGCAAACGCCAGCACGGCAGGCGGCATTGACCGGTAACTTATGGGCTTCTAAAGCGGCGAGCAAGGTGCTGCCGACCGGCACGCGGAATTCACGCAGTGGCTGACCGATGCGCAATGTTAACTGTTCGCTTTTCCCATCATCCAACTCTGCCGAGGTGTGGAACTGTTCCTGATGGAATTTGGCAGCGGGTACGCCGAGCCCCAGGCAAAGCTGCTCAACCTGTTGCATGTAAGGGGCCGGGCCGCAGGTCATCACGGTACGTGAGGCGATATCCGGCGCGGCCTGTTGCAACACTTGCTCATTGATGCGGCCAGACAGGAAACCGCGCTGCGCATCCTGCTCTGCCATCAAGGTCAGTTGCAATTGTGGATGGGCGGAACATAACCGTTGCCACTGTTCGGCAAAAATGACATCGGCAGGGGTGCGGACGTTAAAGATCACTCGGATATCGCATTGCGGTTTGTTCACCACCAACCAGCGGCACATAGACATGATCGGTGTGACGCCACAGCCGGCAGCCAGCATCAGGTAGCTATCGCTGGGGTGTTGCACGCAGCTGAATTCTCCCTGGGCGTCTGATAACCAAAGTGTTTGGCCAGGTTTGACCTCTTGCGTCAGCCAGCGTGAGCCGAGGCCATCCGCCAGGCAACGCACGCTGATGCTGATAAAAGGACTCAGGCCGGGTGAAGAGGAGAGGGTATAGGCGCGCAGCGTATCTTCACTGTCGCGAATGCTGACCAATGCAAACTGACCGGGCTGATAAGGATAAAAGTCGTTATTAATCAGGTTCAGCGTCCAGACGTCGGCGGTTTCCTGTTGCAGGGAGTGCACCTGCATCGGGTTGGGGCAAAGTGGGCTGGGTTGGCTCATAGGGCACCTCAAAACAAACGGGGCCGCCGCGATGGGCAGCCCCGGAACAACGGCCTTAGCCGAGAAGGGTTTGCATATCCTGCTCTACGGTGGTGACCGAACGCAGGCCGAATTTTTCATTCAGCACCGCCAACAGATTGTCGGTCAGGAACGCCGGGGCGCTTGGGCCGGTGACGATATTTTTCACCCCTAGCGACAGCAGCGTCAGCAGAATGACGATCGCTTTCTGCTCGAACCAAGACAGCACCAGGCTGAGCGGCAGGTCGTTGACCGTGCCACCGACTTTCTCGGCGAGTTTGACTGCCAGCATTACGGCGGAATAGGCATCGTTACATTGGCCAACGTCCAGCAGGCGCGGTAGCCCTTCCAGCGTGCCGAAGTCCAGCTTGTTGAAGCGGTATTTACCGCACCCCAGCGTCATGATCAGGCAATCTTGCGGCACGCTGCGGGCAAAATCGGTGAAGTAGCTGCGTTCGTCACGGCTGCCGTCACAACCACCTACCAGAAATACGTGGCGCAGTTTTTTCTGTACTACCAGATCAACCACGGTATCGGCAGCGCTGAGCAGTACCTGGCGGCCAAAACCGACGGTGATCAGTTGTTCGATTTCGCTGTAAGGGAAGCCAGCCAACTGCTGGGCTTGAGCGATCACGGTGCTGAAATCATCCCCTTCCAGATGGTTGACACCAGGCCAGCCAACGATGCTGCGCGTCCAGATGCGATCGCCATAGTTGCCGACGTTCGGATCGATAATGCAGTTGGAGGTCATGACGATCGAACCCGGGAATTTGGCAAATTCGGTCTGCTGATTTTGCCAGCCGCTACCGTAGTTACCCACCAGGTGTGGGAATTTTTTCAGCTCTGGATAGCCATGGGCCGGTAACATTTCGCCGTGGGTATACACGTTGATGCCGGTGCCTGCGGTCTGTTCCAGCAGCAAGCGCAGATCTTTCAGGTCGTGTCCGGAGATCAGGATCGCCTTGCCCGCCACCGGGCGCACGTTGACCTTGGTCGGCTGTGGGTCGCCAAAGGCGCTGGTTTCGCCGCGATCCAGAATAGCCATCACGCTGAAGTTCATTTTACCGATGGCCATCGAGTTGTTCAGCAGGGTCTCCAAATCGCTCGGTTGGGTGCCCAGCCAGGCCATAAAGGCGTGGTAATCAGCATAGATCTGGTTGTCGAACTGGCCCAGCACATGGGCATGTTCCATATAGGCGGCGGCCCCTTTCAGGCCATACAGGCACAGCATCCGCAGGCCGTGGATATCGTCGCCTACCTCGGCTTTATCTTTATTGAGGGCAAACTGCGCAGCCTGTTGCAACAGCGCAGGCATATCGTTGCCAGCCAGTTGCAGCTGGGCCAGTGGGTGATCGACCCGCACACTGGCGTCGAGCAGGCGGCAGCGAACCGCCAGCGAGTCACGCAGGGCAATGGTGTCACGTGCATAGCCGATAATGCGTTCGGAATCGAAGTTAACGTTGGTCAGCGTAGAGAAGAAGGCGCGTGGGGAGAAACTGTCGACATCATGATCGATAATGCCCAACGCGCGCGCCTGCAAGGCCCAGGCAGAGAGCCCTTGCAGCGCCGCTATCAACAGATCCTGCAGGTCGGAGGTTTCTGCCGTTTTGCCGCACATCCCTTGGGCGTAAGAGCAGCCGTTACCTGCCGGTGTCCGGATGGTTTGTTCACATTGCACACAGAACATAATCGCTTCCTTTTTTAAAGTTGCATTTATAATGCTTGTTTTGAAGCATAGATCGATGACGCAACCTTAAAAAGGCTTTTGTGATACAACTTTAACAAAGTTTGATTTAGAACAAGTTGGCGTGCGGATGGGAATTATTACGCTTTGATCAGCAGGCGCGGCGAGCCGCGCCCGTGGGCGTCAGGAGAACAGGGCGATTAATACCGGAGCCAACAGGCTCAGCAAGAATCCGTGCACGATGGCGGGAGGCACCATTTCTATCCCGCCGCTGCGTTGCAGAACCGGCAGTGTGAAATCCATCGAAGTGGCACCACATAAACCCAATGCAGAGGAGCGGCTACGACGCACCAGCGTAGGGAGCAGCATTATTGCCACCAGCTCGCGAGCCAGATCGTTGAAGAAGGCGGCGCTGCCCATCACTGGGCCATAGGCGTCGGTGATCAGGATGCCGGAAAGGGAGTACCAGCCAAACCCCGAAGCCATCGCCAAACCGGCTTTCAGCGGCAACCCCAGCAGCAGCGCTGCCACTGCACCACCCGCCAGCGAACTGAGTGCCACCACCACGGCGACCATCATGCCACGGCGATTGAGGGCAATCTGGCGCAGCGTCATCCCACTGTTGCGTAGCTGTGCGCCTACCAGAAGCAGCAGAAACAGCAGGGCGTATTCACTGCCTTGGCCAGCAAATTGCAGCCAGTGCCACTGGGTGAGGCCCAAGGCAAAACCACCCACCACCACTCCACAGAGCTTCAGGGACTCCAATGCCATATGCAGGCGCGAGGGCAACGTTTCTTGCTTGTGAGTACTGTGCCAGGGGCGGCGGCGTTCAAACAAAGATAACCACAGGAGATTGGCGCAGAAAATGCACAGAAAAAATACCAGGGTGTACTGAAAGATCAGCATCAGGTTGCTGCTGAGGTTTTCCAGGAATGCCAGGCTGATCCCCATAATGAACAGGATCACATACACCATCCAGCTCAGCAGGCGGTTAATGGCCCGGATCAGGGTGACGCTACGCAAGGGGACAAGATAACCGACGATCAGCGGTATCAGTATAATCAGCAGTCCTGAATACATGTGAAACTAGCGTCCTTTAAGTTGGGATAATGCGGCAAACCTAACACGCTAACCAAAATGGCCTAAGGAGTAAAGTGGCGTATTTACGTGGTTTGCAGCACGCTGTGGCAATGTCTGCTTGACCTGTAATGGCTTTATTGCTCATCCTCAAGGTATCAGGCGAATAAAGGAGTCAGCAGATGTACCTGGAGCGTGTTGAGATTGTAGGATTTCGCGGTATCAACCGGCTTTCATTGACGCTGGATGATAATACCGTGCTACTGGGGGAAAATGCCTGGGGCAAGTCCAGCCTGCTGGACGCCATGACCTTTTTGCTGGCCCCCGAACAGACGCTGTACCGCTTTGAAGCCAAAGATTTCTACTTCCCACCTGGCGACGAAGCGGCGAAAGATCGTCATTTGCAGATTATCTTTACCTTTTGTGAAAAGGATACCGGCCATGCGCATCTGCCGCGCTATCGCCATCTTTCACCTCTGTGGTCGAAGGGGGAAGATAGCCTGAGCCGCATTCACTACTGCTGCGAAGGGGAATTAGACGATGATGACACGGTATGCACCTGGCGGCGTTTTCTTGATGCCGATGGCAACGCCTTGCACCTGCACCATATCGATCAACTGGTACATGCCCTGATCCGTATTCATCCGGTGCTGCGGCTGCGTGATGCGCGCTTTATCCGCCGCCTGCGGCCCAGTTCACTCAGCGATCGCCTCCCTGCCGATAACGAAGCCCTGGCACATCAGTTGGATCAACTGACGCGTGAACTGGTGCGCAACCCGCAAAAGCTGACCAATGCCGAACTACGGCAGGGGCTGGCGGCGATGCAGCAGTTGCTGGAACACTATTTTGCCGAGCAAGGTTCGCAGATTGCCGGGCCACGCCGCCATCGTCAGCCGCCGGAACAACAGGCGTGGCGTTCGTTGGACAGCATCAACCGCATGATTGCCGAGCCTAACAGCCGCAGCATGCGACTGATCCTGCTGGGGATGTTTTCTACGCTGCTGCAGGCCAAGGGCAATGTAAAACTCGATCCCCATGCCCGGCCATTATTGCTGGTAGAAGACCCGGAAACGCGCCTGCATCCCATCATGCTGTCGGTAGCCTGGGGGTTGCTCAACCAGATGCCGTTGCAGCGTATTACCACCACCAACTCCAGCGAACTGGTGTCGCTGGTGCCAGTGGAGCATATTTGCCGCCTGGTGCGCGAATCGGCCCGGGTTGCCACCTATTGCCTTGGGCCAAAGGGGCTAAGTGCGGAGGACGGGCGGCGCATTGCGTTCCATATCCGCTTTAACCGGCCCGCCTCGCTGTTTGCCCGTTGCTGGCTGCTGGTGGAGGGGGAAACCGAGGTCTGGCTGCTTAACGAACTGGCGCGCCAGTGTGGCTATCGTTTCGAGTCCGAAGGCGTGAGGGTGATCGAGTTTGCCCAATGTGGGCTGAAACCCTTGCTGAAGTTTGCCCGGCGCATGGGCATTCAATGGCACGCCCTGGTAGATGGTGACGAAGCGGGGAAGAAATATGCCAATGCCGTACGCAGCATGCTGGATAATCACGAAGATAACGAGCGCGATCGTTTGACCGTGCTACCTGCGCCGGATATGGAGCATTTCATGTATCGGGAGGGATTCAGCTCGGTCTATCACCGGGTGGCTTCGGTACCGCTAAAGGTACAGATGCCGGTGCGTAAGGTGATCATCAAAGCGGTGCATCACACTTCAAAACCCGATCTGGCGATTGAGGTGGCCATGCAGGCCGGGGCGTGGGGCACCGACTCGGTGCCACCGTTGTTGAAGAAAATGTTCTCCCGCGTGATATGGCTGGCGCGGGGCCGGGCGGATTAAGAAAAGTGTTTGCTAATCCCCTGTTGGAGCTCATCCAGTAACTGGTAACGGCGGCGATATTCCGCGCGTTTTTTGCTGGCGATGGTTTCCATCGGCTTGCGGCCAATGTGCTCGGGTAACAGGAAATAGCCGTTATCGAGTTGCTTGCCGCCCATGGAAAGCCAGAACTGATCGTAATCAGCATGCAGCTGACTTTTCTTTTTGTGGTGGTAGCGCCAGTTTTGGTAAATATGGGTGGTGTTGCCTACCGCGATCAACTGCCGGATACCCAACTGTTGGGCCAGGTGGCAAATGCCTTCCAACACCAGGCGTTTTGGAAACAGGCCGTGGCAGGCTTTGGTCGTATTCTGGATCTCAGCGTGCGGCACCGTGGAATTGGCGCCTTGCATACCTCCGATAAATAACGTGGGTTGTTGCTGGTAAATCATCAAGGTGAAGGTCATTTCAGCCAGCATGATCCCTTGGCTATTACGCAACAGTAGGGTCGTTTCACCCTCTTTATTCAAATGGTCCAGAGAGGCCAGTTGCAGGCAGATGTGCTCACCATTTTTGTCCTGTGCGCGGCTCAAGGTAAAGGGATGGCTCCCCAGTTGGCCGAGGTGCATCTTCAGCGGCATGCGTTGGGCGAGCAGATCGTAGTGATCGCGCAGGGCAAACAGACGGTCGATGCGGCTCATGTTATTCGCCAGATAGGGGCGATGCAGCTTGCAGGGCAGATTGGGCTGCGCGCTTAAAATCTCATCCAGCAGCGGGTTGGCGGCCAGCGTATTGAGCAGGCTACGAGTCGTGGGCCAGCAGAGTAGCGAACGGCCAAGAAACTTAAGGCGGAATGACGTTTTTTTCCAGGCATTGCTGGGCACTTTCTCGCCGTTGATCAGTGCCGTCATCAGTTGGCTGGCCGGTTCGGCCGATATGAGTGGATAGCTGAGCTGAGACATGATGAAATCCTGGTTTGTGTCTAAATGACTATTTCATCAAGGCTTCACTAAACAGGAGTTCAATACGGCATGGCAAAATTGCATTGCTCGAAATACGTTGAGCCTGGGTTTAGTTATCGGAAACGCAACATGCTAATTTACTTGGGTTGCCATGGTTGGCAGCCTGAGAATGACAGGAAATAGGTAGGAACAAACATTGACGTGGTTATTCAAAAGTAAGAAACGCGGGTTGCTGGTGTGCGCCGTTCTGGTGGTGCTTGCCGCTGTGGCTTATTGGCACTTTAGCCATCCGGCCCCGGTGGAGTTTAAAACCGTCAAGGTCGTTAAACGCGATCTTGAGCAAAGCGTATTGGCAACCGGCCAACTGGACGCGGTGCGTAAGGTTGATGTGGGGGCTCAGGTCAGCGGACAGTTGGAGAGCCTGAAGGTCGAGATTGGCGATAAAGTGCAAAAAGGCCAACTGCTCGGCATTATCGATCCTCAGCAGGCACAAAACAGCATTCGGGAAGGCGAAGCCACGCTGCAGCAACTGCAAGCCCAGCTGCAACAGGCTTTGGCGGAGCAGCAACTGGCAGAGGTCACCTTGCAGCGTAACCGCGAACTGGCCAAGGTGCAGGCAGTATCGCGCCAGGATCTGGACCAATTCGCCACCAATCTGGCGGTGAAAAAGGCGCAGGTTGCGACCACTCGGGCGGAGATCGCCAAAAATCAGGCCAGCCTGGATACCGCCAAGATCAACCTTGCCTACACCCGTATCGAAGCGCCGATGGACGGCGATGTGGTACAGATCACCACCTTGCAGGGCCAGACGGTGATCGCCGCGCAGCAAGCGCCCAACATTCTGACGTTGGCAGACATGAGTACCATGCTGGTGAAGGCCCAGGTTTCCGAGGCGGACGTGATCCACCTCAAGCCGGGGCTGAAAGCCTGGTTTACCGTGCTGGGGGATCCGAGCAAACGTTTTGACGGCGCGCTGAAAGACATTCAGCCCACGCCAGAGAAGGTCAACAACGCCATTTTCTATTACGCGCGTTTCGAAGTGCCAAACCCACAGGGCTTGCTGCGTCTGCAAATGACCGCGCAGGTGCATATTCAGCTGGCTGGCGTCAGCGATGCGCTGGTGGTCCCGCTGGCGGCATTGGGGGATCAGATCGCCGATAACCGTTACCACATTTCGGTGCTGAAACAGGGCAAGGAAGAGAAGCGTGAAGTCACGATCGGCATTCGCAACAATGTGGATGTGCAGATTGTCAGCGGGTTGCAGGCCGGTGAAGAAGTGATTGTCAGCCGCGGCGGCGCGGAGGCCAGCTGATGACGGCACTGTTAGAACTGAGTGATATCCGGCGCAGCTACCTCTCCGGCGATCAGACCATAGACGTGCTGAAAAATGTCAGTCTGCGCATTGATGCCGGTGAGATGGTGGCGATTATGGGGGCTTCCGGCTCCGGTAAATCGACGCTGATGAACATTCTCGGCTGCCTGGACAAGCCCAGCGCCGGGACTTACCGCGTAGCCGGGCAGGATGTGGCAACGCTTGATGGTGATGCGCTGGCCCAACTGCGGCGCGAGCATTTTGGCTTTATCTTCCAGCGCTATCATCTGCTACCCCATCTGAGTGCGGCGCATAACGTGGAGGTGCCTGCGGTTTATGCCGGTCTGGGCAAGGCAGCACGGCGCGAAAGGGCGGCGGCTTTGTTGCAACGTCTGGGGTTGGGGGAACGTATCACCTACCGGCCAAGCCAGCTTTCGGGGGGGCAGCAGCAGCGTGTCAGTATTGCGCGGGCTTTGATGAACGGTGGCCAGGTGATCCTGGCGGATGAACCGACCGGTGCGCTCGACAGCCATTCCGGTGAAGAGGTGATGACGATCCTCAAGCAACTGCGCGAGCAGGGGCACACCGTGATTATCGTCACGCACGATCCGGCGGTAGCACAACAGGCAGAGCGGATTATCGAGATCCGGGACGGTGAAATCATCGCCGACTCTCGGCCACAGGCGCAGGGTAACCCGCAGGCCAAAATGCTGGATATGGCCACGCCAGCGCCTTCCTGGCAGCAGGTAGCGGGTCGTTTCCGTGAGGCGTTGGTGATGGCTTGGCGTGCTATGGCAGCCAACAAGATGCGCACGGCGTTAACCATGTTGGGGATCATCATCGGCATTGCCTCGGTGGTCTCGATCCTGGTGATCGGCGACGCGGCCAAGCAGATGATCCTGGCAGACATCAAATCCATCGGCACCAACACCGTGGACATCTATCCCGGCAAAGACTTTGGTGATGACGATCCCAACTTCCGCCAGGCGTTGAAGTATGGCGATCTAAGCGCGTTGCGTGAGCAACCTTATGTCAGTGCGCTTTCGCCGAATATCAGCAGCAGCATGCGGCTGCGGTTTGGTAATATTGATGTGGCCGCCAACGTCGCGGGCGTCGGTGAACAATATTTTCGAGTTTACGGCATGGCGCTTTCTCAGGGGGTTGGTATCGATGCCCTACAGGTACAATCCCAGGCGCAGGTGGTGGTGATCGACGCCAATACCCAGCGGCGGCTGTTCCCGCATAAAAAAAACGTGGTGGGAGAGGTGATCCTGATCGGCAATATGCCAGCCACGGTGGTCGGTGTGGCCAAGGAAAAACAGTCGATGTTCGGCAGCAGCAAGGCGCTGAGCGTGTGGGTGCCCTATAGCACGATGGCCAATCGCCTGATGGGCAACGACTATTTTGACTCGATCACCGTGCGTATCCGTGAAGGCTATAACAGCCAGGAAGCGGAACAGCAGTTGACGCGGTTGCTGACGTTGCGCCACGGCAAGAAAGACTTCTTCACCTACAACATGGACAGCCTGGTGCAAACCGCGGAGAAAACCACCCGTACGCTGCAACTGTTCCTGACCCTGGTGGCGGTGATTTCTCTGGTGGTTGGCGGGATTGGGGTGATGAATATCATGCTGGTCTCGGTAACGGAAAGAACGCGTGAAATCGGCATTCGCATGGCGGTGGGGGCGCGCTCTGGCGATGTCCTGCAACAGTTCCTGATCGAGGCGGTGCTGGTCTGCCTGGTGGGGGGGGCTTTGGGGATAGCGTTGTCGTTCGCGATTGGCCTGTTGGTGCAATTGGCGATGCCGGGCTGGCAGATCAGCTTCCCGCCTGTGGCCTTGCTGAGCGCGTTCTTGTGTTCCACCGGTATTGGCGTGGTGTTCGGCTATCTGCCAGCACGTAGCGCTGCGCGGTTGAATCCGATTGACGCCTTGGCGCGTGAGTAACAGCAAAAATAAAATGCCAGTCGTACGGCGGCTGGCATTTTGAGTTGGTAGTGCAGAAGTGGCTGAAGGGGCGCGTTTAGGCCATTGCCTCGCTTTCCAGCGGCATAATCAGGCTCGCGTGGTTCCCTTTCGGCCCTTGATGTACGTCGAACCTGACCTGCTGGCCCGCTTTCAACGTTCGGTAGCCATCCATTTTAATTGTTGAATAATGCGCGAAGATATCTTCACCGCCGCCTTCCGGGCAGATAAAGCCGAACCCTTTGGCGTTATTGAACCATTTAACAGTACCCGTCTCCATGCTGCTACATCCCTCGCAATGCTATTTTTAAAATGAGATGAATAACTGATCCAGGTGAGTTCCAACTGGTCAAAAGACCAACAACTCACAAAATTACACTCTAGAGCAAATGATCAACACGTCAAGGGATTGGCCAATGCCCGTGTCGGGCAGTTCACTAAAGTTTGAAGTAGTTAACGCTATTGATATGGTTTGGTAACAAATTGTGGCTGCGATAGGGGCGATTAATCGCGTTGTGCTGCGGCACGTTAACCGCGAAGATGGTAAAATAGTCTTGATACTCCCGTTTGAATAACCCGAACATGGCCCCATATACTGAGGCATGGCAGAGAAGATGAGCAGCAATGGGCAATAGCAACGATTGGCTAAATATTGAACACTTGGCCGAAGAAAAACAAATCGATGCGGTAAAACCGCCGTCAATGTATAAAGTTATACTTAACAACGACGATTACACACCGATGGAATTTGTGATTGACGTTCTGCAAAAGTTCTTTTCTTATGATATTGAACGTGCAACGCAACTGATGCTCACGGTCCACTATCAAGGCAAGGCGATCTGCGGTGTTTTCACCGCTGAGGTTGCGGAAACCAAGGTGGTCCATGTGAACCGTTACGCAAGGGAGAATGAGCATCCGTTGCTCTGTACGCTGGAAAAAGCCTGAAAAGGCAATCTATTGGGGAGGTGCCTATGCTCAATCAAGAATTGGAACTCAGTCTCAACATGGCTTTCGCCAGAGCGCGCGAGCACAGACATGAGTTTATGACCGTGGAGCACCTGTTGCTGGCGTTACTCAGCAACCCTGCCGCGCGCGAAGCGCTCGAGGCTTGTACGGTGGATCTGGCCGCGTTACGCCAGGAGCTGGAAGCCTTTATCGAACAAACCACACCAACGCTGCCCACCAGCGAAGAGGAGCGCGACACCCAGCCGACGCTCAGCTTCCAGCGTGTACTGCAGCGTGCGGTATTCCACGTGCAGTCCTCCGGCCGGAGCGAAGTGAGCGGTGCCAACGTGTTGGTGGCGATCTTCAGCGAACAGGAGTCCCAGGCGGCATACCTGCTGCGTAAACACGACGTCAGCCGTCTGGACGTGGTGAACTTCATTTCACATGGTACACGTAAAGATGAGCCGGGCCAGGCACCTAATGCGGAAAACCCGGTAAACGAAGAGCAGCCTGGAGGGGAAGACCGTATGGAAAACTTCACCACCAACCTCAACCAACTGGCCCGCGTCGGCGGTATCGATCCGCTGATTGGCCGTGACCGTGAACTGGAGCGCGCCATTCAGGTGCTGTGCCGCCGCCGTAAAAACAACCCGCTGCTGGTGGGGGAATCCGGCGTAGGTAAAACCGCCATTGCCGAAGGGCTGGCGTGGAGGATCGTGCAGGGCGACGTGCCAGAGGTGATGGCAGACTGCACGCTCTACTCGCTGGACATCGGCTCATTGCTGGCAGGCACCAAATACCGTGGCGACTTTGAGAAGCGCTTCAAGGCGCTGCTCAAACAGCTGGAGCAGGATAAGAACAGCATCCTGTTTATCGACGAAATTCACACCATCATCGGTGCCGGTGCGGCTTCCGGTGGGCAAGTGGATGCCGCCAACCTGATCAAACCGCTGCTGTCGAGCGGCAAGATCCGGGTGATTGGCTCCACCACCTATCAGGAGTTCAGCAATATTTTCGAAAAGGACCGTGCGCTGGCGCGTCGCTTCCAGAAAATAGACATTACCGAGCCGACGCCGGAAGAGACCATTCAGATCATCAACGGTCTGAAAACCAAGTACGAAGCGCACCATGACGTGCGTTACACCGCTAAAGCGGTACGTGCTGCGGTAGAACTGTCGGTGAAATACATCAACGACCGTCATCTGCCGGACAAGGCAATCGATGTGATCGATGAGGCTGGTGCGCGTAGCCGGTTGCTGCCGGTGAACAAGCGTAAGAAAACGGTCAACGTGGCGGATATCGAATCCGTAGTTGCACGCATTGCGCGTATCCCGGAAAAAACCGTCTCCGCCAGCGATCGTGACGTGCTGAGAAGCCTGAGCGACCGCCTGAAAATGCTGGTGTTTGGCCAGGATCCGGCCATTGAGGCGCTGACCGAAGCGATCAAGATGAGCCGTGCCGGTCTGGGCCAGGATCGCAAGCCGGTGGGCTCCTTCCTGTTCGCCGGGCCGACCGGGGTAGGGAAAACCGAGGTTACCGTGCAGCTGGCGAAGGCGCTGGATATCGAATTGCTGCGGTTTGATATGTCCGAATATATGGAACGTCATACCGTCAGCCGTCTGATTGGTGCGCCTCCGGGCTACGTCGGTTACGATCAGGGCGGCCTGCTGACCGATGCGGTGATCAAACATCCGCACGCGGTGGTACTGCTGGATGAAATCGAGAAAGCGCACCCGGACGTGTTCAACCTGCTGTTGCAGGTGATGGACAACGGGACGCTGACCGATAACAACGGCCGTAAAGCAGACTTCCGTAACGTGATCCTGGTGATGACCACCAACGCCGGGGTACGTGAAACCGAACGCAAATCGATTGGCCTGATCGAACAGGACAACAGCATCGACGCGATGGACGAGATCAAGAAGGTGTTTACGCCAGAATTCCGTAACCGTCTGGACAACGTCATCTGGTTCAACCATCTGTCTCCTGCGGTGATCCAGCAGGTGGTCGACAAGTTTATCGTCGAACTGCAGGCACAGCTGGATGCGAAGGGCGTGTCGATGGAAGTGAGCGACGAAGCGCGTGACTGGCTGTCGGTGAAAGGCTATGACCGTGCGATGGGCGCTCGTCCAATGGCGCGTGTGATGCAGGAAAGCCTGAAAAAACCGCTGGCCAACGAACTGCTGTTTGGTTCTCTGGTTGACGGCGGCTCGGTGAAAGTCGAGCTGGACGCAGACAAGAAACAGCTGACTTACCACTTCCTCAGTGCCCAGAAGCGTAAAGCGGATGAAGGTGCGGTGCACTAAGCGGTAGGCAGGTAACGAAAAAGCGATGCTTTGGCATCGCTTTTTTTATACGTGAATTTCACGGACTACAAATTGGACCAGGTCGGGGCGAACATGTTCGCCTCCAACAAAATGAGTGAGCCCTCTCAGTTTACCTGCGCCAACACAACTCGGTGTAGAACGTTGCTGCGGGGGTAAACGGAAAGGGCTCTTTTGAGGGATCACATCCTCGGTGTCGCCAGTGGCTGGCGACGGGTGAGCCGATTAACGGCTACGGAAGACAATGCGGCCTTTGCTCAGGTCGTACGGGGTCAGCTCTACAGTGACTTTGTCACCCGTCAGGATGCGGATATAGTTTTTGCGCATTTTACCGGAGATATGAGCGGTAACCACGTGCCCGTTTTCCAATTCAACACGGAACATGGTGTTCGGCAGCGTATCAAGAACGGTGCCCTGCATTTCAATATTGTCTTCTTTGGCCATCGAATCCTCTAGGTGTAACTACCTTAGTTTTTAACCGGCAAGATAATGCCGAAAAACCCACATTATGTAAAGGAGTGTCGGTGAACAATGCACCGATTCCACAAAATTAGTCAGTTTGGGAGGGCAGTTCAACCAGCTGTGGGGGTATGACTTGCGCTGTCCAGCATTCCGGCGCTAACACCCTGCGCTGAAGGTTGCTCAACTGCTGCAAAAATTGGCGGCGGGGAATTTCTCTCGCTCCAAGCCGGGCAGTGTGAGCGTTAAGCACCTGACAGTCAACCAATTCTCCTCCATAACCGGCAAAATGGCGGCAAAACGCCCATAAAGCACACTTTGATGCGTTGGTGGTGCGGCTAAACATTGATTCACCGCAGAACAGCGCTCCCTGAGCGACACCGTACAGGCCGCCGATCAGCTCTTCCCCCTGCCACACCTCAATGGAATGGGCGTGCCCGAGGTGATGCAATTGTAAATAGGCTTGCTGTACCTCCTCGCCGATCCAGGTGCCTTCATCGGGCCGGTATGAGCATGCGGCGATCACGGCGGCAAAATCATGATTGAGAGTAATGCGGAACGGCGGGTTGCGCAGGAATCGCTTGAAGCTGCGGCTGACATGGAATTGCGCTGGGAACAGCACCGCCCGAGGGTCCGGTGACCACCAGAGGATGGCTTCCCCAGGCGAATACCAGGGGAAGATCCCGCGCTCATAGGCTGCCAGCAGCCGCGCAGGTGCCAAATCGCCACCGATGGCCAGCAGTCCGTTAGGATCGTGCAGGGCGGCCTCTGGTGAGGGAAACGCTACAGACTGCGATGACAGCTTAACAATGCGCATAAAACCTCTTAGCGTCGCCCTCAGGCGGTTTTACAGCGATACATTACTGATACGTTGGCGGAATTGGGCGTAACGGCCAGGCTGGCGCATCAGCGCTGCATGGCTGCCTTGTTCCACAATACTGCCACCGTCCATCACGCAGATGCGATCGAAATGCTCGAGCCCATAGAGTCTGTGAGTCACCAGAATTAACGTCTTGCCACGGCAATGCTGGCGCAACAGGGCCAGGATCTGTTGTTCGGTTTCGGCATCCAGCCCTTCAGTTGGCTCATCCAGTAGTAATAGCGGGGCTTGATGCAGCAGGGCGCGAGCAATGCCCAGACGGCGTTGCTCACCACCGGAAAGCTGGCGGCCACCTTCACCCAGCCAGGCATTCAGCCCCTCATTTTCCAGCAGCTTATCCAGACCGACTTGTTGCAGTGCGAGGTTTAAGTCCTCATCGCTGGCCGCAGGTGCGGCGATACGCAAGTTTTCACGCAGGGTACTGCTGAAGATATGTACCCGTTGGCTCACTACCGTAGTCATGGCGCGCAGCGTAGCTTCATCATAGCTAGCCAATGGTTGGTCGTTGAGCAGGATTTGGCCGCTGTCAGCATTCCAGGCGCGGGTCAGTAATTGCAATAGGGTCGATTTACCACAGCCGGTACGGCCCAACAGCGCGATGTGCTCACCAGCGGCGATGTTCAGCGTCACGTTGTTCAACACCGGCAGCGGCTGGTCGGGATAGGTGAAGGACACCTTGCTCAGTTGCAACTCTGCGCCTGGCTGTGAGGCTGGACCGCTGGCAGGGAAGGTGACTTCCGGTTGCTGATCGATGATCTGCTTGACCCGGGTCGCCGAAGCGATCACCTGGCCCAGATGTTGGAACGCGGCGGCGACGGGCATCATGGCTTCAAAAGAGGCCAGGGCGGCAAAGGCAAACAAGGCAATCAGGGCCCCGGGTTGGGTATCGCCACCGATCCCCGCAGCGGCAAGCCACATCAATAGCGTGACGGTGAGGCCACTTGCCAGGATCATCAGCGCCTGAGCAATCCCCCCTAGCGAAGCCTGTTGCCACTGACGGCTTTGCCAACGCTGTTCGGTTGCACTGAGCTTATTTCGGAAACCGTCCAGCGCGCCAAACACCACCAGTTCGGCCTGCCCCTGGAGCCAGGCGGTCAGGTCGGTGCGGTACTGGCTGCGTAACAGGGTCAACTCTTCCCCAATAGGCTTACCTGCGCGATAGAAGATCGGCGGAACGGCCAGCAACAGCAATAACAAAATTCCGCCCAGCGTCAGGGCTAGTGGAACATCCAGCCAACTGAGGCCGAAGGTGACCACCACAATCACCACCGCAGCGCTGACCATCGGCGAAATAACGCGTAGGTAGAGGTGATCGAGCGTATCGACGTCGGCAACCAGGCGGTTGAGAAGCTCAGCCTGACGGAAGCGGGCAATACCACCCGGTGACAGCGGCAGGATCTTGCGGAAGGTAAAGACCCGCAGATGGGACAACACACGGAAAGTGGCGTCATGGCTGACGACCCGTTCTGCATAACGTCCGGCGGTACGGAAGATTGCCGCACCCCGTACGCCAGCGGCCGGTAGCATGTAGTTGAAGGTATACAATCCCGCCAGCCCGGCCAGAGAAGAGGCGGCCAGGAACCAGCCGGACAGCGCCAGCAGGCCGATACTGGCCAGCAGGGTGACGATAGCCAGCACGATACCCAGTAAAATCAGAAACGTGTGACGACGATACAACGCCAGGAATGGCAGCAAAACGCGCATGATTATAGCTCCCCGCTGCGGTGTGCAATCAGTTTGGCAAACAGACCGGGCTGGGTGCTGAGCGTGGCGTAGTTGCCCTGCTGCACGATTTTGCCGCTGTCCATCACCCAAATCTGGTCATAATCTTCGGTATCTTCCAACTGGTGCGTGACCAACAGCGTGGTCTGCTGATGAGAGGCTGCATTCAGCGCCTGCATCACCAAACGTTCGCTGTGGGCGTCCAGGCTGGCCGCAGGCTCATCCAATAACAGCAAGCGGCGCGGGCTGAGCAGCGCTCGCGCTACGGCCACACGCTGAGCTTGCCCAACGGAAAGGCGGGCAGCACCGTCGCCCAGATCGGTTGCCAACCCTTTTGGCAGGTGGGGCAGGAATTCGCTGACGTAAGCCTGTTCGACGGCCTGCTGCAATTGGGCCTCGCTGGCCTGCGGGTAGCCGAGCAGAATATTGTCCCGTAACGTTTGGGCTGGCAGATGGGGGTTTTGCCCCACCCAACCCAGTTGCTGACGCCAGTTAACCGCAGCCAGCTCGCGCAGTTCGATGCCGTTGATCAGCAACGAGCCACGATAGGGCAGGAAGCCCAGTAGCAGATTCAACAACGAACTCTTCCCGGCACCGCTAAGCCCGACCAAAGCAATGCGCTGGTTGGCTGGCAAGGTAAAATCAAGCGGCCCTGCAAGCACTACCCCATTTGGCGAGAGGATTTCCAACTGCTGTGCCCGTATGGTCAGTGCTTCTTCGCTATTTAGCGTTTGAGAGCCATTGCCAACCTGCTCACCCTCGGCGGCCAGGAAGGTTTCCAGCGCTTCAGCAGCGCCCACAGCCTGAGCTTTGGCATGGTAAAAGGCGCCCAGATCGCGCAGCGGTTGGAAAAACTCCGGTGCCAGGATCAGCACCAGAAAACCGGCAAACAGTGTTACGCCCATGCCATAGCTGCCAAAGTTCAGTTCACCGAGGTAGGAGAAACCAAAATAGACCGCCACCACGGCGATGGAAATCGAGGCGAAGAACTCAAGCACGGCGGAGGAGAGGAAGGCCAGACGCAGCACTTCCATAGTGCGCTGGCGGAAATCTTCTGAGGATTTGGCAATGTGATCGGTTTCAGCCTGGCCGCGATTAAACAGACGCAGAGTATCCAGGCCGCGCAGGCGATCGAGGAAATTGCCGCTGAGCCTTGCCAGTGCGACAAAGTTACGGCGGTTGGCATCGGCTGCCCCCATACCGACCAGCGCCATAAACAGCGGGATCAGCGGAGCGGTAGCCAGCAGGATAAACCCGGCCGCCCAGTTGATCGGGAAGACGGTGATCAGGATCAGCACCGGGATAAACACGGCCAGATACATTTGCGGCAGATAGCGGGAATAGTAATCCTGCATATCCTCAATTTGCTCAACGATGATGCTGGCCCAGCTCCCGGCGGGCTTGCCCTGGATCCAGGCGGGGCCAAGCTGTTGCAGCTTATCCAGCACCTGCGCACGCATACGCTGGCGAATGACCTGCCCGCAGATGAAGCCGACCCGTTCGCGTAGCCAGCTCAAGAAGGCGCGCAAGGCAAAGGTGGCGGCCAACCAGATAAATGACGAAACCAGTTCGCCACGGGGCTGATGCTCAATAATCAGCGCATGGAGCAGTGAGGCCAACAGCCAGGCCTGGGCGACGATCAAAATGCCGCTTGCCAGGCCTAACAGCATGGATAAACGCAGCCAACGCTGCGCCAACGTACTCTGTGTTTTGAGCCAACGGGTTAACTGGTGCTGTCTGGTTTTTTTCATCAGGTAGTCTGCGTCGCCGATGCCTGTTGTAGCAGGCTTGGTTAACGTACTGTTAAAAAAGTGTTTGTCTCAGCGGGAAATAAGACAAGTGAACGCTAATGTTACCTCGTCACTCGGTAGACGTGAAATAAATATCCCTTTCATAACTTGGGCAACAGTCACGTTTTTAGCGCGGATGGGGTTGTTTTGAACTTTCAGGGGTGGGGGATAAAAATAAGGCGGCCCACAGGCCGCCTCGGTATCATTGCTGATGAGGGCTTACTTAACTTCGGCCTGCGCGATACCGTCGAGATAGCGTTCGGCATCCAGTGCGGCCATACAGCCCGTTCCGGCGGAAGTGATTGCCTGGCGGTAAATGTGATCCATGACGTCACCTGCGGCAAATACGCCTGGGATGGAAGTCTGGGTCGCGTTACCGTGAATGCCGGACTGCACGTTGATATAGCCGTTTTCCAGCTCAAGCTGCCCGCCAAAAATCGCGGTGTTCGGGCTGTGACCGATCGCGATAAATACGCCGGCAAGCTCTACGTCTTTGGTCTGCTCAGCGTCTTTGGTGCTGCGTAAGCGCATTCCGGTGACGCCCATCTGATCGCCCAACACTTCGTCTAACGTGCTGTCCGTATGCAGGATGATGTTGCCGTTCTTCACTTTTTCCATCAGGCGATTGATCAGGATCTTTTCGCTGCGGAAAGTGTCACGGCGGTGCACCAGGTGAACTTCAGAGGCGATGTTCGACAGATACAGCGCTTCTTCCACGGCGGTGTTGCCACCACCGACTACGGCGACCTTCTGGTTGCGATAGAAGAAACCATCGCAGGTAGCACAGGCGGAGACCCCTTTGCCCTTGAAAGCTTCTTCCGATGGCAGGCCTAAATAACGGGCCGATGCGCCAGTAGCGATAATCAAGGCATCGCAGGTATATTCACCGCTATCACCCAACAGGCGGAAAGGACGGTTCTGCAGATCGACACTGTTGATATGATCAAACACGATCTGGGTGTCGAACTTTTCTGCGTGCTCACGCATCCGCTCCATCAGCGCCGGGCCGGTCAAACCTTCGGCATCGCCTGGCCAGTTCTCCACTTCGGTAGTGGTGGTCAACTGACCGCCTTGCTCCATACCGGTGATCAATACCGGGTTCAGGTTCGCGCGCGCAGCATAAACCGCTGCGGTGTAGCCAGCTGGGCCAGAGCCCAGGATCAATAATTTGCTATGTTTAGCCGTGCCCATGAATAACCTCGTTTCCCACAATGGCGGACAATGGAACCGATTGTAGGGAAAATGCGGCAGTAAAAAAAGCGCCAGGGGATGTTGTTACCGATTTGTTTGATAACCAGCGTCTATTAGCCGAGTTTTTATCCCTCGGCAGGGCGGGGAACTGAACGCGATAATTTTGTACAGCAATAGGCTAAAAACGCGGTTATTGCCGGGTTTATGGGGGTAACTGCCCGGTTTTGAATGAGGGAAATTCTTAACAAAAAATCAGGTGCTCAGTTTTGCTGGCGGTACGTTCTACTGATTTTACTTCTTTTACTTTGACAATCCGCTGCGCATTTGCGAAAACATCATAGGAAGAAGAAATTAACCCCGTGCCAGCAGCAAATCGTAGGCATTTTCGCCACCCAGGCAGAACATTGCCGGGTTGCGATGGGTGAGGGAGGGTTTGCCCTGGCGGGAGTTGATGGATTTCTGAACGTAAATCATTTGAATTCGTTGCCCAGAGGTGACAGACAGGCTGGGCAACGGCGGAAGATGGTAGTGACGAATAGTGACGAAGCACAAGGGCGGTTGGTATTACGTATCCTGTTCCCTCAGGGGGATGAACCGCTTAACACTGGCATCGGGTCTTCGCTTGGAACAAATCCTTGCACATTGACGTTGGCTAGGGTGTGGCAAGTGCAGGGAAGAACATAAGAGAGACAATAATAATGGTAGATACTAAAAAACGCCCGGGGAAAGATCTCGACCGTATCGATCGCAACATCCTCAATGAGTTGCAGAAGGATGGGCGCATTTCGAACGTCGAACTTTCAAAGCGCGTGGGGTTATCCCCAACCCCTTGTTTGGAGCGTGTGCGCCGTCTTGAGCGTCAAGGCTTTATTCATGGGTATACCGCATTGCTTAACCCGCATTATCTGGATGCTTCCCTGCTGGTCTTCGTGGAAATCACGTTGAACCGCGGCGCGCCGGATGTGTTTGAGCAATTCAACTCTGCGGTGCAAAAACTTGAAGAAATTCAGGAGTGTCATCTGGTTTCCGGTGATTTCGACTATCTGTTGAAAACCCGTGTGCCAGATATGTCAGCTTACCGTAAGCTGTTGGGCGAAACTCTGTTGCGTTTACCGGGGGTTAATGACACCCGTACTTACGTCGTGATGGAAGAAGTCAAACAGAGTAACCGTCTGGTTATCAAAACACGGTAAGGTGCAGGTGCAAAACCTGATTAAATTCGTTACACTCCTGTTTATTCATACAGTTTTGGCGCCGGGGAAACTTCCCGGCGCCGTTACTCTATCCGTCAACAGGAACCTGGAGTGCCTTTCTTGAGCCAGGAATACACAGAAGATAAAGAAGTTACCCTGAAAAAACTCAGCAGTGGGCGGCGTTTGCTCGAGGCTGTGTTGATCGTGGTGGCAATATTTGCCGTTTACCTTATGGCTGCGTTGGTCAGTTTCAATCCTTCCGATCCTAGTTGGTCGCAAACTGCCTGGCATGAGCCTATCCACAATCTGGGCGGCGGAGTAGGCGCATGGTTGGCCGACACGTTGTTCTTCACCTTTGGGGTCCTTGCCTATGCGATCCCACCGATTATGCTGGTGTTGTGCCTGTCCGGTTACCGTCGGCGCGATGACGGCGATTATGTCGATTTCTTTGGGCTCTCGTTACGTTTGATCGGCACATTGGCGCTGGTGCTTACTTCGTGTGGCCTGGCGGCGTTGAACGTCGACGATCTCTATTACTTCGCTTCCGGCGGGGTGATTGGCAGCCTGCTAAGCAATGCCATGTTGCCGTGGTTTAACGGCATTGGCGCCACCTTGGCGCTGCTCGGCATTTGGGCTGTGGGGCTGACTCTGTTCACCGGCTGGTCATGGCTGGTGATTGCGGAAAAAATTGGTGGTGTAGTGCTGGGCGCCGCTACCTTTATGACTAACCGTTCACGCCGTGAAGACCGCTATCACGACGATGACGATGTCGTGTTCGATGAGCACGAGGAAAGCGGCCAACCTGTGGCACCTGCTGCTATGGAAGTTGATGAGGACGACGCGTTGTTCTCTGCCTCTTCCGTGACCGAGACCGCCGAAGAAGAAGCGCAAGATGCCGCTGATCCTTTATTGAGTGGGTTGCGTGCCAGCGATGATGACTTCCCGCTTGCCGAGCCAGCGCCGGTCGTTACCGATATCCCGGTAATGCCGAAAGCGGCCGTTCAGGCTCCGGTCACCGTGGCCCCGACAGCGCCTGCCTCCATCAATCAGCATCCATTAACCCCTGCGCCGCCACAAGACACGCCGCCGCTGTATTCGTTTGAACTGCCAGAAGAGACTCCGGCACCGAGAACGACGCGCGTAACGGAGCCTTATCGTGAGGAACATGAGCCGCGCCTGGGTGACTGGCAGACCCCCGTTACGCCAAAACCAGAGCCGTCACCGTTTGATTTCTCTGCGGCCCAGCGGGATAGCGACGATGTCATTGGCTCGACGGGTTTCAGCGCCAGAGAGGTAGTGAGGCCAGCGGCGGCTGCCGCAGCCGCAGCAACCGCCGGCGTGGTGAACAACACCTTTATGCCTGCGTTTACTGCCACCAGCGATGCGAGCTCGCAGATCAAACAGGGCATCGGCCCGGAACTGCCACGGCCAAATCCGGTGCGTATTCCAACCCGGCGTGAGCTGGCCTCCTACGGCATCAAGCTGCCTTCGCAGCGGATCGCGGAGCAGGAGCAGCGCAACCGTGGGGATGAACCTCAGCCAGAACCGGTCAGCAATCCGCAGGAAGAAGATGAAGCCTTGCAAGAGGCCGCATTGCGTCAGGCCTTTGCCGAACAGCAAAGCCAGCGCTATGGCGAAGAGTATCAGCAAGAAGAGTATCAACAAGATGACGAAGATGCGCAGCGTGAGGCCGAACTCGGTCAGGCATTTGCCGCGCAGCAACAGGCACGCTATGGCGTAGAAGAGCCGCAGCCTGATCCAGAACCGGCTCCGGTGACTCGTCCGGTGGATACTCGCCAGGCCTACAGTTTCTCACCGATGGCAGATCTGGTGGATGACGGCCCAACCGAGCCGCTGTTTACTCTGTCGCCACAGCTTGAGGATAGCATCGAGCAGGAAAGCGAGTTGGAAGACGATGTGCCGTTCGGGCAGTTTGAGCCTGAGGTGCCCGCTTATCAGGCACCGCGTCCACAAACTAACCCTGCGCCTGGTTACCAGCCGCAGCAGACTTATCAGCCACCCGTTCAGCAGCAACCGCCAGCACCAGCGATGGACAGCCTGATCCATCCATTCCTGATGCGTAATGATATGCCGCTGCAGAAACCGACTACGCCACTGCCAACGCTGGATCTGTTGACCGAGGCCCCGAAAGAGGTCGAGCCGGTCGATACCTTCGCGCTGGAACAGAAAGCGCGGCTGGTGGAAGCCAGCCTGGCGGATTACCGCGTCAAGGCCGACGTGGTCGATATTCTGCCTGGCCCGGTCATTACCCGCTTCGAACTGGATTTGGCTCCTGGCGTCAAGGCCGCGCGTATCTCCAACCTGTCGCGCGATCTGGCCCGTTCATTGTCAACTTCCG
This sequence comes from Serratia sp. 14-2641, assembly GCF_001692375.1. Lineage (NCBI taxonomy): Bacteria > Pseudomonadati > Pseudomonadota > Gammaproteobacteria > Enterobacterales > Yersiniaceae > Serratia > Serratia sp. 14-2641. Next base: position 395,250 of record NZ_LXKR01000044.1, on the reverse strand, counting down.
CCGTGCGTGTGGTGGAGGTGATCCCAGGTAAGCCTTACGTCGGCCTAGAGTTGCCGAACGTCAAACGGCAAACCGTGTATCTGCGCGAAGTGCTGGATTGCCCAGCCTTCCGCGATAATCCATCGCCTCTGGCGATCGTATTGGGTAAAGATATCGCGGGTCAGCCAGTGGTTGCCGATCTGGCTAAAATGCCGCATCTGCTGGTAGCCGGCACCACCGGTTCTGGTAAGTCGGTCGGGGTCAACGCCATGATCCTCAGCATCTTGTATAAAGCCACGCCGAAAGAAGTGCGCTTTATCATGATCGACCCGAAAATGCTGGAACTGTCGGTCTACGAAGGCATTCCACACCTGCTGACCGATGTGGTTACCGATATGAAAGACGCCGCCAATGCGTTGCGTTGGTGCGTAGCCGAGATGGAGCGCCGCTATAAGTTGATGTCTGCCCTGGGGGTTCGTAACCTGGCGGGCTATAACGAGCGCGTCGATCAGGCCGAGGCGATGGGGCGGCCAATCCCGGATCCGTTCTGGAAGCCAAGCGACAGCATGGATATCACGCCGCCGGTGTTGGAAAAAGAGCCGTACATCGTGGTGATGGTGGATGAATTTGCCGATCTGATCATGACGGTGGGCAAAAAGGTGGAAGAGTTGATCGCTCGCCTGGCACAGAAAGCGCGTGCTGCGGGGATCCACCTGGTGCTGGCAACCCAGCGTCCTTCGGTGGACGTGATCACCGGTTTGATCAAGGCCAACATCCCGACGCGTATCGCCTTTACCGTATCGAGCAAGATCGACTCCCGCACCATTCTCGATCAGGGAGGAGCGGAATCCTTGCTGGGGATGGGCGATATGCTGTATCTGGCACCGAACTCTTCGATACCGGTGCGTGTGCACGGGGCGTTTGTCCGCGATCAGGAAGTTCATGCCGTGGTTAAAGACTGGAAAGCGCGTGAGCGGCCGCAGTATAAAGAGGGCATTCTCAGCGCCGGTGAAGACGGTGAGGGTGGCGCAGGCGGTGGTCTGGACGGTGACGAAGAGCTGGATCCGCTGTTCGATCAGGCGGTTGAGTTTGTGGTGGATAAACGCCGTGCCTCGATTTCCGGTGTACAGCGTCAGTTCCGCATCGGCTACAACCGCGCCGCGCGTATCATCGAACAGATGGAAGCGCAGGGCATTGTCAGCGAGCAGGGGCATAACGGTAACCGTGAGGTGCTGGCCCCGCCACGGCATGACTGATTGCCATCAGGCGCTGTAACCATAATAAAAGGGCCGCTTTGCGGCCCTTGTGCAAAGAAGCGTAAACCCCCGCTTTATCGGAATAGTGCTCTGGCTGTCAGTCAAGCGCTTCGGGTAGAGTGGAGGTGTTCAGGGTTATATTGACCCAGTTTGCGGTAAACGCATTTCATAAGGTATCTGGAATAATGAAAAAACTGTTGATGGCCTGTTGTCTGCTTTCGGGATTCGCGTCTACTTCCGTGTTGGCGGATGCTGCGCAAGATTTGCAAAGTCGTCTGGCGAAAGTAAACAGTTTCCATGCCAGCTTCTCCCAATCGGTCACCAGTAGTGACGGCGCTGCGGTGCAGCAAGGGGAAGGTGAGTTATGGGTAAAACGCCCCAATCTGTTTAACTGGCACATGACCTCGCCGGATGAGAGCGTGCTGGTTTCGGACGGTGAGACCCTGTGGTTCTACAACCCGTTCGTCGAGCAGGTGACGGCCACCTGGCTGAAAAACGCCACCGGTAATACGCCCTTTATGCTGATCACCCGTAACGATGCTAACGACTGGAAAAAGTACAACGTGAAGCAGAAAGGCGATGATTTCGAACTGACGCCAAAGGCCAGCAGCGGTAATCTGAAACAGTTTGCCATCACCGTGACCAATAGCGGCACCATCAAAAGCTTTGCCGCGGTTGAGCAAGATGGTCAACGCAGCGCTTATCAGTTGAAGAGCCAGCAGAGCAGCAGCGTTGATGCTGCCAAATTCAAATTTACCCCACCGAAGGGGGTGACGCTGGACGACCAGCGCCAGTGAGGTCTACGTGAGCAACATGTCACTCGATTTTTCCCACAATGAGTTCCAGCCACTGGCCGCGCGTATGCGGCCAACCACGCTGGCGCAATACATTGGCCAGCAGCATTTGCTGGCCCCGGGCAAGCCGTTGCCACGCGCCATCGAGGCTGGGCAGTTGCACTCGATGATCCTGTGGGGGCCGCCGGGAACCGGGAAAACGACGCTGGCAGAGTTGATTGGCCGCTATGGTCGGGCCGATGTTGAGCGCATCTCAGCGGTGACCTCCGGCATCAAAGAGATCCGCGAAGCCATCGAGCGCGCCCGGCAAAACCGGGATGCAGGCCGCCGCACCATCCTATTTGTTGACGAGGTCCACCGCTTCAATAAAAGCCAGCAGGATGCCTTTCTGCCACATATCGAAGACGGCACCATTACCTTTATCGGTGCTACTACGGAAAACCCCTCCTTTGAACTGAACTCGGCGTTGCTGTCCCGTGCGCGGGTGTATCTGCTCAAAGCGCTGACGGCGGACGACATCGGCCAGGTGCTGGATCAGGCCATGGAAGACAAGGCGCGTGGTTTTGGCGATCAGAATATCGAGCTGCCGCCGGAAACCAAGCGCATGCTGTCTGAACTGGTGGGTGGCGATGCCCGCCGCGCCTTGAACAGCCTGGAGATGATGGCCGATATGGCGGAAATCGACGGCAAAGGCATGCGGGTATTAACCCCGGAGCTGCTCAAAGAGGTCTCTGGTGAACGCAGCGCGCGCTTCGATAACAAAGGCGATCGCTATTACGATCTGATTTCTGCACTGCATAAATCCGTGCGTGGTTCCGCACCGGATGCCGCCTTGTACTGGTATGCGCGAATTATTACCGCCGGTGGCGATCCGCTGTATGTGGCGCGCCGCCTGCTGGCCATTGCCTCTGAAGACGTTGGCAACGCCGATCCGCGCGGAATGCAGGTGGCTATTGCCGCCTGGGATTGCTTCACCCGCGTTGGCCCTGCAGAGGGGGAACGCGCTATCGCACAGGCGATCGTTTATCTGGCCTGTGCACCCAAAAGCAACGCCGTGTATACCGCTTTTAAAGCCGCCATGCGTGATGCCAAAGAGATGGCGGACTATGACGTGCCGGAGCATCTGCGTAACGCACCGACCAAGCTGATGAAAGAAATGGGGCTGGGCGCAGAATACCGCTATGCCCATGACGAACCCAACGCCTACGCGGCCGGAGAGAGCTATTTCCCGGCGGAAATGGCCACCACGCGCTACTATCATCCAACCTCACGCGGGCTGGAAGGTAAAATCGGTGAAAAGTTGGCATGGCTGGCTGAGCGGGATCAAAATAGCCAGACAAAACGCTACCGCTAGCGTTGCCGTTGCGGTAAGGTTAGCGGGTATCACACTTCTTTTATGCGGCTATACCGTTGCGGCATAAAACACAATTTCTCTTTCAATAACAACAAGCACAGGATTAGCATGCTCGATCCCAATCTGCTGCGTAATGAGCTAGACGCAGTCGCCGTAAAACTGGCTCGCAGAGGCTTTAAACTCGATCTGGATCTGCTGCGTTCGCAAGAAGAGCGCCGTAAGGTTCTGCAGGTAGAAACTGAAACACTGCAGGCAGAACGTAACTCCCGATCGAAATCCATCGGCGCGGCCAAAGCGCGCGGTGAAGATATCGAGCCACTGCGTCGCGAAGTGAACGAACTGGGTGACAAGCTGGATGCTGCCAAGGCCGCACTGGATAAGCTGCAGAACGAGATCCGTGATTACGCGCTGGTGATGCCGAACGTGCCGGACGACGCGGTGCCGGATGGCAAAGACGATAGCGAAAACCTGGAAATCTGCCGCTGGGGCGAACCGCGTCAGTACGATTTTCCGGTACGCGATCACGTTGAACTGGGCGAAATGGCCGGAGGGCTGGACTTTGCCGCTGCGGTGAAACTGACCGGTGCGCGTTTTGTGGTGATGAAAGGCCAAATGGCTCGTATGCACCGTGCGTTGGCCCAGTTCATGCTGGACCTGCACACGGAACAGCACGGCTATATGGAAACCTACGTGCCGTATCTGGTGAACCATGCCACGCTGTACGGTACTGGTCAGTTGCCGAAGTTTGGTGAAGATCTGTTCCATACCAAACCGCTGGAAGAAGAATCGGAAAGCAGCAACTATGCGCTTATCCCAACTGCGGAAGTGCCAGTTACCAACCTGGTGCGTGACGAGATCCTCGATGAAGAAGATCTGCCGCTGAAGATGACCGCGCATACGCCATGCTTCCGTTCAGAAGCCGGTTCTTACGGGCGTGACACCCGTGGCCTGATCCGTATGCACCAGTTCGACAAGGTCGAAATGGTCCAGATCGTGCGCCCAGAAGACTCGATGAATGCGCTGGAAGAGTTGACCGGCCATGCGGAGAAAGTGCTGCAATTGCTGAACCTGCCATATCGTAAAGTGCTGCTGTGCACCGGTGATATCGGTTTTGGTTCCTGCAAAACCTACGATCTGGAAGTGTGGCTACCTGCGCAGAACACCTATCGTGAGATCTCTTCCTGCTCCAACATGGGAGATTTCCAGGCGCGTCGTATGCAGGCTCGTTGCCGCAGCAAAACCGAGAAAAAACCACGCCTGGTGCACACGCTGAACGGTTCTGGTTTGGCCGTAGGCCGTACTCTGGTTGCCGTGCTGGAAAACTATCAGCAGGCCGATGGCCGTATTCAGGTGCCAGAAGCATTGCGTCCTTACATGGGCGGCCTGGAATATATCGGTTAATCCACCTCACGGTGTTAGCGAAAATAGTGTATCGAAAGCGCCTACGGGCGCTTTTTTCGTTTGAATGGTTTTTATTTACGAATGAAAGCTACATTTATTGATAGCAGACAAAGTTTACTACCCCCTAATGAGTAATATCCTTACTTATGGAGGGGGAATCGTTTTTCCACATCAAACCACCCAGCGCTAATTCAGCTTCCTCCTGTCTCTGCCAACCAAGGCATGACGTTTCCCGTTGTTCGGGCAAGACCAGGAGTGAGCTATGTCGAAGCAAAAATCTGCAGCATCATCATCCAACGGTATCAGCCGCCGTACGCTAATGAAATCCGGCACGGTAGCGGGCTTGACCCTGGCCGCTGGCGGTTTTTCGTTGCCTTTTAGCTGCCATGCAGTGGCAGAAACTGTCGATACGGCGGTGCAATCCGCATCGCAGGATAAAGTGGTGTGGGGAGCCTGCTCGGTTAACTGTGGCAGCCGCTGCGCCTTGCGGTTACACGTACGCGATGACGAAGTTTACTGGGTGGAAACCGACAACACGGGCGACGATGTTTATGGCAACCATCAGGTGCGCGCCTGTTTGCGTGGCCGCTCCATGCGTCGGCGCATGAACCATCCGGAACGTCTGAATTACCCGATGAAACGCGTCGGTCAACGTGGTGAAGGTAAATTCAAACGCATCAGTTGGGAAGAGGCTTACAGCGAAATCGCCACCAGCCTGCAGCGTATCGTCGCCAAATACGGCAATGAAGCGGTTTACATCAACTATACCTCTGGCATTGTCGGCGGCAATATCACCCGTTCTTCGCCTTATGCCTCGCTGGTTGCTCGCCTGATGAACTGCTACGGCGGTTTTCTCAGCCACTATGGCACCTACAGTACCGCCCAGATCGCCTGCGCCATGCCTTATACCTACGGCAGCAATGAGGGTAACAGCACCTCTGATATTGAAAACAGCAAGCTGGTAGTGCTGTTCGGTAACAATCCGGCGGAAACCCGCATGAGCGGCGGTGGTATCACCTATTTCCTGGAGCAGGCACGGGAACGTTCTAACGCGCGCATGATCGTCATCGATCCGCGTTATACGGATACGGCCGCTGGGCGGGAAGATGAGTGGATCCCGATCCGGCCAGGCACTGATGCCGCATTGGTCGCCGGATTGGCGCACGTATTGATCAGCGAGGATTTGGTCGACCAACCGTTCCTGGATAACTACTGCGTGGGTTACGATGAGAAAACCTTACCCGCGGGGGCGCCTGCCAACGGTCACTATAAGGCTTATATCCTGGGGCAGGGGCAAGACGGTGTTGCGAAGACCCCACAATGGGCATCCCAAATCACCGGCATTCCGGCCGACCGTATCATCAAGCTGGCACGTGAGATTGGCAGTGCCAAACCGGCCTATATCTTGCAAGGTTGGGGGCCACAGCGCCAGGCAAATGGTGAGCTCACCTCGCGGGCCATTGCCATGCTGCCGATCCTGACCGGCAACGTGGGGATCAACGGCGGCAACAGCGGCGCGCGTGAATCAACCTACACCATCACCATTGAACGGATGCCGGTGCTGGAAAATCCGGTAAAAACGCAGATTTCCTGCTTCAGCTGGACCGATGCCATCGCCCGCGGCCCGGAAATGACCGCCAAACGTGATGGGGTACGCGGCAAAGACAAGTTGGACGTGCCGATCAAGTTCATCTGGAACTATGCCGGGAACACCATCACCAACCAGCACTCCGATATCAACAAAACCCATGACATTCTACAGGATGACTCCCAGTGTGAAATGATCGTGGTGCTGGAAAACTTTATGACCTCTTCGGCGAAATACGCCGATATTCTGCTGCCGGACCTGATGACGGTCGAGCAGGAGGACATTATCCCGAACGACTACGCTGGCAATATGGGCTACCTGATCTTTATCCAGCCGGCCACCACTGCCAAGTTTGAACGTAAACCCATCTATGAAGTGATGAGCGAGGTAGCGCGTCGCCTTGGGCCTGAGGTACACCAAAAATTCACCGAAGGGCGCACTCAGGAGCAGTGGCTGCAATACCTTTACGCCAAAATGTTGGAGAAGGACCCGCAGTTGCCGTCGTATGAAGCTTTGCGCAGCATGGGGATTTACAAACGTAAAGACCCGAATGGCCACTTTGTGGCCTATAAAAAATTCCGTGACGATCCCGCAGCCAACCCGTTGAAGACGCCTTCAGGCAAGATCGAGATCTATTCGGCCAAGTTGGCAGAGATCGCCAGCAGTTGGGAGTTGGATAAGGACGAAACCATCAGCCCGTTGCCGGTCTACGCGTCAACCTTTGAAGGTTGGGATGACCCGTTGCGTAACACCTACCCGCTGCAAATGTTCGGTTTCCACTATAAGGCCCGGACCCACTCCAGCTACGGCAATATCGATGTGCTGCAGGCGGCTTGCCCGCAGGAAGTCTGGATCAACCCGCTTGATGCCAGCCAGCGCGGCATTGTCAGCGGTGAAACGGTGCGGGTATTCAATGGCCGTGGCGAAGTTCGCGTGGCCGCCAAAGTCACACCGCGCATCATGCCTGGCGTGGTAGCGATGGGGCAAGGAGCCTGGCATCAGGCCAACATGAACGGTGACCGTATCGATCACGGTGCCTGCATGAATACGCTCACCACCCACCGGCCATCACCGTTGGCGAAAGGTAACCCACAGCATACCAATTTGATCCAGATAGAAAAAATATGAAATGAAAATCATTATCAATAAAGCCTGTTATATCAACACTTTATTGATTGTGAGCAAAGTGTAACCACCTCTTTTGGAGCATAGTGCCGTTTAGGGCAGGCCACAATTAAAACATTTTTACCTGCTTTTTTGAAATCTACCTGCATTGGGAGCGGCGTAACACGTTGATTGCAGGTTTTATTGCCAGTTTTACTGGTTATTTTATGCAACCCAGAGCGAAATCATTATGAATGAATCCGAAAAAAAACCTCTGTCCGGCCTTCAGTGCTCCAGGCGAAAGCTGGTCAAAAATAGTGCCATTGGCGGGCTTGCCCTTGCCCTTGCCGTTGGTGGCGTTTCCCTGCCTTTCAGCCGCCGTGCCAACGCTGAAACCTCCCCGACATCCGCCCTTGCCAAACCCGAAGAAAAAGTGGTCTGGAGCGCTTGTACGGTAAACTGCGGTAGCCGTTGCCCGCTGCGGATGCATGTGGTCGACGGTATGATCAAATATGTCGAAACGGATAATACTGGCAACGACGAGTACCAAGAGTTGCATCAGGTTCGTGCCTGCCTGCGTGGGCGTTCAATGCGCCGTCGCGTGTATAACCCAGACCGCCTGAAGTATCCCATGCTCCGCGTGGGCAAGCGGGGCGAAGGAAAATTCAAGCAGATAAGCTGGGATGAAGCCTACACGCTGATCGCTGACAACATGAAGCGCATCATCAAAGACTATGGCAATGAAGCCATCTATTTGAACTACGGTACCGGCACCTTGGGGGGCACAGTCACCCGTTCCTGGCCACCGGGTTCTACGTTGATCGCTCGCCTGATGAATTGCTGCGGCGGCTATCTGAACCACTATGGTGACTACAGCACCGCGCAGATCGCCATGGGGCTGAATTATACCTACGGCGGTTGGGCTGACGGTAACAGCCCAACGGACATCGAAAACAGCAAGCTGGTGGTGCTGTTCGGTAACAACCCAGGCGAAACCCGCATGAGTGGCGGTGGGGTAACCTACTTGCTGGAGCAGGCGCGTGAGCGTTCGAATGCGCGCATGATTGTGATCGATCCGCGCTACACCGATACCGCTGCCGGTCGGGAAGACGAGTGGATCCCAATTCGTCCTGGCACCGATGCGGCACTGGTTGCCGGGTTGGCGCATGTGTTAATCAGCGAGAATTTGGTCGATCAGCCGTTTCTGGATAAATACTGCGTGGGTTACGACGAAAAAACCTTACCTGCGGGGGCTCCAGCTAATGGGCACTATAAGGCCTATATTCTGGGCCAAGGTGACGACGGCATTGAGAAGACGCCGGCCTGGGCCTCAAAAATTACCGGTATCCCGGCCGACCGCATTGTCAAACTGGCGCGCGAAATTGGCAGTACCAAACCGGCGTTCATTTCCCAAGGTTGGGGGCCGCAACGCCATGCCAACGGTGAGTTGACCTCACGTGCCATCGCCATGTTGCCGATCCTCACCGGTAACGTCGGGATCCATGGCGGTAACACGGGGGCACGCGAAGGCTCCTACGGCCTGCCGTTTGTTCGGATGCCGACCTTGGAGAATCCGGTTAAAACCAGCATCTCCATGTTCATGTGGACCGATGCCATTCTGCGCGGGCCGGAAATGACCGCCAAGCGTGACGGCGTGCAGGGCAAGGACAAGCTGGACGTGCCGATCAAGTTTATCTGGAACTATGCCAGTAACTGTCTGATCAACCAGCACTCAGAAATCAACCGTACCCATGACATTCTGCAAGACGAGAAGAAGTGCGAGATGATCGTGGTAATCGATAACCACATGACCTCGTCGGCGAAATATGCCGATCTGGTGCTGCCAGATTGCACCGCCTCTGAGCAGATGGATTTCTGTCTGGATGCCTCAAGCGGCAATATGGGTTACGTCATCTTCGCCGATCAGGCGATCAAGCCGCAGTTTGAATGTAAGAACATTTATGAAATGACCAGCGAGATCGCCCGACGTATGGGGGTTGAGCAGGCCTTCACCGAGGGGCGGACTCAGGAAGAGTGGCTGCGTCACCTTTATCAGCAGTCCCGCGAAGCCATTCCGGCGCTACCGGACTTTGAACAGTTCCTCAAGCAAGGGATCTTCAAGCAGCGCGATCCCGATGGTCACCATGTGGCTTACAAAGCCTTCCGGGCCGATCCGCAGGCTAATCCACTGAAAACGCCTTCAGGCAAGATCGAGATCTATTCTGCCCAACTGGCGGAGCTGGCAGCGACTTGGGAATTATCCAAGGACGACGTTATCGATCCGCTGCCGGTGTATGCGGCCGGTTTCGAAAGCCTCGACGATCCGTTAAGCAGCAAGTATCCATTGCAGATGACCGGTTTCCACTACAAGGCCAGAACCCACTCTACCTACGGTAACGTCGACGTGCTGAAGGCCGCTTGCCGCCAGGAGATGTGGATCAACCCGATTGATGCGCAATCCCGCGGCATAGCCAACGGGGACCTGATCCGTATTTACAACGATCGGGGTGAGGTACGCATTAATGCCAAGGTGACGCCACGCATGTTGCCGGGCGTGGTCGCTATGGGCGAAGGAGCCTGGTATGCGCCAGATGGTAGCCGTATCGATCATGCTGGCAGTATCAACGTGCTGACCACCCAGCGCCCGTCGCCGTTGGCCAAGGGCAATCCTTCCCACACCAATCTGGTCCAGGTCGCCAAACTTTAAGGAGTAGCTGATGACTACGCAATATGGATTCTACATTGATTCGAGTCGTTGCACCGGCTGCAAAACCTGCGAGCTGGCCTGCAAAGACTATAAAAACCTGACCCCGGACGTCAGCTTCCGCCGCATCTATGAGTATGCCGGGGGCGACTGGCAGCAGGACGGCGATAGCTGGCACCAAAACGTGTTTGCCTATTACCTGTCGATCGCCTGTAACCACTGCGAAGACCCGGCCTGTACCAAAGTGTGCCCAAGTGGCGCCATGCACAAGCGGGAAGACGGTTTTGTGGTGGTGAACGAAGAGGTGTGCATCGGTTGCCGCTACTGCCATATGGCATGTCCGTACGGCGCACCGCAGTACAACGAAGCGAAAGGGCACATGACCAAGTGCGATGGCTGCTATGAGCGCGTTGCCGTTGGCCAAAAGCCGATTTGTGTCGAGTCCTGCCCGCTGCGTGCCCTGGACTTTGGCCCGATCGACGAACTGCGTAAACAACATGGCACCCTGGCGCAAGTGGCACCGTTACCGGCCGCGCATTTCACCAAACCGTGCATCGTACTGAAACCTAACGCCAACAGCCGCCCGAGTGGTGACACTACCGGCCATCTGGCTAATCCGAAGGAGGTTTAAAATGGGAACGGGATGGCATGAATGGCCGCTGATGGTGTTCACCGTATTAGGGCAGTTTGTGGTGGGCGGCGTTATCGTAATGGGGCTGGCGTTGATCGCCGGTAATCTGACCGATCGCCAGAGCAAGGCGGTACACGGTTCTATGTTTTTCCTGTGGTTGCTGATGGGGATCGCCTTTATCGCCTCCGTGATGCACCTGGGGACGCCGATCAGGGCCTTTAACTCGCTCAATCGCATCGGTGAGTCGGCGTTGAGTAATGAAATCGCCAGCGGTTCGGTATTCTTTGCGGTAGGCGGCCTCTATTGGCTGCTGGCCATGTTGAAAAAAATGCCGCAGGCGCTGGGTAAAGCCTGGCTGGTAGTCACCATGGTGCTGGGGCTGCTGTTTGTCTACGCCATGACGCGTGTCTACCAGATCGATACCGTACCGACCTGGCATAACGGTTACACCACGCTGAACTTCTTCCTGTCGGTGTTTATCGGCGGGCCGCTGTTGGGCGTGTTGCTGCTGCGGGCGGCTGGTTTGCAAGTGGCTGGCCGTGGTCAACTGATGATGATCAGCGTGCTGGCGCTGTTGCTTAGCCTGTGCTCGGCACTGTTGCAAGGCAGTGAGTTGGCTACCATCAGCAGCTCGGTACAGCAGGCGTCGGCGCTGATCCCGGAATATGGCCAACTGATGGTATGGCGGCTGGTCTTGCTGGTTCTCGGCCTGGGTTGCTGGATTTGCCCGCAGTTGCGCCGTGGTAACGCCAGTGTGATGGGGTTGACCTTGGGCTTTGTGTTAGTCTTTGCCGGTGAGTTGATTGGCCGTGGCGTGTTCTACGGCCTGCATATGACCGTTGGCATGGCCGTGGCTGGCTAACGTTAATCTGGGCGCGGCCTGGCTGCGCCCCTGGAGAAGCCCCAAGTTATGATGCTTGAAAAAATCGCCCTGACTGGCCGTGTGCTAGGTGTTTTATTGTATGCCCCACCGGAGAGCAAAGAGTGCCAGCCTTTACTGGATTCTCTGGCCGACCCGCAGTGGTTGACCGAATGGCCTTATGAAGGTGCACAAGAGGCCGCAGCCCTGATCGCCGAAGGTTTGACTGGAAACCAGCCAGAGACGCTGTCAGAGGCTTATCAACGCCTGTTCGTTGGCCCACATACGCTGGTTGCTCCTCCTTGGGGATCGGTCTACCTGGATAGAGAGAGCGTGCTGTTTGGTGATTCGACGCTGCGCCTGCGCCAATGGTTGCGGGTGAACGGTATCGAAGCCCAGCGCAACCAGAATGAGCCGGAAGACCATATTGGCACTTTGCTGATGATGGCGGCCTGGTTGGCCGAAGAGAAGCAGCACAAAATGATTTCCGGGCTGATTGCGTTGCACATTCTTCCGTGGGCACCGCGATATCTGGAGCTGCTGCAGCAACATGCCGGACATCCGTTCTATCAAGGTGTGGCTCAGTTGGCACAAATCACGCTGGCAGCCTGGGCGGAAGAGTGCCCGTCACCGGTGCCGAGCCTGGAGCTGTATTTCTAATGAACAACAACCAACAGCTATCTGCGCAAGGCAATAGCCGCCGCCGGTTGCTGACTGGTTGGCTGGATCGTAATAAAGCCTTGCCGGAACAGGATACGCCCTCTGTAACATTGCCTGCGGTGGCTCGTCCACCTCAGGCTTTGCCGGAGGCGTTGTTCAGCTCGTTATGCAACGGTTGTGGCGGCTGCGTGAGCAGCTGCCCGTACGGATTATTGAGCCTCGAGCAAAGCAAGCCGGTATTGAGCATCGATTTCACCGAGTGTGATGTCTGCCGCAAATGCACCACCGCCTGCCAAACTGGGGCGCTGCGTGACAAAATGCCCTGCGACACGCTGCTGCGCCCGCAAATCAGCCATAGCTGCCTAGGGCGGCAAGACAGCTGCCGGATGTGTACCATCAACTGCCCGCAACAGGCTTTATCCTTCCAGCTTTCTGAAAACGGTACCCGCCAATTGCAGTGTGACGATACGCTGTGTAATGGTTGCGGACTGTGCAAGCTATCCTGCTTTCATGGGCATATTTCCCTGGCCGCCTCGGGTGAAAAATCGTTGCCGGAACAGCTATAAAGACACTTTTAACCCGTTGTTAAACATATTGTGCGATCGCCCGTTAACCGCCGATTGACTTTTTTATCGCCAGTGGCATGATGCGCGCACTCTACTCTGTCTGTTCGGTTTCAATTTCACTATGTCCGCATATTCTCGCCCAGTGCTTATGTTGCTCTGCGGCCTATTGCTGCTTACGGTTTCCATCGCCGTTTTGAACACTTTGGTTCCCCTCTGGTTAACGCATGCTCAATTGCCAACCTGGCAAGTGGGGGTGGTGAGTTCGTCTTATTTTACCGGTAACCTGCTGGGAACGCTGGTGGCGGGCAAACTGATCAAGCGGATTGGCTTTACCCGCAGCTATCATCTTGCCTGTCTGGTCTTTGCCTTCGCTACCGTGGGTATGGTGCTGTCGCTGGACTTCTGGAGTTGGATCGGCTGGCGCTTCTTTGCCGGGGTAGGGTGTGCCTGGATTTGGGTGATCGTTGAAAGCGCACTGTTGCGCAGCGGCAATCTGAGTAACCGTGGTCAACTGCTGGCGGCGTATATGATAGTTTACTATCTCGGTACGGTTGCGGGGCAGTTGCTGCTAAGCAGTGTTTCAACCCAACTGCTGGATGTGGTGCCGTGGGTGACCGCCGTTGTGATGGCCGCCATGCTGCCGATGCTGTTTGCGCGGGTCAATAACCAGGATGACGAACCGCAGCAGGCCTCTATCTGGCAGATGTTTAAACGTCGTGACGCCCGGTTGGGCATCAACGGCTGTATTATCTCGGGAATTGTGCTGGGCTCGCTGTACGGCCTGATGCCGCTGTATTTAAACCATCAGGGGATGAGTGATGCCAACGTGGGTTACTGGATGGCGCTGCTGGTCAGTTCCGGCATCGTGGGGCAGTGGCCGATAGGGCGCCTGGCCGATCGCTATGGTCGCCTGTTGGTGCTGCGCATTCAGGTGTTTGTGGTGATCCTTGCCAGCATCGCGATGCTGGGTAACTATGCGATGGCTCCGGCGCTGTTTATTCTGGGCTGTGCTGGCTTTACCTTATATCCGGTGGCGATGTCCTGGGCCTGCGAAAAGGTGCTGCCGCATCAGTTAGTGGCGATGAACCAGACATTGTTGATGAGCTATACCGTCGGCAGCTTGCTCGGCCCATCGATGACGTCGATGCTGATGCAGAGCTACTCCGATCGGCTGCTGTTTGTGATGATTGCGGTAGTGGCGCTGGTTTATTTGGTGATGCTGCTGAAGAAGCCGGACCATCACCACACCCCGTTGGCCGCGGCATGAAATAAAAAAACCCGGCAGATGCGCCGGGTTTTTTGTTGAGCAGGGAGAGGCTTAATAGATCACTTTATGGCCGTAGCTTTCCAGGATCCCCTTCACGCGATCCATGGTGTCGGCCTTCGGCGGATGAACGCCGTCCAGTTTGTACTCTTCACCCATCGCGATCCATTTGTGCTTGCCTAGCTCGTGGTAAGGCAACAGCTCGATCTTCTCGATATTGGTCATATCCTTGGTGAACTCACCGAGCAGATGCGTCGATTTATCATCGTCAGACCAGCCCGGCACCACCACGTAGCGGATCCAGGTGCGTTGATTACGTTTGGCCAGATAACGGGCAAACTCCAGCGTGCGATGGTTGGAAACTCCCACCAGGTTCTGGTGAATATCGTCATTCATCTGTTTCAGGTCTAGCATCACCAGGTCGGTAGTATCCAGCAGCTCATCGATCACCGGGTCGTAACGGCGGACAAAACCGTTGGTGTCCAGACAGGTGCTGATCCCTTCCTTGTGGCAGGCGCGGAACCAGTCGCGAACAAATTCGGCCTGCAGGATCGCTTCACCGCCGGACGCCGTTACGCCGCCGCCGGAAGCGTTCATAAAGTGACGGTAGGCCACGGTATCGGTCATCAGCTCTTCAACCGTGACCTCTTTGCCGCCGTGGGTGTCCCAGGTATCGCGGTTATGGCAGTACAGGCAGCGCATCAGGCAACCCTGGAAGAACACGATAAAGCGGATACCAGGGCCATCAACGGTGCCACAGGATTCGAAAGAGTGGATGCGGCCTTTCAAGGACATTGCGGGTTTCTCCAAAATTGACTGTCAAACGCAGTCTAAAATAGGCTGGTAACCGCCAGGCAGGGATCAACGATGTGGCGAAAAAAAGTCGCCAGGTAAAACGATTCCTGTTGGCCGGTTACGTACCGGTTCACTGTTTTGCCAGATATCCATGCAGTATATACCCATCACAGGCTAAGCAGCAGCGTAGATACCTGGCAAAACAGACTCAAGACCAGAGTCAGGGGGTAGTTAGTAAAAAGGCCGGAATATCCGGCCTTGGTAAGATTTGTTCAGCGGGGCAGAACGATCCGCCCCGGAGAAACAGCGATTAGATCGACTGGGTGAAAGTACGAGTAATCACGTCTTGTTGCTGTTCTTTGGTCAACGCGTTGAAACGCACTGCGTAACCCGATACGCGGATGGTCAGCTGAGGATATTTCTCAGGGTTTTCCATCGCGTCCAGCAGCATTTCACGGTTCATCACGTTCACGTTCAGGTGCTGACCGCCTTCGATGGACGCTTCGTGGTGGAAGTAACCATCCATCAGACCCGCCAGGTTGGCTTTACGCACGTCGTCATCTTTACCCAACGCGTTAGGCACGATGGAGAAGGTGTACGAGATACCATCTTTTGCATAGGCAAACGGCAGTTTGGCTACGGAGGTCAGAGAAGCTACAGCACCTTTCTGATCGCGGCCGTGCATTGGGTTGGCACCTGGACCAAATGGAGCGCCTGCACGACGACCATCTGGGGTGTTACCGGTTTTCTTACCATAAACCACGTTAGAGGTGATGGTCAGCACGGACTGAGTTGGTACCGCATTACGGTAGGTACGCAGTTTCTGAATTTTCTTCATGAAACGTTCTACCAGGTCACAAGCGATGTCATCTACGCGAGAATCGTTGTTACCGAACTGCGGATATTCACCTTCGATTTTGAAGTCGACAGCCAAGCCGTCTTCGTCACGGATGGTGGATACTTTGGCGTACTTGATGGCAGACAGGGAGTCGGCTGCTACGGACAGACCCGCGATACCACAAGCCATGGTGCGATAAACATCACGGTCATGCAGAGCCATCAGCGCAGCTTCGTAGCTGTACTTGTCGTGCATGTAGTGAATGATGTTCAACGAGGTCACATACTGCTTGGCCAGCCAGTCCATGAAGTGGTCCATACGCTCCATGACTTTGTCATAGTCCAGCACGGTGTCCATCATTGGGGCTTCTTTCGGGCCAACCTGCATTTTCAGTTTTTCATCAACGCCGCCGTTGATTGCGTACAACATGGTTTTCGCCAGGTTGGCACGCGCACCGAAGAACTGCATTTGCTTACCGACAATCATCGGGCTGACGCAACAGGCGATGGCATAGTCATCGTTGTTGAAGTCTGGGCGCATCAGGTCGTCGTTTTCATACTGTACGGAGGAGGTGTCGATAGACACTTTCGCGGCGTATTTTTTGAAGTTCAACGGCAGTTTTTCAGACCACAGGATGGTCATGTTTGGCTCTGGAGATGGCCCCATGGTGTACAGCGTATTCAGGAAGCGGAAGCTGTTTTTGGTTACCAGCGTACGACCATCAACACCCATACCAGCCAGGGATTCTGTTGCCCAGATTGGGTCACCAGAGAACAACTCATCATACTCAGGAGTACGCAGGAAGCGAACCATACGCAGTTTCATGACCAGGTGGTCGATCAGTTCTTGCGCTTGCAGTTCGGTCAGTTTACCGGCCTTGATATCGCGCTCAATGAACACGTCCAGGAAGGTAGATACGCGGCCGAAGGACATGGCTGCACCGTTCTGGGATTTCACCGCGGCCAGGTAGCCGAAGTAGGTCCACTGTACGGCTTCTTGAGCGGTGCTGGCTGGGCCAGAAATGTCGTAGCCGTATTTGGCGGCCATTTCTTTAATCTGAGCCAGGGCACGGTGCTGTTCAGCAATTTCTTCGCGCAGCTGGATGGTCATTTCCAGGTCTTCGCCATTTTCCAGACGGGTCTGCAGAGACTTGAACTGGTTCAGCTTGTCGGCCATCAGGAAGTCGATACCGTACAAAGCAACGCGACGGTAGTCACCGATGATACGGCCACGGCCATACGCATCTGGCAGACCGGTCAACACGCCAGACTTACGGCAGTTCAGGATGTCTTTGGTGTAAACATCGAATACGCCCTGGTTGTGGGTTTTGCGGTATTCGGTGAACACTTTCTTCACTTGTGGATCCAGTTCACGGCCATAAACCTTGCATGAACCTTCAACCATCTTGATGCCGCCGAATGGGATCAGCGCGCGTTTCAGAGGAGCATCGGTCTGCAAACCCACGATGGTTTCCAGATCTTTGTTGATATAGCCCGCATCATGAGAAGTCACGGTGGAGACGACGTTGGTATCGAAATCAACTGGCGCATGGGTGCGGTTTTCCAGTTTGATCCCTTCCATAACCTTGTCCCACAGGGTGGTAGTGGCTTGACTTGCGCCAGCCAGGAAGGATTCATCACCCTCGTAAGGAGTGTAGTTTTTCTGGATGAAGTCACGTACGTTGACTTCTTTCTGCCAGTCACCTTCGCTGAAACCTTGCCAAGCGGTCGCTAACTTCTCGTTAAGTTCGGTCATTATACACCTACCTTCTAATGTGGATTTCTTTGTAAACCCGGCGCCGTGCCAGCCAACAGATTAGTGATTCTGTTTGCCGCCACGCAGATAAATTACCCAGTAAGTCAACCCAACCAGAAGACCACCGCCAATGATGTTACCGATGGTGACGGGGATCAGGTTGTCGATGATAAAGTTGCTTACGGTCAGATGAGCGAATTGCTCGGGTGCTGCCCCCACGGCTTGCCAAAACTCTGGCGTGGCAAAGTGCTTAACCACTATACCCATAGGGATCATAAACATGTTGGCGATACTGTGCTCAAAGCCGCTGGCGACGAACATGGCTACCGGCAGGATCATGGCGAACATCTTGTCCATCAGGCTGCGGCCGGAGTAGCTCATCCAGACGGCCAGGCAAACCATCAGGTTAGCCAGGATACCCAGACAGACGGCTTCTATAAAGGTGTGGTGCAGTTTATGGTCGGCGGTTTGCAATACGTTCAAACCCCACAGGCCATTGGCTGCCATATACTCGCCTGAGAACCAGATCAGCGCTACGAAGAACAAGGCACCAATCAGGTTGCCAATATAGACGTTTAACCAGTTAAGAGCCAGTTGCCCCCAGGTAATACGCCCGCTGGCTTTGGCAATCACGGTCAGTACGGTGGAGGTAAACAGGTCCGCTCCGCAGACGACGACCAGCATTAACCCCATGGAGAAGCAGATACCACCCACCAGCTTGGCGAGGCCGAAAGGAATGGCGGCGGTGCCGGTGGTCGCTGTGATATAAAAAACAAAGGCGATAGAAATGAACACACCTGCGGTGATCGCTAAATAAAAAGTCGTCAGCGGATGCTTGGTGGCTTTATAAACCCCCGCATCCTCGGCAACTTTCGCCATCGCGGCAGGTAACAGCATATCGAAGGGGTTGTCAGCTCTCACACTAACTCTCGCTCTTAAGGGTTATTACAACACACTGAGATACTAGCAAAGCAGTATAGGGTAAAAATTGACTTGGATCATAACGCGCGGAAGTAAAACGGCTTAAAACCGCAAAATCAGTAGGGTCTATTGAGTTATATTATTGATTTTTATGTAAAAAATATTTTTTAATGTTTGCAAAAAATTTTGAAGTTAACGCCGTTTTGGGGTGGGGAGAGTTAAATTTTTGTACTTATTGTCGCTTTTTGATGAATAAGCATTAATTGATGGTTAATTAATATTTCACGCTGACGTAACAATTGGCGATTTAATTATCCTGTTGGCTGATAAGTACGCTTTTGATAAAAACATTCAACGCCAAGGTTTGCCTGTTTTTTGATCGGCAACCGAATCAAGCTGCTTCTTTGGGAGTAACGCCGGTAAGGTTCTACCGGCGTATCAATCAGGCTTATGCCTGCGCCCAGTGACGGCGTTTGGCAGTTTGCAGCTTTTCGTAAGCCGCCAACAGCGCTTGATGGGCCGGCAGGGCTTTCAATTCACTGTCGATGGCAAACAGGCCGTTGAAGCGCTCTTCGCCGCTCATAGCCGCAGAGGCCGCGTCAACAGCATCCTGACCATACATCTTCACGAAGGCCGTGTGATATTGGGCTGGGTCGCGTTCTGGCTCCAACGCCAACAGCAGCAGTGTCTGCAGGCAACGATAGTAGTTGCTGCGCTCTCGGGTAAACAGCGAGGCGTTAAACTCCTGCGTCCACTCGGCCCAGATCAGTGCCTGCTCGAGATCGCCACCGGCCAATGCCAGCATGGATTTCAGTTCGCCAACGCGCAGGGTGTACCAGGCGTTGTCTTTACCAGAGGCAATGCCCAGCAATTCACGTACGCGGGTGAAATCGTCCAACCCTTCATCATCCAACTGTTGGATCAGAGCCAGGTACTCTTCTGGCTCCCATTCGCTGCCCGGCAGTTGCAGCAGGGTTTCACGCAGGTGCGCGCCCATGCTGTTGTTTGCCAGTAGCAGATCCTCTGCCGGATAGATGTCGGACATCCCCGGTACGATGATGCGGCAGGCGTACACGTCCAGGTGCTCGTAATCGGCGATGTACACTTCGGCATCTTCTTTATTAAAGATGCTCATCAGGGTGGCGAACTCTTCCTGCGTGCTACCGCTGAAACTCCAGTCGACAAATGGATAGTCGGCATCCTGTTTGAACATATCCCAGGAGATCAGACCGCTGGAATCGATGAAGTGAGTTTCAAGGTTGGCATGCTCGGCCACTTCTTCGTCGTCGAAGGTTGGGGCGGTAAACACATCCAGATCTTTCAAGTCGCGGCCTTGCAGCAGTTCGGTAACGGTACGCTCCAGCGCGACCCCGAAATCGGGGTGAGCGCCAAAGGAGGCAAAGCAGGTGCCGTTGGCGGGGTTGAACAACACCACGCAGATCACCGGATAGTTGCCACCTAACGAGGCATCATAAGAGAGGATCGGGAAGCCTTCGGCCTCCAGCTTGGCGATCGCCTCAACCACGTCAGGATAGCGGTTCAGCACTTCACTCGGGATTTCCGGCAGGCTGATGGACTCGGCGATGATGCGGTTTTTCACATAACGCTCGAACACCTCGGAGAGACCCTGAACCCGCGCTTCGTTGGCGGTATTGCCAGCGGACATGCCGTTGGACACATACAGGTTGCCGATGATGTTCATTGGAATATAAACGGTCTGCTGATCCGACTGGCGGGTGAATGGCAGGGCGCAGATGCCACGATCGCTATTGCCAGACTGCAGATCGATCAGATCGTCGGCAGTCAATTCCTGCTCTGGATCGTAGAAGGCGTGGGTACGCTCATCTAGGATACCTTGTGGCAGCGAGTTGTCAGCCGGGATCGGGAACCATTTCTCATTGGGATAGTGAACGAAATCGCCTTCGGCAATCTGTTGACCCAAATAGAAATCGGCGAAGAAATAGTTGGTCGACAGGCGCTCGAAATATTCGCCCAGCGCGGACGCCAGCGCGGCCTTCTTGCTGGCACCCTTACCGTTGGTGAAGCACAGTGGGCAATCGCGATCGCGGATATGCACTGACCAGACGTGTGGCACCGGATTCAGCCAGGAGGCTTCTTCGATATTGAAACCCAGATCGGTTAATTTCTGCTGAAAACGGGCGATGGAGTCTTCTAGCGCAGCGTCTTTGCCAGGAATAAAAGTTTGCGTCATTGTCTTCACTTATGTGGCGTACTAAAAACGCGCAATGATACGGGGTTTTGTCCCCAAGCTCCACGTATTCCTAAAGCCGATCAGATGTCACAGTAATTATGTGGATAAAGACGATAATTCAGCGGGTTATCAATAACGGAGAAACGTAATGAAATCAGTGAAACTCAGCGTGTTGGCACTACTGTTGGCCGGGGTTTGCGGCTCGGCACTGGCGTTACCTAATATCACCTTGCTGGCCACTGGCGGTACTATCGCTGGCGGCGGCGACTCGGCCACCAAGTCCAACTACACCGCAGGTAAATTGGGCGTTGAAGCATTGGTTGATGCTGTGCCGGAGCTGAAAAAGGTTGCCAACGTCCAGGGCGAGCAGGTGGTCAACATCGGTTCACAGGATATGAATGACGAAGTCTGGCTCAAGCTGGTCAAGAAGATTAATGCGGACTGTGCCAAAACCGATGGCTTCGTGATCACCCACGGTACCGACACGCTGGAGGAGACCGCCTATTTCCTGGATCTCACCGTCAAGTGCGATAAGCCGGTCGTGATCGTGGGGGCGATGCGCCCGGCAACGGCCATGAGTGCCGATGGCCCATTTAACTTGTATAACGCCGTTGTCACAGCCGCTGACCCTCAATCGGCCAAGCGTGGCGTGCTGGTGGTGATGAATGATACGGTGCTCGATGGCCGCGACGTGACCAAAACCAATACCACCGGCGTACAGACTTTCCAGTCGCCTAACTTTGGCCCGCTGGGTTACATCCACAACGGCAAAATCGACTACCAACGTTCACCGCAGCGCAAGCACACCAGCGAAACGCCGTTTAACGTCGACCAGATGAGTACGCTGCCGACGGTCGGTATTATCTATAACTATGCCAACGCGTCCGATGCCCCTGCCAAGGCGCTGATCGCCGAAGGTTATCAAGGGATTGTCAGCGCCGGGGTGGGTAACGGTAACCTGTATAAAACCGTGTTTGATACGTTGGCCACGGCGGCCCATAACGGCGTAGCGGTGGTGCGTTCTTCCCGCGTGCCTACCGGTTCCACCACCGAAGATGCAGAAGTGGATGATACTAAACTCGGTTTTGTGGCAGCCGGAACGCTGAATCCGCAAAAAGCGAGAATCTTGCTGCAGTTGGCATTAACTCAAACCAAAGATGCTAAACAGATCCAGGCGATGTTTAATCAGTATTGATTCCTGACTCAAGTGGGGGCGTAATGCCCCCATTTTCCCCGCCCCGACTATGCTGTAGGAAATCTCTTTTTTCAGGAACGATTTCATGCAGGCATTTGATATCCAAAGAATGGCATTTGACGAGACCACGCCAGAGTTCCTGGCCGAGGTGGCACTACGCTGTCTGTTCACTTTTTTGCTGGTGTTTATCTTTTTAAAAATGACCGGGCGGCGTGGCGTACGCCAAATGTCGCTGTTTGAAGTGCTGATTATCCTGACGCTGGGATCGGCAGCCGGAGATGTCGCGTTTTATCATAATGTTCCCCTGTTGCCGGTGCTGATGGTTTTCGTTTGTATGATGGTGATGTACCGCTTTTCCACCTGGTTGATGGATCGCCATCAAAAAATACAGGTGTGGATGGAAGGCGAACCGCTGATTCTGGTCAGCGAGGGGCTGTTCGATTGGAACATTCTGTGCCGGGAAAATATCACCCATGATGAGTTCTTTATGGAACTCCGTCAGGCCGGTGTCGAGCATCTCGGCCAGGTGAGACTGGCCATCCTGGAGGTAAACGGCACCATATCGGTGTATTTCTACCCGGACGAGGAGGTACGGCCCGGGTTACCGGTGTTACCGGCACAATGCGTCAAAAGCGTGGTTGAGATTGATGTGGAGGGTGATTATGCCTGTGGGATGTGTAGCCTGATCTCCACCTTGACGCCATCGCCCGAACACGACTGCCCACGCTGTGGCAACCGTAAATGGATCGCAGCCTTGTCCCATAGCCGGGTAAGCTGAATACAGCACAAAAAACCGCGTTAACCCGCTGAATACGCCAGTGTCACAGCGTTTTATGGCACAAATAAACCCTGAGGCCGCAGAGCCTGTTATTTGCGGTCTCGCCAGTTTCCCACCCTTGGAACAATAAGCATTGCAGCCGGGTTACGTGAGTGATAAAACCGATAGAGTTGGTTAACATCAGCGTTAACTTCGGGCATATGTCGAAAGCCGGTTTTTACGGCGCACAGTGAATGTGGTGAGGGGAAATGACTCAGGTTTATAATTTTAGCTCAGGCCCGGCGATGCTGCCGGTTGAAGTGTTGCGTCGTGCGGAACAAGAACTGTGCAACTGGCACGGTCTTGGCACTTCGGTGATGGAAATCAGCCATCGCAGTAAAGAATTCATCGCCGTCGCCGAACAGTCCGAACAGGATCTGCGCGATCTGCTGAAAGTCCCCGCCAACTATAAAGTGCTGTTCTGCCACGGTGGTGCCCGCGCGCAATTCGCCGCGTTGCCACTGAACCTGTTGGGCGATAACACCACTGCCGACTATATCGATGGCGGTTACTGGGCGCACAGCGCGATCACCGAAGCGGAAAAATACTGCCAGCCAAAGGTGATCGATGTTAAAACCACCGTTGACGGCTTAAGCGGCATCAAGCCGATGAAAGAGTGGCAACTGAGCGATAACGCGGCTTACGTCCACTATTGCCCGAACGAAACCATCGACGGCGTGGCCATTGATGAAACGCCAGACTTTGGCGATAAAGTGGTGATTGGCGATTACTCTTCGACCATCCTTTCCCGTCCGTTGGACGTCAGCCGTTTCGGCGTTATCTATGCGGGCGCACAGAAGAACATTGGCCCGGCTGGCCTGACGCTGGTGATCGTGCGTGATGATCTGCTGGGTAAAGCACGCCGTGAAGTCCCGTCGATCCTGGATTACACCGTGTTGGCAGAAAATGACTCGATGTTTAACACGCCGCCAACCTTCGCCTGGTATCTGTCTGGCCTGGTCTTCAAATGGCTGAAAGAGCAGGGCGGCCTGGTGGAAATGCAAAAACGCAACCAGGCCAAGGCCGAGTTGCTGTATAGCACTATCGATCAGTCGGACTTCTACCGTAGCCGAGTGGCCATTGCCAACCGCTCCTGGATGAACGTGCCGTTCCAACTGGCCGATCCTGCGCTGGATAAAGTGTTCCTGAGTGAAGCAGAAGCCATTGGCCTGCAGGCACTGAAGGGGCACCGCGTAGTAGGCGGCATGCGTGCTTCCATCTATAATGCGATGCCGCTGGCCGGCGTGAAGACCCTGACCGACTTTATGGTCGATTTTGAACGTCGCCATGGTTGATTGCCACCGCCCGCATTGAACGGGCGGTCGTACCGCTGTTGTCCTTTTGCATTAAAGCGGCTCCGGCATTATCCCGGGGCCGTTTCGTTTATCAGATTCTGGAGAGTTTTGTTCACATGGTGGATTCCCTGACGTTACAACCGGTTGCTTTGGTCGATGGCACCGTCAACTTACCTGGCTCCAAGAGCGTATCCAATCGGGCTTTGCTACTGGCTGCGCTGGCGCGGGGAACGACCCGGCTGACCAACCTGCTGGATAGCGACGACGTGCGTCATATGCTGAATGCCTTGCAAGCGCTGGGGGTGAGTTACCAACTCTCCGACGATCGCACCACCTGTTCCGTTGAGGGCAACGCGGGTCCGTTGGTTGCCGCGCAGCCGTTGGAGCTGTTCCTCGGTAATGCCGGTACGGCAATGCGTCCATTAGCGGCGGCACTGTGCCTGGGTGAGGGCGACGTGGTGTTGACCGGTGAACCGCGCATGAAAGAGCGCCCGATTGGCCATCTGGTCGATGCTTTACGCCAGGGCGGCGCGCAAATTGATTACCTTGAACAAACCGATTATCCACCTGTGCGCCTGCGTGGTGGTTTCCGTGGCGGCGACGTCAGCGTTGACGGCAGCGTATCCAGCCAGTTCCTGACCGCCTTGCTGATGATGGCACCGTTGGCGGCCCAAGACACCGCTATCCATATTTTGGGTGAACTGGTTTCCAAGCCTTATATCGATATTACTCTGCACCTGATGAGTACTTTCGGCGTTGAAGTCACGCACGACAACTATCGCGTGTTCCATATCCGTGGGCAGCAGACTTACCGTTCGCCAGGTGACTATCTGGTGGAGGGCGATGCCTCTTCGGCATCCTATTTCCTGGCCGCTGCGGCGATTAAGGGCGGCACCGTGCGTGTTACCGGTATCGGTAAGAAAAGCGTTCAGGGCGATACCAAATTTGCCGACGTGCTGGAAAAAATGGGCGCGCGCATCACCTGGGGCGATGACTTTATCGAGTGTAGCCGCGGCGAGCTCAAAGGCATCGATATGGACATGAACCACATTCCAGATGCGGCGATGACCATTGCCACCACCGCGCTGTTCGCGACCGGGCCGACCACCATCCGCAATATCTACAACTGGCGGGTAAAAGAAACCGACCGTCTGGCGGCGATGGCTGCAGAACTGCGTAAAGTTGGCGCAGAGGTTGATGAAGGTGAGGATTACATTCACGTCGTGCCGCCAAGCAAGCTGCAGTTTGCCGAGATTGGTACCTACAACGATCACCGCATGGCGATGTGCTTCTCGCTGGTGGCGCTCTCCGATACACCGGTGACCATTCTGGATCCGAAGTGTACCGCCAAGACCTTCCCAGACTATTTTGAGCAGTTGGCGCGTATCAGCCAGTTGGCCTAATATTCTCCATATCCGTTATCGATGGGCCTCGTTTGAGGCCTTTTTTACGCATTGGTGGCCATCTTTTCGGCAATCAGACAGTTCGCGGTAACAGTAAACTCCGCAGGCGCGTATAATACGCCCCCGAATCTGCTCCTACTTGGGCAGAGAGCAGGCGTGTTCCTGTGAGGTTTCTACCTGAAGGAGAGAGAAATGACGGCTACAGTTCCGGTGATAACCGTGGATGGACCAAGTGGTGCAGGCAAAGGCACGTTGTGCAAGGCGCTGGCAGAATCCCTTGGTTGGCGTTTGCTGGATTCCGGCGCGATTTATCGCGTACTGGCCCTGGCAGCGTTGCACCATCAGGTGGATATCACCTCTGAAGAGGCGTTAGTCCCCTTGGCCGCCCATCTCGACGTCCGCTTTGTTGCTCAGGACGGCAAGCTGCAGGTTATTTTGGAAGGTGAGGACGTCAGTAATGAGATCCGCACCGAAACCGTTGGCAATACGGCTTCGCAAACGGCCGCATTTCCACGGGTTCGTGAGGCGCTGCTGCGCCGCCAACGCGCATTTCGCGAGGCCCCGGGCCTGATCGCCGATGGCCGTGACATGGGTACGGTAGTGTTCCCGGATGCGCCGGTTAAAATTTTCCTTGACGCCAGTTCCGAAGAGCGTGCGCATCGTCGCATGCTACAGTTGCAGGAAAAGGGCTTTAATGTTAACTTTGAACGTCTTTTAGCCGAGATAAAGGAACGGGATGACCGTGACCGTAATCGGGCTATTGCGCCACTGGTACCGGCTCTCGATGCCCTCGTGTTGGATTCTACCAGCATGTCGATCGAGGAAGTGATCCAGCGGGCGTTGGCATATGCACATGAAGTTTTGGCGTTGCCGCAGCAATAAGCGCGGCGGCGTTTTTAGCTTTTTGTTATATTTGTCATCGTACTGCATAGCAGTAACTGAATATATCGGGTAAAATTTTACCCCTGTAACCTAAACCTTGTCGGCAGGAAGCCAATGGCAAGGTATGTGAAACAACCCCATTCGGCGGGACGCTAAATGGACGTTAAACTATAGAACCCTGAAGATTAAACATGACTGAATCTTTCGCTCAACTCTTTGAAGAATCCCTGAAAACAATCGAAACCCGTCCGGGTTCCATCGTTCGTGGTGTTGTTGTTGCTATCGATAAAGATGTCGTACTGGTTGACGCCGGTCTGAAATCTGAATCTGCCATCCCGGCTGAGCAATTCAAAAACGCCCAGGGCGAGCTGGAAATCCAGGTTGGTGACGAAGTTGACGTTGCGCTGGACGCTGTTGAAGATGGCTTCGGTGAAACTCTGCTGTCCCGTGAGAAAGCTAAGCGTCACGAAGCTTGGATCACGCTGGAAAAAGCTTACGAAGAAGCTGAAACTGTCGTCGGTGTTATCAACGGCAAAGTTAAGGGTGGCTTCACTGTAGAGCTGAACGGTATTCGTGCGTTCCTGCCAGGTTCCCTGGTTGACGTGCGTCCAGTTCGCGACACTCTGCACCTGGAAGGCAAAGAGCTTGAGTTTAAAGTCATCAAGCTGGATCAGAAGCGCAACAACGTTGTTGTTTCTCGTCGTGCAGTAATCGAATCTGAAAACAGCGCAGAGCGCGATCAACTGCTGGAAAACCTGCAGGAAGGCATGGAAGTTAAAGGTATCGTTAAGAACCTCACTGACTACGGTGCATTCGTGGATCTGGGCGGCGTTGACGGCCTGCTGCACATCACTGACATGGCTTGGAAACGCGTTAAGCACCCAAGCGAAATTGTCAATGTGGGCGACGAAATCACTGTTAAGGTGCTGAAGTTCGACCGCGAGCGTACTCGTGTATCTCTGGGCCTGAAGCAACTGGGCGAAGATCCATGGGTTGCTATCGCTAAACGTTACCCAGAAGGCACCAAGCTGACTGGTCGTGTTACCAACCTGACTGATTACGGCTGCTTCGTGGAAATCGAAGAAGGCGTTGAAGGTCTGGTACACGTTTCTGAAATGGATTGGACCAACAAAAACATCCATCCGTCCAAAGTTGTTAACGTGGGCGATGTAGTGGAAGTGATGGTTCTGGACATCGATGAAGAGCGTCGTCGTATCTCCCTGGGCCTGAAGCAGTGCAAAAACAACCCATGGCAGCAGTTCGCAGAAACCCACAACAAGGGCGACCGCGTTGAAGGTAAAATCAAGTCTATCACTGACTTCGGTATCTTCATCGGCCTGGACGGCGGCATCGACGGCCTGGTTCACCTGTCTGACATCTCCTGGAACGTTGCAGGCGAAGAAGCAGTTCGTGAATACAAGAAAGGCGACGAAATCGCAGCTGTGGTTCTGCAAGTTGACGCAGAGCGCGAGCGTATCTCCCTGGGCGTGAAGCAACTGGCTGAAGATCCGTTCAATAACTACCTGTCTATGAACAAGAAAGGTACTATTGTTACTGGTAAAGTCACTGCAGTTGACGCCAAAGGTGCTACAGTTGAATTAGCAGGCGGCGTAGAAGGTTACCTGCGTGCTTCTGAAGCCTCTCGCGACCGTATTGAAGACGCAACTCTGGTTCTGAACGTTGGTGACGAAGTTGAAGCTAAATTCACTGGCGTTGACCGTAAGAACCGCGTTGTAAGCCTGTCCGTCCGTGCGAAGGACGAAGCTGACGAGAAAGATGCAATTGCTACGGTTAACAACACCAAGCCGGAAGAAAGCAACTTCTCTAACGCTATGGCTGAAGCCTTCAAAGCGGCTAAAGGCGAGTAATGACGGGGGGCGGTTTCTGACCGCCCCGATACGGTAGTTTAGCTGCAAAGCTTGGAGGAACTATGACCAAGTCTGAACTTATTGAAAGACTTGCTGGCCAGCAATCTCATATTCCGGCGAAGGCCGTTGAGGATGCAGTGAAAGAGATGCTCGAACACATGGCAGCTACGCTAGCCGAGGGTGAGCGCATCGAGATCCGCGGATTCGGCAGTTTTTCTCTTCACTACCGTGCTCCGCGCGTCGGCCGTAACCCTAAAACGGGTGATAAAGTTGAGTTGGACGGCAAGTACGTTCCTCACTTCAAGCCAGGTAAAGAGTTACGTGACCGTGCCAATATCTATGGCTAGTCGCTGACCACCCATAGTGTTGTTGCTTGTAAAGAATATAAAACGGTGCCTTAGGGTGCCGTTTTTTTTCGCCTGAAAACCCTCCCATACCAGCCAAAATTTGCGCTCCGCTACGCAACCTTTCCTGCAAATGCCAAATAGCCAACCGATTGTTTACGACCTCCTTTCCTGAGTAGCAACCTGCAACTGGTGGTTATCCGTTTGAGAAGTCACATTTGTTGCAGGATAAAATTTGCAAGGAGTGTGGAAATCAGGATCTCACTGGATAGGGCCACCATCGCTTCGGTGATGGGGATGCTGCCGATACTGTTTTTGCCCCACTTACCGTCGTGGCCTTTATTGATGGGGCTAGCCGTTCCGGCTTTGTGGCTATGGCGATATAAGCCGAATCCATGGCGCCAGGCACTGTGCTGCTGCCTGCTGGGCTTTATCTACGCCACTGGTAGTGCCAGCCTGTTGATGCAGCAAGTCGCAACGTTGACGACCAGCGGCGATAAAGCCGTGATTGCTTCCGTGCGTAGCATCCGGTTGAACGGGGCTGAAACGCCACAGGTACAACTGCGTATTGAGCAGGTTAGCGGGCGTTGGCTGGTGCCTGCGTTGTCCTTTACGGCAAACTGGCGCGGCGAAAAGCCCTGTGCAGGGCAACGTTGGGCGATGAAAGTTCGCTTTCGCCCGGTACACAGCAGCCTGAATGAAGGGGGTTTTGACGGGCAGCGTTGGGCCATTGCTAATCGGCAACCGTTGCGTGGCTTTATACGTTCTGCAACGGCACTGGATAAGGGCTGCAACTGGCGCCAGTTGATCGTCAAACAGAGGGATCAATCCCTCATGCCGCTGACACAACGCCCGGTGTTGCTGGCGCTGGCGTTTGGCGAACGGACGCTGATGAGTAATGAGCTGCGCGGGCAACTGATGAAAACCGGTGTGGCTCACCTGATGGCGATTTCTGGCCTGCATATTTCCCTGGCCGCTGCCTTTGCCTGGGGGTTGGCGCGTGGCGTGCAGTTTTTATTGCCCGCGCGTTATATCGGCTACCGTTTGCCGCTGATCGTCAGTTGGTTGATGGCGCTGTGCTATGTGTGGCTGGCAGGTGGGCAACCTCCGGCAATGAGGGCCTTTATTGCCTTGTCTCTGTGGCTCTGCTTGCGCCTCAAAGGCGTTTCCTGCACTTCCTGGCAAATCTGGCTGTGGTGTATCAGCCTGCTGTTGCTGTGCGATCCTATGTCAGTGCTTTCGGACAGCTTCTGGCTCTCCGCCCTAGCGGTTGCGGCCTTAATCTTTTGGTTTGAATGGGCACCGTTGCCAAGGCGCTTCAGCACTTCTTTGGGCTGGGCACCTCTGCGTTGGCTACACATGCAACTAGGAATGACGCTGTTGCTGATGCCGCTACAATTTGGCCTGTTTCATGGCTTGAGCTGGACATCGTTACCCGCCAACCTTTGGGCGGTACCGATCGTCTCTCTGTTGTCGGTTCCGCTGATATTGTTGGCACTGATGCTGTTTTTTATTCCGCCGGTAAGCCACTGGTGTTGGCAATTGGCCGATCTTACCGTCAGTTGGGCCTTATGGCCGCTACCTGGGCTTGAGCAAGGGTGGCTACAGGTTGGGGCTGCCTTGCTGCAATTTAGCGTCCTTGGGTGGTTAGCCGTGGTTTGCTGGCGTTTTCGCTGGTGGTATCACTTTCCTGTCGGTTGCGCCGTTGTGGTGCTAGGCTGTCTGTTCTGGCGGGAAAGATCGTCAGATTATCGCTGGCGGGTCGATGTGCTCGACGTAGGGCACGGCCTGGCGGTGGTGATCGAGCGGGAAGGAAAGGCCGTCATCTTTGATGCGGGCAACCGCTGGCAAGCCTCCAGTGCGGCAGAGCGCAACATTTTGCCATTTCTGCGCTGGCGGCAGATTTCGCTGGAGCAAATCGTTATCAGCCATAGCCATCTGGATCATATCGGCGGTTTGCCGATATTGGCAGCCGCATTTCCACAGGCCAGCGTGCGTACGCCGATCGTGAACGTTGGCTACCTGCCTTGCGTTCAAGGGCAGCGGTGGGTGTGGCGAGAGCTAAACTTTCAGGTGTTGTGGCCACCAGCACGGGTGGATTATGCCGCTAACGATGACTCCTGCGTAGTGCGTGTCGATGATGGCAAGTTCAGCCTGTTACTGACTGGGGATATTGAACGCCGGGCCGAGCAGGCGTTGCTGAAACAACGTGCGAATTTACCCAGCACTATCCTTCAGGTGCCTCATCACGGCAGTAAGACATCTTCAACGCCGCCATTTTTGCGTGCAGTTTCCCCCGAGCTGGCGTTTGCCTCGGCATCCCGCTATAACGCCTGGCGGTTACCGGCAGCAAAAATAGTCAAACGCTATCGGGAAAATCACATTCCCTGGCGTGATACGGCCCGCTCAGGGCAGCTTAGCGTGTTTTTTTATCGTCATGATTGGCAAGTTAAAGGCTTTCGCGAACAACTAAATCCACGTTGGTATCATCAGCGGTTTGGCGTTGAGGGGGATAATGAGTAGAATGGGCCGCTATTTCTTCCGATGCTGGTATTTGCATGATGAATGATAAAGATCTGTCCACCTGGCAGACGTTCCGCCGCCTCTGGCCGATGATCACACCGTTTAAAACCGGGTTGGTGGTCGCCGCCATTGCGCTGGTTTTAAACGCAGCGGGGGATACGTTAATGCTGTCCCTGCTCAAACCGTTATTAGACGACTTTGGTAAAGCCGATAGCCGAGTCTTGCATTGGATGCCGCTGGTCGTGATTGGCCTGATGTTGATGCGCGGCATCACCAGCTATGTCTCCAGCTACTGTATTTCCTGGGTGTCAGGCATGGTGGTGATGCAGATGCGCCGTCGTCTGTTCGGCCATATGATGCGAATGCCGGTGGCCTTTTTTGACCAGCAATCAACAGGAACTCTGCTTTCACGTATTACCTACGACTCGGAACAGGTAGCTTCATCCTCCTCCAGCGCGTTGGTTACCGTGGTGCGTGAAGGGGCCTCGATCATCGGCCTGTTCATCATGATGTTTTATTACAGTTGGCAGCTTTCACTGATCCTGATCGTACTGGCACCGATCGTCTCCTTCGCGATCCGCCTGGTCTCCAAACGTTTCCGCAATATCAGTAAAAATATGCAAAACACCATGGGGCAGGTGACGACCAGTGCAGAACAGATGCTGAAAGGGCATAAAGAAGTGCTGATCTTTGGTGGCCAACAGGTGGAAACCGAGCGCTTCAACACCGTCAGTAACCGCATGCGTCAGCAGGGGATGAAGCTGGTTTCGGCTTCTTCTATTGCCGATCCTATTATTCAGTTGATCGCCTCATTGGCTTTGGCGTTTGTGCTGTTTGCAGCAAGCTTCCCTAGCGTGATGGATACGCTGACAGCCGGTACCATTACCGTGGTGTTCTCCGCCATGATTGCCTTGATGCGCCCACTGAAATCCTTGACCAACGTGAATGCTCAGTTCCAGCGCGGGATGGCGGCCTGCCAGACGTTGTTCTCTATCCTGGATTTGGAACAGGAAAAGGATACCGGTACTCGCCAGGTTGAGCGTGCCAAAGGTGATATCGAATTCCGTAATGTGACCTTTGCCTATCCAGGGCGTGAGATCCCGGCGCTGCGTGACATCAATCTGAGCATTTCAGAAGGTAAAACTGTGGCGTTGGTTGGCCGTTCTGGTTCGGGTAAATCGACGATTGCCAACCTGTTGACGCGCTTCTACGACGTGCAGGAAGGGCAGATCCTGATGGATGGCCATGATCTGCGGGAATATACCCTGGCCTCATTGCGCGATCAGGTTGCCCTGGTCTCACAGAACGTCCACCTGTTCAACGACACCATTGCCAACAACATTGCCTATGCTCGTGAAGAGCGTTACAGCCGTGAAGAAATTGAGAAAGCGGCACGTATGGCCTATGCCACCGACTTCATTGATAAAATGGAGCATGGTCTGGATACGGTGATCGGTGAGAACGGCGTGATGCTTTCCGGTGGTCAGCGTCAGCGTATTGCCATCGCTCGTGCCTTGCTGCGAGATTGCCCAATCCTGATCCTGGATGAAGCCACCTCCGCGCTGGATACCGAATCCGAGCGTGCGATCCAGGCGGCCTTGGACGAACTGCAGAAAAACCGTACCTCATTGGTGATTGCCCACCGTCTGTCGACTATCGAGAAAGCCGATGAGATCCTGGTGGTTGAAGATGGGCGTATCGTTGAGCGTGGCCAGCATGCCGAGTTGATCGAGCAGAAAGGGGCTTACGCACAACTTCACCGCATGCAGTTTGGTCAGTAATGATAGAGCGCATCTGGTCCGGTAGTTCACTGGTTTACCTGCTGCTGTTGCCGCTCTCCTGGCTGTATGGCCTGGTGAGCGGCCTGATCCGCCTTAGCTACCGCTGTGGCTTGCGCAAGAGTTGGCGTGCGCCGGTGCCGGTGGTTATCGTGGGGAACCTCACTGCGGGTGGCAATGGTAAAACACCGATGGTGATCTGGTTGGTTGAACAGCTGCAACAGCGTGGCTACCGGGTCGGCGTGGTTTCCAGAGGTTACGGCGGCAAGTCGGCGGTCTATCCGCTGGTGCTGGATGCTCAGACTACCACCCGGCAAGCCGGTGATGAACCCGTGCTGATCTATCAGCGTACCGGGGCGCAGGTGGCTATTTCGCCAAAGCGCGCCGAAGCGGTGCAAGCCTTGTTGAACCAAGGCGAGCTTGATTTGATCATCACCGACGATGGTCTCCAGCACTATGCTTTACAGCGTGATTTTGAGCTGGTGGTGATCGATGGCGTTCGTCGCTTCGGCAACGGTTGGTGGTTACCCGCTGGCCCAATGCGTGAGCGTGTGTCCCGCTTAAAGACGGTGGATGCCTGTGTGGCAAATGGCGGTGTTGCCCAGCCGGGGGAAATCGCCATGAAGCTCCAGGCGCAGGATGCGGTGAATATCGCCAGCGGTGAACGCCGCCCGGCGATCGAATTACCCCACGTAGTGGCGATGGCAGGGATAGGTCATCCCCCAAGGTTTTTCGCCACGCTAGAAAAGTTGGGAGTTGAGGTCGAGCGTGAGGTGGCCTTTGCCGATCACCAGGAATACAACCACGGGCAGTTAGCCGCATTGGCGAGCCAAGGCCAAACGCTGCTGATGACCGAGAAGGATGCGGTGAAATGCCGTGCCTTTGCCCAGCCTGACTGGTGGTATTTACCGGTTGAAGCGGTACTTCCCACCGAGCAGGCCGAGCAACTGTTGCAAGGGATCCAGAAGTTAATCAAATAATCTAAGCTTCTAAAGCGTGCAAGCCCAAGGCTTGCGCGCAAGCTTGCAGTGAGCGCTGCTGCGTTTGCTGATAAAGCGCCAATTCATCAATCACGCCTGCCCCTAATGCCTGTTCAAACGCCGTACGGCTCGATGACGCCGCGTATTGCGCATGGCGGCTGCCCCCCAGATTAGACTGAAAAATTCCGGCGGCGCTGACTGGCAGGAAATCCTCATACACCAACGGCTGGAAGCGGATGTAGTCCAGTGCGATGAGCTGTTCGAGCGTGCTGTGCTGCTCAACGGTCTCTTTAGCTGCCAGCCCGCATTCGGTAGGGAAATAGCGGAACCAGGCTAATTGCTGCACACGTAGTGCATTGTAATCATCCGGGAAGGTCTGGAAATGTTCAGCCAGCAGTTGGTAATAGCGTGGAGCATTATCTTCCGTAGCCGGAACCTGTAATGCATCCTGCGCGGCCTGCAGCAGGCGATCGTAAAGCGCACGCCCTTTGGCGGTTAGGGCGACTCCCCGTTGCTCAATCTCACCGAAACGCGCGGTATGATGCCCCACAACCTGATGACCGTCAGGTTCGATAAACAGGACTTGCTCCTCTAACGCTTTGAAACTGGTCTGGCGTAACAGAATAGGGCAGTGGCGCGTAGGCGGGCCTTCGATCACCGCTTTGGGGGGGATCCCGCGTTCTGGCATTGCCGCCTGTACCCGATCGATATCCAGCGTTCTTGGCGTCAGATGGTTGATATGTGGCCCTTTGAAGGCAACGATATCGGCGATCAGACGATGTTGATTGTGCAACTGTTGATATTCACTGGCGCTGACGGTGGCCAAACGGTGCCAACGGAAGGTTTCGAGCGCCTGGGCAACAAATTCTTGCGCCTGTTCGGCATCCAGCCCGCCCTGGATTTCATGTACCGCTATCAGCTCCAAAGCCCGCTCGGTAAAAATGCAGCGGCGATCCAGCAGTCGTTGTGCCAGCTCGCGCAGCGCCACATTCTCAATCAGTTCCAGTCGTAGCAACGAAGTAAATATGCGAAACGGGCTGACTTGCAGATCGGCTTCGTGTACGGCACGAAAGGCGGTGGAGTGGACGGGGACGCCAGCAGCTGTCAGATCGTAATAACCCACCGGAGACATGCCCATGACGGCAAACAGTCGTCGTAAGGTCTGCAATTCAGCTGCCGTGCCGACGCGGATAGCGCCGTGGCGCTCCATCGATAATCGACCGATTTCACCGGTAATCTGCAACCCATGTGCCAGGGCTGAATCTTTACTCAGCACCTCCCGATTGGTTTCAGCGACCAGTTCGATCAAGTCACCGTACAGTGGCACCTCTTGTTGATACATGGCCGACATTGCCAGGGAAAATTTGGCGCGAATGTCATTCGGCGAGACGAAGTGCTGGTCGATCATACTGCTAGCTCCTTAGCTCAATAAAATCTGAAAAATGCGGTTTAGGCCGCCAATAGTGCTGACTAGATGACACCTCACCGTGTTTTTGACTCAAGTCTAGTCAGTTGGTTCGTGATTTGTTATCGATTGGCTAACGATATTAGTGTTTTATGCGTTGGCTCTCATTTGCAGGCATAACCCCAAGTGGTGAGTGATGAGCGAGATGCTCCTGCAATGCGCTAAAAATAAGAGGAATTTAAACTATTAAAATCAGTGCGATAGGAATATTCTTGGCGAATGTAGCTAAAAAGTGTGATAAACCTCTTGTCTTGATGATGAGTTTATGAGTAAATGTATACCGGCCTGTGATGCAGCGCTATTTATGTACGAGTATAGATTAAGTAGTTCCTCCCAAGACGTTATCATCTGATTCCGCTTCAAAGACGAACCTTCTAAGTACCTCCCATAAGTAATGATTCTGAAAAACGGCCAAATTGCCATAGGGCAGGTTTTTGTAAATATTTAAAAGGTAATAGTAATGTCTAAGAAGACTGGTCAGGTTAAGTGGTTCAACGAAAGTAAAGGTTTTGGTTTCATTGAACAACAAGATGGCGGCAAAGATGTATTCGTACACTTCTCTGCAATCATGACCGAAGGTTTCAAGACTCTGGCAGAAGGCCAGCGTGTTGAGTATACCATTCAGGACAGCCCGCGCGGGCCGGCTGCCGCCAACGTTGTTGCTCTGTAAGTTTACAGGGAATAGCGTATAGAGAGCTTAATACAACCATAATGACGCGTTAATGCTGAGTTATGCGGAAGATATTAAGCTCAACAAGCCCGCCGCAGTGCGGGTTTTTTAATTTTTGCTCACGAGAGGTTTGTTACGAAAAACTTTAGGATGGGCTGGTAGCGTCCACACAATAACAAAAATAACGTTGTGAAGGATGCTCAAGTGAAAGGATATAAAATATGTTTAAGAATACAATGCTAAAAATGGGCCAGGTAAAATGGTTTGATCAGGCTCAAGGCTATGGTGTTATTTCACCGGTCGATGGTAGTGACGAAATTTATGTTAGCCGCCGTGCTATCGCCAATACCAAAAACAAGTCATTAAACGAAGGTCAGAACGTCGAGTTCTCGATTTATCGTAGCTCTCACGGGCTGTCAGCGGCAGACGTTATCGCGTTCTGACCCAAACTTTCCTCGCCAGTGCCGGTGCCGCCACCCCATGCACTGGCGAAGAAAATTTCCTCAGGATCCTCTATCATCAGGCCATTGCTCAATGACCCTTGGATATCAGGATGCCAATCCCCGTTATTTCGCTTTCCTCTGCCCGCGCGCTTCATCTTGCCGCTCAAGGGCTGCTATCCCCAATTAAACGCCAGGCTTGCCCCGATGATGTAGTGAACGCCATCGATCGTATGGGGTTGCTGCAAATTGACACCATCAGCGTGGTGGCCCGTAGCCCTTACCTGGTGCTGTTCAGTCGCCTGGGCGATTATCGGCCAGAATGGCTGGAACAGGCGTTGGCTAGCCGCAAACTGTTCGAGTACTGGGCGCACGAAGCCTGTTTTCTCCCCATCGATGACTTTGGTTTGTTACGCCATCGCATGCTGCAACCGCAGGGGATGGGGTGGAAATACTCGCAGGAATGGGTACAACAGCACCAACAGGCTATCGATGAACTGCTACAGCATATCGCGGTGCAAGGGCCGGTGCGTTCGGCCGATTTTAGCGCGGAAAAGAAAGGCGCTAACGGCTGGTGGGATTGGAAGCCGGAAAAGCGTCATCTGGAAATTCTGTTTACCTCTGGCAAGTTGATGGTGGCTGAACGCCGTAATTTTCACCGTGTCTATGATCTCACCGAACGTTTATTGCCGCAGTGGGATGATGATGTGCATGCCTTATCTCAGGCGACAGCGCAGCAACAGATGCTCACCCGCAGTTGCCGCTATCTCGGCGTGTTTAAAGCCGAATGGCTGGCGGATTATTACCGATTGAAACGCGTCGCTCCCAAACCGTTGTTGGCAACGCTATTACAGCAGGGAGAGATCTCCCAGATCGCTATCGACGGGCTGGAAGGGGAATTTTATGTCCATCAGTCGCTGGCGGCCGAGTTGGCACTGGCGGAACAAGGGAAGTTGAAATCCACGGTAACCTGCCTGCTGTCTCCTTTTGATCCGGTGGTGTGGGATCGGCGGCGCGCGCTGGAACTGTTCAGCTTTGACTATAGGTTGGAATGCTACACGCCAAAAGAAAAACGCCAGTACGGCTATTTCACCTTGCCGCTGTTGCAGCGGGGCGAACTGATTGGCCGGGTAGATGTGAAAATGCACCGAAAGCAGGGTGTTTTTGAAGTGATCAGTTTCCATCTTGAAACTGGGATCAAGCTGGGTAAGCAGCGTTGTCAGGATATTCGTCAGGCAATTACCCGTACGGCGAAATGGCACGGGGCGCAGCAGGTCTCGCTAGGAGATGTACCCGCATCGCTGGCAGCAGAGTGGGGGCAAGGCTGGGGAATAGAATAACGAACGACGTTGTCACCGAGGGTAAAACGAATTTCAACGCCGCCCGCTAAATTGTAGGGGCGCATATACTCGCCCCGCGTTCCTCAGTTGCTGTAGTTGGCAAACAGCGCGATGATTTTATGGAGACGTTTGATCATTTGCAGGTTCTCATTTTTTTGTGATGTAAGTCACAAAAAATTCTACGCCTGCCAATGGAGTGATTCAACCCCCGCAGAAAAATTTCCCGTTCGGCAGCCCTCTGAGCAAATCAGGCGGTGATTAACCGGCCCTATGGCGTTATGCTATCCTCACGCACTTTCCTTGTTAGCATATCTTCCCCTGGAGGAAGCATGGATCACCGTTTACTCGAAATCATTGCCTGCCCAGTTTGCAACGGTAAGCTCTATTTCAATAAAGAACATCAGGAACTGGTCTGCAAACTGGACGGCCTGGCCTACCCACTGCGTGATGGTATTCCGGTATTGCTGGAAAACGAAGCACGCACCATCCCACTGGACGAGAAGCACGCATGAGTTTTATCGCTATCATCCCGGCGCGTTACGCGTCCACCCGCTTGCCGGGTAAACCGTTGGCGGATATCCACGGTAAGCCGATGGTGGTGCATGTGATGGAACGAGCCCGTGAATCAGGGGCTTCCCGCGTGATTGTCGCCACCGATCACCCAGAGGTGGCCAAAGCGGTTGAGGCTGCCGGCGGTGAAGTTTGCATGACCAGCCCGGACCACCATTCCGGCACCGAACGCCTAGCGGAAGTGATCGAGAAATGTGGCTTTGCCGATGATGAGATCATTGTCAATGTGCAAGGCGATGAGCCGATGATCCCGCCGGTTATCGTGCGTCAGGTAGCAGAAAACCTGGCGGCCAGTAGCGCAGGGATGGCCACGCTGGCGGTGCCGATCGAAACCGCAGAAGAAGCCTTCAACCCGAATGCGGTCAAGGTGGTGATGGATGCGCAAGGCTATGCGCTCTATTTCTCACGCGCCACCATCCCTTGGGATCGTGAGCGTTTTGCTCAGTCAAAAGAGAGTATTGGCAATAGCCTGCTGCGGCATATCGGGATTTATGCCTACCGTGCCGGTTTTGTCCGCCGCTACGTCAGTTGGCAACCAAGCCAGCTGGAACAGATTGAACTGCTGGAGCAGTTGCGTGTGCTGTGGTACGGCGAAAAGATCCACGTCGCGGTGGCGCAGGCCATTCCGAGCGTCGGTGTCGATACTCCAGAAGACCTGCAACGAGTGCGGGACAGCATCAAGCGTTGAGTCGTCTATCGGCCGGAGACCCCGGCCATCTCAATTCCCTGATTCCCTCCTTTTATTGATCTGCATTGAAGAATTTCTCCGCTCACCGTTCAATGATGACAGGTGCTTATCCTTAATCTGGAGGGGGTCGTCCTATGGAGCAGCTGCGTGCCGAATTGAGTATTGTGCTGGGAGAGTCCGTCGGTCGTCTGGAACGCGTCAGCGAACAGCCTTATGCCCATCTGTATTCATTGTACGATCGCCAGGATCATGCGATCCCGCTGATGGCGAAAAGCTTCGTCTGTGAGGGCATTGCCCAGCAGGAAGCTTACAAGCTATCCATGCTGGCGCGCGAAGGGGACATTCGTCTGCCAACGGTGTTTGGCGTGGTCTACACCCGGCAAGCGCCCTACAAAGAGATTTTGCTGATCGAACGCCTGCGTGGCGTGTCGGTCGAGGCGCCAACCCGGACTTTGGCCCGTTGGGAAGCCTTGATGGACCAGATTGTCGACGGCATGCTGGCCTGGCACCGTATCGACAGCCACGGCTGCGTGGGCACGGTTGACAGCACGCAGGAGAATGACTGGTGCAGCTGGTACCATCAGCGTATCGAGGTACTTTGGTCAACTCTGGGTAATATGAACTCGCCGCTGTTAAGCATGGCAGATCGCCGTCTGCTGTACCGCACGCGCGAAATGCTCATCGACTTCTTTGCCGATTTTGACGACCCTTGCGTGCTGGTGCACGGTAATCTGGGCTTGCGCAGCATGCTGAAAGATGCCAAAACCGACCAACTGCTGGCGATGCTCAACCCAGGCATGATGCTGTGGGCGCCACGGGAATATGAGCTGTTCAGGCTTTGCGAGGCGGGGATGCCGGATCAACTGCTGTTCCACTACCTACAGCGTGCGCCGGTGGCGGAGTCTTTCCTGTCTCGTCGTTGGCTTTATGTGGTGTGGGAGGCGGTAGCCAGGATGATCCATACCGGCAAGCTGGATCGCCCGGCGTTCGATCAGGCCGCACAACAGCTACGGCCCTGGCTGGCTCACTAATCGCTGCTGACCTCACCATCCCCTTTTAGCTGTTGCCACAGGCTGCCCAGCGTTTCATATGCCGCCCGTTCGCTGTGCCCAAGGAACATGGCGGAAGGCATTACCCGATCCCAGATATTCAGCGGTGAAGTAATGGCCAGTTGATTGGCCGGAGCCGGGATTGGGTGCAGGCCTTGGGCCTCAAAGAAACGCATGGCACGTGGCAAGTGATTGGCGGATGTCACCAGCGCAAACGGCTGTTTCCCCACCAATTTGGCGACCTCTGCGGCTTCCTGTTCGGTATCCCGCGGGCGGTCCACCAGCACGATGTCGTTGGCAGGTACGCCCAGGCTTTCCGCCACCAGTGCTGCGGTGGCCGCGCTGCTTTGCGTTTTCGCGCCTTTTCCACCGGTAAAGACCATCTTGCTACCCGGGTGCGACAGGTATAGCCTGACGCCTTCGGTCACCCGTGGCAGGCTGTTGTTGAGCAGGTTAGAGCTGGGAGCCCAGTCCGGGTTATAAGTATAACCGCCGCCAAGCACCACGATATAGTCAATCTGGCCGTTGCCTCTATAGGTCGGGTAACTGGATTCTAACGGCTTCAACAGGCGATCGGCGACCGGTTGCAGGCTGAGCAACAGCAACAGCAGCCAGCTCAGGCTTAATATGACTTTGCCGCTTTTCTGCCAACGGGTAAACCACAGCAGCAATAATGCCAGCCCCATTAACAACAGCAGGGCGGGTAGAGGCATCATCAGGCCACCAATAAATTTTTTTAAGTTAAATAACATCAAAAATCAGGTCCTTTTGGGCGAAAAAACGACATCTGGCCGCATTCATGCTGCAAGAAGATTTATTCTAAGCCAGTCTGTGCCAAAATAGCAGGTTTGAATGGGCAGGCGCTTTGCCGTCGGCCAAGATAAAATCAGCGGAGCCGTTGTCCATGCAGGATCGCAATTTTGACGATATTGCCGAGAAGTTTGCGCGTAATATTTACGGCACCACCAAGGGGAAAATCCGTCAGGCGGTGGTCTGGCAGGATCTGACCACGCTGCTGGCCCAGTTGCCACAGCGGCCGCTGCGCATTCTGGATGCTGGTGGGGGCGAAGGCCATATGGCCTGCCAACTGGCAGAATTAGGACATCAGGTCTTGTTGTGCGATCTTTCTGGTGAGATGATCCAACGCGCTGCGTTGCTGGCCGAGCAGAAAGGTGTGAGCCAGAACATGCAATTCATACAAAGTTCGGCGCAAGAGATTGGTCAGCATTTGGCACAACCGGTCGATCTGATATTGTTTCATGCGGTTTTGGAGTGGATCGCCGAACCACAGGTGGCATTACAGGCGTTGTTTGATTGCCTGGTGCCCGGTGGCGCACTGTCATTGATGTTCTTTAATGCCA
Source organism: Serratia sp. 14-2641 (assembly GCF_001692375.1). NCBI lineage: Bacteria > Pseudomonadati > Pseudomonadota > Gammaproteobacteria > Enterobacterales > Yersiniaceae > Serratia > Serratia sp. 14-2641. The sequence goes on along the minus strand of NZ_LXKR01000044.1, from coordinate 353,901 downwards.
ACGGTTTGTTGATGCGTAATGTGGTGTTGGGCAATTTCCAACTGGTGGATCCCGAGGTCAGGCGGCGTCGCAAGCGCTCGCTGTCGCCGCAGTATCCACACAGCCCACCGCTGGTCTACGGCTGGTTGGAGCAGATGGGCATGCAGATTTCAGGCAAAACCGGCGTGAGGGTTTTCCATGATTATCTGCAAAGCAGGCAGCTACAGACCCAAAAATTTGAAGAGTTACTGGCGCTTGAACAGCTTTATTGTCGGCAAGAGCCTTACGTGAGTTTGGGGCGCTATATTCACGTCTCGGCGCATAAACCGAACCTGAAGGACGAACTATGAGTGAATTTTCCCAGACAGTACCCGAACTGGTCGCCTGGGCACGGAAAAATGATTTCTCTATTTCGCTCCCCACTGAGCGTCTTGCGTTTTTGCTGGCTATCGCCACGTTAAATGGTGAGCGGCTGGACGGCGAGATGAGCGAAGGTGAGCTGGTTGATGCATTTCGCCATGTCAGCAAAGGGTTTGAACAGACGCATGAAACGGTGGCGATACGCGCCAACAATGCGATTAACGACATGGTGCGCCAGCGCCTGTTGAACCGTTTTACCAGCGAGTTGGCAGACGGCAATGCCATCTATCGCCTGACGCCGCTGGGTATTGGTATAACCGATTACTATATCCGCCAGCGTGAGTTTTCGACCCTGCGCCTTTCCATGCAGCTGTCGATCGTGGCGGAAGAGTTAAAGCGTGCCGCAGACGCAGCCGAAGAGGGCGGCGATGATTTCCATTGGCACCGCAACGTCTTTGCTCCGTTGAAATACTCGGTAGCGGAGATCTTCGACAGTATCGATCTGACCCAGCGCCTGATGGATGAACAGCAGCAGAGTGTGAAAACCGATATTGCGGCGCTGCTGAATCAGGATTGGCGAGCGGCGATCTCCAGCTGTGAAATGCTGCTGTCTGAAACCTCCGGTACCTTGCGTGAACTTCAGGATACGCTGGAGGCCGCAGGTGATAAACTCCAGGCCAACCTGCTGCGCATTCAGGACGCCACGCTGGGTGAGATGGAGCTGGGCTTTGTCGATAAGCTGGTGTTTGATTTGCAAAGCAAGCTGGATCGCATCATCAGTTGGGGCCAACAGGCGATTGATCTGTGGATCGGCTACGATCGCCACGTGCACAAGTTTATCCGTACCGCCATCGATATGGATAAAAACCGCGTGTTCGCCCAACGCCTGCGCCAATCGGTACAAAACTACTTCGATAACCCTTGGACGCTGACCCATGCCAACGCCGATCGTCTGCTCGATATGCGAGACGAGGAGCTGGCGTTACGCAGTGAGGAGGTCACCGGGGAACTGCCGCCAGATCTGGAATATGAAGAGTTCAGCGAAATTCGCGAACAGCTGGCAGCGATGATCGAACAGGCACTGAAGGTTTACCAGGAACAAAAAATGCCGCTCGATTTAGGGGCAGTGATGCGCGATTATCTGGCGCAATATCCGCGTGTGCGTCACTTTGACGTTGCCCGCATTGTGGTCGACCAGGCAGTGCGCCTTGGTGTGGCTGAAGCTGATTTTTCAGGGTTGCCCGCGCAGTGGCAGGCAATCAATGATTACGGAGCCAAGGTACAGGCCCATGTCATCGACAAATATTGAACAAGTAATGCCAGTCAAGCTGGCCAAGGCATTGTCTAATACGCTGTTTCCGGCGTTGGACAGCCAATTGCGCGCAGGTCGTCACATCGGTATCGATGAATTGGACAACCACGCATTCCTCATGGATTTTCAAGACGAGCTGGAAGAGTTTTATACCCGTTACAGCGTCGAGCTGATCCGGGCGCCGGAAGGGTTCTTCTATTTGCGCCCGCGCTCGACCACGCTCATTCCACGCTCGGTGCTTTCCGAGCTGGACATGATGGTCGGCAAGATCCTGTGCTACCTCTACCTGAGCCCCGAACGCCTGGCGCACGAAGGCATTTTCAGCCAGCAGGAACTGTACGATGAGCTGCTGAGCCTGGCGGATGAGAGCAAGCTGCTGAAGTTCGTCAACCAGCGCTCCACCGGTTCGGATCTCGATCGTCAGAAGCTGCACGAGAAAGTGCGCTCCTCGCTCAATCGCCTGCGCCGTCTGGGCATGGTGTATTTCATGGGCAATGACAACAGCAAATTCCGCATTACCGAGGCGGTGTTCCGCTTCGGTGCCGATGTGCGTAGCGGTGACGACCCGCGCGAAGCCCAGTTGCGGATGATCCGCGACGGTGAGGCGATGCCGGTTGAAAACAGCCTGTCACTGAACGATGACGTTGATGCGGAAGATGCGCAGGCAGAAGCCACCCCGGACAGTGCAGAGGATGAACAGGAATGATTGAACGCGGTAAATTTCGCTCACTGACGCTGGTTAACTGGAACGGTTTCTTTGCCCGAACCTTTGATCTCGATGAGCTGGTCACCACGCTTTCGGGCGGTAACGGGGCCGGTAAGTCCACCACCATGGCGGCCTTCGTCACGGCGCTGATCCCGGATCTGACGCTGCTGCACTTTCGTAACACCACCGAAGCCGGTGCCACCAGCGGTTCACGCGATAAAGGCCTGCACGGTAAATTGCGCGCCGGTGTCTGCTACTCAACGCTGGACGTAGTCAACTCACGCCACCAGCGTGTGGTGGTCGGGGTTCGTCTGCAACAGGTTGCGGGGCGCGATCGTAAGGTCGATATCAAACCTTTCACCATTCAGGGGCTGCCAACGGCGGTGCAACCGACCGAACTGCTGACCGAGACCGTGGGTGAGCGCCAGGCTCGAGTCCTCTCGTTGCAGGAACTGAAAGAGCGTGTTGAAGAGATGGAAGGGGTGCAGTTCAAGCAGTTCAACTCCATCACCGATTACCACGCCTTGATGTTTGATCTGGGGGTGCTGCCCAAGCGCCTGCGCACTTCTTCCGACCGCAGCAAGTTCTATCGTCTGATCGAAGCCTCGCTGTACGGCGGGATTTCCAGCGCCATCACCCGTTCTCTGCGTGATTACCTGTTACCGGAAAACGGCGGTGTGCGTAAAGCGTTCCAGGATATGGAAGCCGCACTGCGCGAGAACCGCATGACGTTGGAAGCGATCCGCGTCACCCAGTCGGACCGCGATTTGTTCAAGCATCTGATCTCCGAAGCGACCTCGTACGTTGCCGCAGACTACATGCGACACGCCAATGAACGGCGTATCCATCTGGATGGGGCGCTGGTATTGCGCAACGAGTTGCTGAGCAGTCGCAAACAGCTGGCCGCCGAGCAGTTCCGCCACGTTGAAATGGCGCGTGAGCTGGCTGAGCAAAGCGGTGCCGAATCCGATCTGGAAACCGATTATCAGGCTGCCAGCGATCACCTCAATCTGGTGCAGACCGCAATGCGCCAGCAGGAAAAGATCGAACGCTATGAAGGCGATCTGGAAGAGCTGACCTACCGTCTGGAAGAACAGAATGAGGTTGTCGCCGAAGCGAGCGAGCAGCAGGCAGAAAACGAAGCGCGTGCCGAAGCCGCAGAGCTGGAGGTGGATGAGCTGAAAAGCCAGCTCGCCGATTACCAGCAGGCGTTGGACGTGCAGCAAACCCGCGCCATTCAATATCAGCAGGCTCTTCAGGCTCTTGAACGCGCTCGTGCGCTGTGCCAGGTGCCGGAACTGACCGCCGAAAATGCCGAGGAGTGGCTGGATACCTTCCAGGCGCGTGAGCAGGAAGCGACAGAGTCCCTGTTGCTGTTGGAACAAAAGTTAAGCGTGGCGGATGCCGCTCACAGCCAGTTCGAGCAGGCCTACCAACTGGTGGGTAAAATTGCGGGCGAAGTCAGCCGCAGTGAAGCCTGGCAAACTGCGCGTGAGCTATTGCGTGATTGGCCTTCGCAGCAGCATCAGGCCGAGCGTGTGCAGCCGTTGCGGATGCGTTTGAGCGAGTTGGAGCAACGCTTGCGCTCGCAGCAGGATGCCGAACGTCTGTTACAGGAGTTCTGTAAACGTCACGGGCAGAGTTATCAGCCGGATGAACTTGATGCCTTGCAGCAAGAGCTGGAAGAGCGTTTGGAATCGTTGTCGCAAAGCGTCAGCGAAGCCGGTGAGCGCCGGATGGAAATGCGCCAGGAGCTGGAGCAGATCCAACAGCGCATCAAAGAGCTGACCGCCAGGGCACCAATTTGGTTGGCCGCGCAGGATTCACTGACCCAGCTCAGCGAGCAGAGCGGTGAAGCCTTCGAAGATGGTCAGCAGGTTACCGAATACATGCAGCAACTGCTGGAGCGCGAACGCGAAACCACGGTTGAACGTGATGAAGTGGCCAGCCGCAAGCGCGAAATCGAAGCGCAGGTTGAACGCCTCAGCCAGCCGAGCGGGGCAGAAGATCAGCGTCTGGTGACGCTGGCGGAGCGCTTTGGCGGCGTGCTGCTGTCGGAAATCTATGACGATGTCACCATTGACGATGCCCCGTACTTCTCCGCGCTGTACGGCCCGTCGCGCCACGCCATTGTGGTGCCGGATCTGTCTCTGGTGCGCGAGATGCTGGAAGGGTTGGAAGATTGCCCGGAAGATCTCTACCTGATCGAAGGGGATCCGCAGTCGTTTGACGACAGTGTGTTCGCCGTCGAAGAGCAAGAAAAAGCGGTGGTAGTGAAAATTGCCGATCGCCAGTGGCGTTACTCGCGCTACCCTGAGGTGCCGCTATTTGGCCGTGCTGCCCGGGAAAATCGCCTGGAAGTGCTGTACGCAGAACGTGACTCATTGGCCGAACGCTACGCCACCTTGTCATTTGACGTGCAGAAAACCCAGCGTTCTCACCAGGCGTTCAGCCGCTTTATCGGTTCACACCTCGCCGTGGCGTTTGACGCGGATCCTGAAGCGGATATCCGTGCTCTGAACAGCCGGCGGGGTGAAATTGAGCGTGCGCTCAATAACCACGAAGCGCAGAACCAACAGCAGCGTCAGCAATACGATCAGGCAAAAGAGGGCATTTCTGCGCTCAACCGCCTGATGCCGCTGGTCTCACTGTTGAATGATGAAACCTTGCAGGATCGTGTCGAAGAGATCCGTGAGGAAATGGAAGAGGCGCAGGATGCTGCGCGCTATATCCAACAGCACGGCGTTTCCTTGGCCAAGCTGGAGCCCATGTTGTCGGTGCTGCAAAGCGATCCGGAGCAGCATGAGCAGCTACAGCAGGACTATGTACAGGCCCAGGCAACCCAACGCCAGGCCAAACAGCAAGCCTTTGCCCTGACGGAAGTGGTACAGCGCCGCGCGCACTTCAGCTATACCGACTCTGCCGGTATGCAGAATGCTGATAACGATCTCAACGATAAACTGCGTCAACGCCTGGAACATGCGGAAGCGGAACGTACCCGCGCCCGCGAGCAACTGCGCCAGTATCAGACCCAGTTTACGCAATACAGCCAGGTGCTGGCCTCGCTGAAAAGCTCTTATGACGCCAAACGCGACATGCTTAAAGAGCTGAGCCAGGAACTGGTGGACATTGGCGTGCAGGCCGATGCCAATGCCGAAGCCCGCGCGCGGCAGCGCCGGGACGAATTACATGCCTCGCTGAGTAATAACCGTAACCGCCGTAACCAGTTGGAGAAACAGCTGACCTTCTGCGAAGCGGAAATGGACAGCCTGCAAAAGAGACTGCGCAAGCTGGAGCGTGATTATTACCAACTGCGTGAGCAAGTGGTGACGGCCAAGGCGGGCTGGTGTGCCGTGATGCGTCTGGTGAAAGACAACGGGGTTGAACGCCGTTTGCACCGTCGTGAACTGGCCTATATGGACGGTGACGAGCTGCGTTCGATGTCGGATAAGGCATTGGGTGCGCTGCGTCTGGCGGTGGCAGATAACGAACATCTGCGTGATGTGCTGCGCCTGTCGGAAGATCCGAAACGGCCAGAGCGCAAGATCCAGTTCTTTATCGCGGTCTATCAGCATCTGCGCGAGCGTATCCGCCAGGATATTATCCGCACTGACGATCCGGTCGAAGCTATCGAACAAATGGAGATCGAACTGGGCCGTCTGACCGAAGAGCTGACCGCGCGCGAACAGAAACTGGCGATCAGTTCGAAGAGCGTGGCGAACATTATCCGCAAGACCATTCAGCGCGAGCAGAACCGTATCCGGATGCTCAACCAGGGGCTGCAGGCGGTTTCCTTCGGTCAGGTGAAGAGCGTGCGCTTGAACGTCAACGTACGGGAAGCACATGCCACCTTGCTGGATGTGCTCTCCGAGCAGCAGGAACAGCATCAGGATCTGTTTAACAGCAACCGTCTGACCTTCTCGGAAGCGTTGGCCAAGCTGTATCAGCGCCTGAATCCGCAGATCGATATGGGCCAGCGTACGCCACAAACCATTGGTGAAGAGCTGCTGGATTACCGTAACTATCTGGAGCTGGAAGTGGAAGTCTTCCGTGGCTCCGACGGCTGGCTGCGTGCAGAAAGTGGCGCGTTGTCTACCGGGGAAGCGATCGGTACCGGCATGTCAATTCTGGTGATGGTGGTGCAGAGCTGGGAAGAGGAATCACGCCGCCTGCGGGGTAAAGATATTTCACCTTGCCGCCTGCTGTTCCTTGATGAAGCCGCGCGTCTGGATGCCAAATCCATCGCCACGCTGTTTGAGCTGTGCGATCGTCTGGAGATGCAGTTGATTATCGCCGCGCCAGAAAACATCAGCCCGGAAAAAGGGACTACCTATAAACTGGTGCGTAAGGTGTTCCAGAACCATGAGCATGTGCACGTGGTTGGCCTGCGTGGGTTCGCCAGTGAACAACCGGCTTTAGACTCGGTGTCGGAATAAACGCCACAAAGTTAAAAAAGTGCACTATAAATCTGAAAATAGCCGCCTGAAGGTGGCTATTTTTTTACATGGCGAGGATGATAGGCGTGTTTTTTTGCCAGTGGTAAGCTGGGACTAAATGGTTATTTACGGCGCTGAGAGCAAAAGCGCCGTTCTGTTTGTATACTGAAACTAATAATAGTCTGTGCGGTATTTTTGTGAGCCTACAGGGGGCAAGGGATGTTGCTTAAAAATGGAAACTCAGTACGACTTCTGGCATTGAGTTGCGCAATAGCGTGTGGTTTTGCCGTGTCGTTTTCCGCATGGGCAACCGTTCCGGCGTTACCGGTGGCGTCATCGTCATCGGGAATGTCCGTGGCACAAAGTCGTGCCGAACTGCTGGCGGCATTGCCGAAAAGCGTTGTGCCGTATTATCTTTCCACTTTGGCACCGCTGTACGCTGCCAACCAGATGCAGCCTATGTGGCAAGATCGGGAAGCGGTACAGCAATTTCAGCAGCAACTGGCTGAGTTGGCAATTTCTGGTGTACAGCCGCAGTTTACTCAATGGGTAAAACTGCTGACCGATCCGCTTATCACCGATATGGCACGTGATATTGTGCTGTCGGATGCGATGCTGGGTTATTTGCAGTTTGTCTCCTCAATCGGGGCCAACGGCAACAACTGGCTGTACAGCAATGTTCCTTACAAGCTGAAGGTACCAGCGAATACGGTGATCAACCAGTGGCAGCTCTCGATACATCAGGGCAAAACGCTGGCGTATATTAATTCGTTGGCCCCGCAGCATCCTCAGTACGCCAAAATGCATTTGGCGCTGCGCGAAATGCTGGCGGCTGGGCGCCCGTGGCCACAAATGACCAATGGCGCAAGCCTGCGTCCAGGTCAGCTCAGCGACGATATTCCCGCACTGCGCGAGATTCTGGCGCGTACCGGAATGCTAATCGCCACTCCGGCGGTAGCATCTGCTTCGCCTGAGGCTCAAGTTACCAACGCCAGCGCGACGACCCCGGCGGCGGATGACGATCTGTCGGTGGATGAAGAGAAGGATCGTGCTACCGCAGTGGCTGTTGTTAGCCCGGGCGCGGCATCGATCAAAGATCTCGCTCCCTCTCCAGAAGCGACCGCGCAGGTACAACCTGCCAGTCCGGTTTCGGTAACGGATAATCGTTACACAGAAGATTTGGTGGAAGGAGTCAAACGTTTCCAAACCTGGCAAGGGCTGACGCCTGATGGCGTCATCGGTGCCCGGACACGTGAATGGCTGAACGTTTCGCCACAAACTCGTGCTTCACTGCTGGCGTTGAATATCCAGCGCCTGCGCATTCTGCCAGGGCACGTTGATACCGGCATTATGGTCAACATCCCGAACTACTCGCTCACCTACTATCTGAATGGTAATGAAGTGTTATCTTCGCGGGTGATTGTTGGCCGTCCGAGCCGCAAAACGCCATTGATGAGCAGCGCGCTGAATAACGTGGTGGTCAACCCGCCGTGGAACGTGCCAACCAAGCTGATCCGTGAAGATATCGTGCCCAAGGCCATGCATGATGCCAGCTACTTCCAGAAACACGGCTACCGTGTATTCTCTGGCTGGAGCAACGATGCGCAAGTGATCGATCCGGCAATGATTGACTGGAGTGTGGTTTCACCACGCAACTTCCCTTACCGCATCCAGCAGGCGCCGGGGACCAGCAACTCGTTAGGGCGTTTCAAGTTCAACATGCCGAGCTCGGATGCCATCTATCTGCATGACACCCCGAACCACGGCCTGTTCCAGAAGGATATCCGGGCGTTAAGCTCTGGCTGTGTGCGCGTTAACAAGGCTTCCGATTTGGCCAATATGTTGCTGCAGGATGCCGGTTGGAACAACGCGCGCGTTTCCTCCACGCTGAAAGGCGGTAATACGACGTATGTGAACATCCGCCAGAACATCCCGGTGCAGCTGTATTACCTGACGGCCTGGGTCTCTGATGATGGTAAGCCACAGTTCCGCACAGATATTTACAATTATGATGCGACAGTGAGATCGGGTGCACAAATTTTGGCTCAGGCCGAAAAATTGATGCAATAAATGCAGTAATTCTAGATAAATAACGGTCTGAATGTCTGGCCAGTAGCAGGCTCTGTTTTTTGTGAGCACTGGTAAACCACAGCGTATCGCGGGTTGACTCCGCATACGCTGGCGGTTATGGTTCGGGCAGTGCGCAGTTTTGTGCATATATTTTGACATTCTTGCCGAGTTTAAAGAGTCATGGACAAAATTGATCATCATCGCCGTAAATGGCTGGCGTTAGGTAGCGCCGCCGTGGGTATCGCACTGCTTCCTGGGCAGGCGTTTGCCAGTCTTTCTACCTCTCGCCCACGTATTCTGTTGTTGAACAACCTCAATACCGGCGAATCCATCAAGGCCGAGTTCTTCAACGGTAAAGGTTACAATAAAGAAGAATTGGCGCGCCTGAACCATATCTTCCGTGACTATCGGGCCAACAAGGTCAAGAGCATCGATCCGGCTCTGTTTGATCATCTCTATCGCCTACAGGTGATGCTGGGTACCAGCAAACCGGTACAGCTGATCTCCGGCTACCGTTCAATGGCGACCAATACCGAAATGCGTGAGCACAGCCGTGGCGTGGCCAAGCAGAGCTACCACACCAAAGGCCAGGCGATGGATTTCCATATCGAAGGGATCCAGCTGAGTAATATCCGTAAGGCAGCGTTAAAAATGCGCGCCGGCGGGGTAGGCTATTATCCACGTAGTAACTTTGTGCACATCGATACCGGCCCGGTGCGGACCTGGTAATCATTGTGCATCATGATCGCTGAATGACACCCGCCCCTTGGGCGTGGTGCCGTTGTCGTTGGAGCTTTATGAAATACCACATTATCCCCGTTACGGCGTTCAGTCAGAACTGTACGCTCATCTGGTGCGACGTGACCAAACAGGCGGCGTTGGTCGATCCTGGTGGCGATCCGGAAAAACTGAAGGCCGCCATTGCCGAAAAGGGCGTGCAGGTCAGCCAGATCTTACTGACGCACGGCCATCTCGATCACGTAGGCGCGGCGGCAGAAATGGCCGAGCATTATCAGGTACCAATCTATGGGCCGGATAAGGAAGATGCCTTCTGGCTTGAAGGTTTGCCAGCACAGAGCCGTATGTTTGGCCTGGATGAATGCGCCGCTCTAACGCCGACCAAATGGCTGGAAGAGGGGGATAAAGTGCAGGTGGGCGAAATGTCGCTGAACGTACTGCATTGCCCTGGTCATACGCCTGGTCATATCGTTTTTATCAACGAACAGGCGCGTTTGGCATTGGTGGGTGACGTGTTGTTCAACGGTGGCGTTGGCCGCAGCGATTTCCCGCGCGGTGACCATCAGGCGCTAATCGCTTCAATCCGCAGCAAATTACTGCCTCAGGGCGACGATATGGCGTTTATTCCAGGACATGGCCCAATGTCTACCTTTGGCCATGAACGTCAAACCAACCCGTTCCTGCGCGAAGAACCGGCCATCTGGTAAGGGTACTTCCCGATAAATAACAAAGGGGCGCAAATGCGCCCCTTTTTCAATGCCAAAACTGCTTACAGCACGGCAACGATGGCTTCGCACAGCGGCGCCATATTGTCCGGCGTCATCCCCGCCACGTTAACTCGGCCGGAGTTAACGGCATACACGCCAAATTCATCACGCAGACGCAGAACCTGCTCTTTGGTCAGGCCGCTGAAAGAGAACATGCCGTTCTGGTTGATGATGAAGCTGAAATCCTGCTCCGCCCCTTTTTCCTGCAGGGTATTAACGAACAGCTGGCGCATACGGTGAATGCGCTGGCGCATGTCAGTCAGCTCTTGTTCCCAAATGGCGCGCAGCGCCGGGTTACCCAAGATGGTAGCAACTACGGCCGCACCGTGTGACGGCGGGTTCGAGTAGTTGGCACGGATCGCGGCTTTAACCTGGCTGAAGGCGCGCTCGGCGGTTTCTGCATCGGTAGCTACCACGGTGCAGGCACCGACACGCTCGTTATACAGGCCGAAGTTCTTCGAGTAGGAGCTGGCAACGATCAGTTCCTGATGTTTGGCAGCAAAGATACGCAGACCCTGTGCATCTTCCTCCAGGCCCTTGGCAAAGCCTTGGTAAGCGAAGTCGAACAGCGGCAACCAGCCCTTGGCTACGGACAGTTCAGCCAACTGAGCCCATTGTGCTTCGGTTGGATCGATACCGGTAGGGTTATGGCAGCAGCCGTGGAACAGTACTACGTCGCCGGCCTGAGCCTGGTTCAGGCTGGTGAGCAGACCGTCGAAGTCCAGCGCATGGTTGGCGGCGTCGTAATAGTTGTATTCCAACACTTCCAGGCCAACGGCACCAAAGACGTTTTTATGGTTTGGCCAGCTTGGATTGCTGACCCAGATACGCTTGACGTTGGTCTGGTTGGCGATAAAATCGGCCGCGACACGAAGAGCACCGGTACCACCAGGAGTTTGTGCGGTACGGGCACGCTTGTCGGCAATGATTGGGCTCTGCTTGCCGAACAGCAGCTCTTGCGTGCAGCTGGCAAATTCAGGAATACCTTCAATACCCAGATAGTTTTTGGTGGTCTCATTTTCCAGCAGATACTGCTCAGCTTTCTTGACGCTGGTCAGCACCGGCGTTTTGCCAGTTTCGTCTTTATAGACGCCAATACCCAGGTTGATTTTATTCTCACGCTTGTCGGCGCGGAAAATGTCGGTCAGACCCAGAATCGGATCGGCAGGTGCAGCGGTGATTTTTTCAAACATGTCAGATGCTTCCATGGCCTAGAGTTAAGCAGACAGAAACATCAGGGTAGCGCCAGTTATCGTCTTTGCCAACCGTTTGCGAGAAAAACACCTCGATCTTGTGACGGCGGCAGATTCAGCACAAAAAATGACGGGGAAGGGCGGGTTGGCAGAATAAAAAATGGCGCAAAGCGCTAAAAACAAAAACAGGGCCGAAGCCCTGTTTTTTTAACTTAACTGACGGCGAGCCGTCATCAAGTGCAACAACTTAGAACTGGTAAACCAGACCGGTAGCTACGATGTTGTCAGTAGCGATGCCGTTAGCACGAGTGAAGTCGTTTTCGTCCAGCAGGTTGATTTTGTAATCAACGTAGGTAGACATGTTTTTGTTGAAGTAGTAAGTAGTACCTACATCAATGTATTTAACCAGGTCTTGATCGTTGCCATAAGCTGAACCCAGGTTTTTACCTTTAGACTGCAGGTAAGCGATAGATGGGCGCAGGCCGAAATCGAACTGGTACTGTGCTACCACTTCAAAGTTCTGAGTTTTGTTAGCGATAGTGTCAAAAGAATCGCCATATGGAGTCATGTTGCGAGTTTCCGCATACATGGTTGCCAGGTAGACGTTGTTGGCGTCGTATTTAGCACCAACGGTCCATGCTTCAGCGTCTTTACCACCAGCAGTCGACAGATTGGTCTGAGCGTCAGTACGGTCAGAACCAGAGTATGCAGCACCTACGCTCACGCCTGAATCCAGGATTGCGTAAGTAGAGGAGATACCCCAACCGTCACCGTTTTGTTTCTTCAGAGCACGACCGTCGTTTTCGTTCTTGCCTTGGTACTGCACAGCGAAGTTCAGGCCATCAACCATACCGAAGAAGTTGTTGTTACGGTAAGTAGCAACACCGTTGGTACGGCCAGTCATGAAGTTGTCGGTAGTAGTGTAAGTGTCGCCACCGAACTCTGGCAGCATATCTGTCCAGCCTTCAACGTCATACACAACGCCGTAGTTACGGCCGTAATCGAATGAACCGAATTCAGCAAATTTCAGACCTGCGAAGCCCAGACGAGTCTTAGTACCTTCGGTACCTTGTGACTCAGCGTGGTTAGCTTGCACGTTGTATTCCCACTGGCCGTAACCGGTCAGTTGGTCAGTAATCTGGGTTTCACCTTTGAAGCCAAAACGCACGTATGACTGGTCGCCATCGTTGTTTTTGTCGTTAGAGAAGTAGTGCAGACCGTCAACTTTACCGTACAGATCCAGTTTGTTGCCGTCTTTGTTGTAGATCTCAGCTGCGTTGGCTGCACCAGCTGCTAACAGAGCTGGGATCACTACTGCAAGAATGTTGCGCTTCATCATCATTATTACCCTCATTGGTTTTATTCGGACACCCTGCCACTGCCGCCAATAATTCTTTTGGAACTATTGTTGATAGATTGGTGTCGTCCTGTGTCTGCACGCAGTGTTCCATTCACGGGCAGGTTTATCTAGAACGAAAATGCTACCAATGTCGCAATCTGGTTTCAGAAAGAAACGATGTGTAACAATTTGTGTATTTTGGGGAACTTTGTGATGTAGGTCAATAATCAAAAATGCGAAAGGCCAGCTAAGCTGGCCTTTATTATGTAAAAAAAATGTTTAAATTATGCTGAATTTTCTGACTTAGAAGCTGGCGTTACGAGGCGTTCTTGGGAACGGGATCACGTCACGGACGTTCTGCACCCCGGTGACATAGGCGATTAAACGCTCAAAACCTAAGCCAAAACCAGAATGTGGCACGGTGCCATAGCGGCGCAGGTCACGATACCACCAATAATCTTCTTTATTGAGGCCCATCTCTGCCAGACGCTGATCCAGCACATCCAGACGTTCTTCACGCTGTGAACCACCGATGATTTCACCAATGCCCGGCGCTAGCACGTCCATCGCCGCGACGGTTTTGCCATCTTCGTTCATGCGCATATAGAAGGCTTTGATATCTTTCGGGTAGTTTTTCACAACTACCGGAGCCTTGAAGTGTTGTTCGGCCAGGTAGCGTTCGTGTTCAGATGACAGATCGATACCCCAGGAAACCGGGTTCTCGAAGGTCTGGCCCGAAGCAATCAGGATCTCGACCGCCTCGGTGTAGTCCACCTGGGCGAAATCGGAGGAGACAAAGCGCTTCAGACGGTCAATAGCGTCTTTATCTACCCGCTCAGCAAAGAATTGCAGATCGTCGGCACGTTCATCCAGCACCGCCTGGAAGACATACTTCAGCATGCTTTCGGCCAGCCCGGCAACGTCGTCCAGGGTAGCAAAGGCGACTTCCGGTTCAATCATCCAGAATTCCGCCAGGTGACGACTGGTGTTCGAATTCTCGGCACGGAAGGTGGGGCCAAAGGTATAAATTTTTGACAGCGCACAGGCGTAGGTTTCGCCGTTCAACTGGCCGGATACGGTCAGGAAGGCTTCTTTACCGAAGAAATCCTGGCTGAAATCGACCGCACCTTTATCGGTGCGTGGCAGGTTTTCCATATCCAGCGTGGAAACGCGGAACATTTCACCGGCACCTTCGGTATCAGAGGCGGTGATCAGCGGGGTTGAAACCCAGAAATAACCGTTCTCGTGGAAGTAGCGGTGGATTGCCTGTGCCAAGGTGTGGCGAACGCGGGCAACCGCGCCAATCAGGTTGGTGCGTGGGCGCAGGTGGGCAACTTCGCGCAGGTATTCGATGCTGTGGCGTTTGGCCGCCATTGGATAGGTGTCTGGATCGTCAACCCAACCGACCACCTTGATAACCGTGGCTTGCAGTTCGAAGCTCTGGCCTTCACCCGGCGATGGCACCACGGTACCGGTCACTTCAATGGAACAGCCGGTAGTCAGGCGTAGCACTTCGTCCTGATAATTCGGCAGAGAATCATTAACGACGGCCTGTAACGGATTAAAGCAGGAGCCGTCATAAACGGCGAGGAAGGAGATACCAGCTTTAGAATCTCTCCGGGTACGTACCCAACCGCGCACGGTGACTTCACTGTCAACCGCAGCACGACCTTGCAGTACGTCGACTACAGGCACTACGCTCATAGATTTCTCTCTTATAAGTTTTTCAGAAATAGGCTAACAACCCAAGAATTTGGGGATATTGCTATGTTACTTGCCGCGTTGCAGAGCACAAGTAGAAATCATCAGAATGGGACAACATTTATCGCGGTGGGGTAAAAAAACAGGGGGTATATAAAGGAAGAGAGGGATCGCTGGTGAGAAATGCCACACGGTTTGTATCACCGGTTGGCTCCTGTTCCTTAATGCTCCTCCGTAAAGTACCCTCTCCCAGTGGGAGAGGGTTGGAGAGAGGGGGCACCTTAACTGGCTTTCTTCACCAGCGGCAGATCGAAGGCTTTGCGCAGCGCCTTGACAAACGCGGGGTCCTGGCAGATGGTTTTGCCTGGGCTATCGGACAGTTTGGCTACCGGCTTGCCTTTACACTCGACCAGCTTGATCACGATATTCAATGGCTTGACGCCGGGGATATTACAGGTCAGACGCGTACCGATACCGAACGCCAGGTTGATGCGCCGATCAAAGTGGCGATACAGTGCCAATGCCTTATCCAGATCCAGATTGTCTGAAAACACCAGCGTCTTGCTCATGGGATCGATGCCCAATTGCTGGTAATGGGCAATGGCTTTTTCACCCCATTCGATCGGGTCGCCAGAGTCGTGGCGCAACCCTTGATAACGCTGGGCAAACTGTTTGCCGAAATCACGCAGGAACGCATCCATGGTGATACAGTCGGTAAGCGCAATGCCGAGCTGATCGGGATATTCATCCAGCCAGGCCTGCAAGGCGGCACGTTGGCTGTTGGCCAGCACCGGGCTAATCTGTTGATGAGCCTGGAACCACTCATGGGCTTGCGTGCCAACCGGGATCAGATCCAGCCTATGCGCCAAATCGTAGTTACTGGTGCCAACCAGATAGGGGAATTCGTTTTTCAACGTGCTGACAATGGCCTGTTGCACGCCGCGGGAGAAGCGGCGACGGCTGCCAAAGTCCATCAGCTTGAAGCGTGAGATATCAATATCCCCGCTCAGTTGCTTGAACTGCGCCAGGTTCTGGCGCAACTGGCTAATTGCCATCTCTGGCGTGGCCTGTGGCGAACGTTGGCGGTGCACTACTTCACTGATCACCGCCAACAACGGCACTTCCCACATAATCACTTCGCGCCAGGGGCCAGCGATGCGGATATGCAATTTGCCGTCGTGATTGCTAATGCTGACCTGTTGCGGATCGTAGCGAAACTCCCGCAGCCAGTTCAGGTAATCCTGATGGAAGAAAGGCAGGCTGGAGAGATAGCGGTGTTCGGCTTCGGTTAGCGCCAACTCGCTCATCATGGCAACCTGCGCGCGGATCTCGTCGGCATATTCGCCCAGCAGTTTGTCGCCACGGCAACGAAACTCCGCCGCAACGGTAATTGCGGGGTAGCGATGGAACACTGCTTGCTGCATATGAAGCTTGTAGGCGTCAGTATCAAGCAGTGAAGTCAAAATCGGGGAAGCGTATAGAGTCATATCGCGTTACAGCATCCTCGTCAGGCGCGTGTCCAAATCCGGATAATCAAAAAAGTGGGGGGAGTATACCCGGATTATCCTGTTATTGAAGCCTCATCACACCACAAATGGCCTGAACGGGTCGAGGATAAAACGTGCCTTTATTTTACTGGGGGCACAGCCTCAGACAGAAAAAGCCATTTAATCCAATAAACTGAATGGCTTAGTTGATTTACTCATAAAAATTATGAGGTTAATTATTTTAAACACCGATTCAGATAAAACCGGTTGGCGTATAAATACTGACCCGATTGCGCCCGCTCTTCTTACAAAAATAGAGCGCTTCGTCGGCCTGTTTGATGGCTGGATGCAGTTCTGCCAGGTTGCCTACGGCAGCGATGCCACAGCTGATGGTAAAGCGCACTCGTTTTCCATTGAGCAACTCCAGGCACATCTGTTGGGTTTGCTCACGCAGCGCTTCCATCATGCTGCGGGCATTTTCCAGGGAACAGTGGCCGAGCAGCAGGGCAAACTCCTCACCGCCATAGCGGCAAAAGATATCGCTGGAACGGAAGGTGTTACTTAACGACTGGGCGAACATCACCAGCACTCGGTCGCCGACATCGTGGCCATAGGTATCGTTAAGACGCTTGAAGTTATCGATATCGATCAGACAGAACGCCAGCGGATAGCTACTCTGGGCGAGCATCTCACACTCAAGGAAAAATTTGCGACGGTTATAAATGTTGGTCAACGGATCGAAGAATGACGAGACTTCCAGCTCTTTGATTAGCTGTTGCTTTTCGTTTTCCAGCGCGAGTTTGACCTGATTGTATTGTTTGAGCTGGGTGATGGCATCACTGATGGCGATCAGCTCTTTGCTGTAAAAAGCGTCGTTGTCATCAATATTCGTATCGCCTTGTGACAGGCGCAGAATATTTTTATGCGTTTTGGTCAGCCAGCGGGTAATGTTGGAACAGAAGATCATAGAAGGCAGCAGGATGAACAGGGCAATCAGCCCACTCAGAGAAATCATGCCGTAGATGGCCGTCTGGCTATCATACTTTTTTGCTTCGGAAGCGGCCATCTCCAGCTCAAAGCTGCGCTCATAGAGTCTTTGGGAAAGCTTGTCCATCTCCTCGATATAGCTGGCGATCAGGTTGATGTCATAGACGGTATTGTGGGTAATGGCTTGATATAACCCGTCTGAAATGCTGCTGATCCGGTTGTTGGAGATGTTACGCAGTATCTCATCCACCAGTTCGGCAATCTGCGGATCGTTATAGGCCAGCTTTAAGAACGCCAAACGGGTACCGAGCGGGGTGAATACCCCGGTCAATTGGATGGCCTTCAGATAAGCATTCTTGCGTTCCAGGCTGCTGAGATTGACGTCGATAATCTGGTCGATCAGTTCGGTCAGCGACATATTCAACCGATTATTAAGGCGAACAGCCTCCAAAAACAGAAATGAGTCCGCATTGATCAGCCGGGTGTCATAGGTATAGCGGTAGAAGGCTTTGGTGGTCTGGACGATATAATAGGCGCTGTTGATATTGAACAGATTGCTGTTGGCAGTGTCGACTTGTGTGACCTGGCGTGAATCGTTATCCAGTAGCCTTTCCATCCAATCGAGCATGGACAGTATGGCAATTTTTTGCCGAATGCCCAGACGCAGGGCGAGATCGGCGTCAACATTGGATTTAACAATCGCGATTTTTTCACGCGCCTGTTTATCGGCCTGTTGCCATTGGGCTTGGGTCACGGATTTATCCGCCAGGCCTAATCTTTTTAACCTGTGTGCCAGCAGCGTAGCCTGAAAGGCCTCGGCCACTTCTTTGGTTCTGCTGATCTTATACAGGTTTTCCAGACTTCGGTCATAACTGGCCTGGGCCTTCATCAGCCCATTGGCGATAAAAACCGCAAAAGACAGCATGATGGCAAAGGTGAAGAAATAGATCAGGTATTTTACTTTCATGCCAATCTGTTTCTCCTACTGGCTCTTGGATGATTATATCATTGCTACCGCTGGTTTTCCTCCGCAATTCGGTTGCCAACGGGGACGGAACTGCGCCTGTTTAAGCATAAAATGCTGAGTTTGACGTTAAGCGAAGCGCCAGGGTAGCTGGAGCATAGCAAACAACAGCGAATGTCTGCGTGAATCGTGTGATTTCTTGGTGCGATTTGCTGCCATTTCTGGGTTTTTTTTATAGCTGTGATACAGTTTGTTCACAATCGGGCCATTGAGGTACCACGTCGTCCTGCACGGCGGTACGCTCCGAGTCCGGGATCTGTAACTCACTGAGACGTCAAAGGGTTTTTATGACACAACAGCCACAGGCGAAGTATCGCCACGATTATCGCGCCCCAGATTATACCATCACCGATATCGACCTGAATTTTGAACTGGATGCAGACACCACGCGCGTGACCGCCGTCAGCCAGATCAAACGGCAGGGTGCCGCCGGTGCCCCATTAACGTTGAATGGCGAAGACCTGACTCTGGTGAGTATTCAAGTGGATGGGCAGCCGTGGAGCGCCTATCGCCAGCAGGAAAACCAACTGGTGATTGAACAGCTACCTGCCCAGTTTACCCTGACGATCGTCAACGACATCCATCCGGCCAAAAACAGCGCATTGGAAGGGCTATATCTGTCTGGCGAAGCGTTGTGTACCCAATGCGAGGCCGAAGGTTTCCGCCATATCACCTTCTATCTGGATCGCCCAGACGTGCTGGCCCGTTTTACTACCCGCATTGTTGCCGATAAAGCGCGTTATCCGTTCCTGCTGTCGAACGGCAACCGGGTGGCTGAAGGTGACCTGGCAGACGGCCGTCACTGGGTACAATGGCAGGATCCGTTCCCGAAACCTAGCTATCTGTTTGCGCTGGTGGCAGGGGATTTCGACGTGTTGCGTGATAGCTTCACCACCCGTTCTGGTCGTAAGGTGGCCTTGGAGCTGTTTGTCGATCGTGGCAACCTGGATCGTGCCGATTGGGCCATGACCTCGCTGAAAAATTCGATGAAGTGGGACGAAACCCGCTTTGGCCTGGAATACGATCTGGATATCTACATGATCGTCGCCGTGGATTTCTTCAACATGGGGGCGATGGAGAACAAAGGGTTAAATATCTTTAACTCGAAGTATGTGTTGGCCAAGGCCGAAACCGCCACCGACAAGGATTACCTGAATATTGAAGCGGTGATCGGCCACGAATATTTCCATAACTGGACCGGCAATCGCGTGACCTGCCGCGACTGGTTCCAGCTAAGCCTGAAAGAAGGGCTGACGGTGTTCCGCGATCAGGAGTTCAGCTCCGACCTGGGCTCTCGTTCGGTCAACCGCATCGATAATGTGCGGGTGATGCGTGGGGCGCAGTTCGCCGAAGACGCCAGCCCGATGGCGCACGCGATCCGGCCGGATAAAGTGATCGAGATGAACAACTTCTACACCTTGACGGTGTATGAGAAAGGATCCGAAGTGATCCGCATGCTGCACACGCTGTTGGGGGAACAACAGTTCCAGGCGGGGATGCAGCTCTATTTCGAACGCCACGACGGCAGTGCGGCCACCTGCGATGATTTTGTGCAGGCAATGGAAGACGCTTCCAACGTCGATTTATCGCTGTTCCGCCGCTGGTATAGTCAGTCTGGTACGCCGCTGTTGACGGTACGTGATGACTATAGCGCCGAGGATCAGCAATACCGCTTGCACGTCAGCCAGAAAACCGCGCCGACGGCCGATCAGCCAGAAAAACTGCCGTTGCATATCCCGCTGGATATTGAGCTTTACGACAGCGAAGGCAACGTCATTGCTTTGCAGAAAGACGGTTCACCGGTCAATAACGTGTTGAACGTCACCGCCGCCGAACAGACTTTTGTGTTTGATGGCGTCACGCATAAGCCGGTTCCTTCGCTGCTGCGTGAGTTTTCGGCACCGGTCAAGCTGGATTATCCGTACAGCGATCAGCAACTGACCTTCCTGATGCAGCATGCACGCAATGAGTTTTCTCGCTGGGATGCCGCGCAGAGCCTGCTGGCTATCTACATTAAGCTGAACGTGGCCAAATATCAGCAGAAGCAGCCATTGTCGCTGCCGCTGCACGTGGCAGATGCCTTCCGGGCGGTGCTGCTGGATGAGAAGCTGGATCCGGCCCTGGCCGCGCAGATCCTCACGCTGCCATCGGAAAACGAAATTGCCGAGCTGTTCGCCATTATCGATCCACAAGCCATTTCGGCGGTGCATGAGGCAATCACCCGTTGCCTGGCTAAAGAGCTGGCCGATGAGTGGCTGGCGGTGTATCACGCTAACAAAACCGAAGGGTACCGGGTTGAGCATGGCGATATTGCCAAGCGTTCGCTGCGTAATATTTGCCTGCATTATCTGGCCTTCGGTGATGCAGAGCAGGCCGACAAGCTGGTGGTGCAACAGTTCCAGCAGGCCGACAACATGACCGATTCGCTGGCGGCACTGGCAGCGGCGATGGGGGCACAGCTGCCTTGCTGTGATGCCTTGATGGCCGAGTTTGATGAGCGCTGGCATCACGATGGTCTGGTGATGGACAAGTGGTTCATCCTCCAGGCCACCAGCCCGGCGGCAGACGTACTCGGTAAGGTACGTGCACTGCTGCAACACCGTTCATTCAGCCTGAGTAATCCAAACCGCACCCGCTCGCTGATTGGTGGGTTTGCCTCGGCTAACCCGGCGGCGTTCCATGCGGCAGATGGCAGTGGCTATCAGTTCCTGGTAGAGATCCTCAGCGATCTGAACAAGCGTAACCCACAGGTTGCCGCGCGGCTGATTGAACCTCTGATCCGCCTGAAGCGTTATGATGCCTCTCGTCAGGCGTTGATGCGTCAGGCGCTGGAGCAGTTGAAAGGGCTGGAGAACCTGTCTGGCGATCTGTTTGAGAAGATCACCAAGGCGTTAGACGCATAAAAAGCAAGGGGACGGCATTTGCCCGTCCCCTGATTAATTCGCCACCTGGCGGGAAGTCTCAACGGCTTGCGGTGGTGCCAACACTCTTGCCAATACTTCTGCTTCCAACTCCGCCAGCTTTGCAGAACCTTTGCGGCGCGGCCGAGGCAAATCAATAGTCAGATCCAGCCCAATACGTCCCTCTTCGATTAACAGCACCCGATCGGCCAGTGCGATCGCCTCACTAACGTCATGCGTGACCAGCAGTACGGTGAAGCCATGCTGTTGCCATAGCGTTTCGATCAGCCCCTGCATTTCAATACGGGTTAACGCATCCAGTGCCCCTAAAGGTTCATCCAACAGCAATAGCCGTGGGCGGTGGATCAACGCACGGGCCAGGGCGACACGCTGTTTCTGCCCGCCAGACAGCGCGGCTGGCCATTCATTGGCACGATCGGCCAGCCCAACGGTGGTTAACGCCTGCAATGCAGCATCACGCCAGTTGCCGCGCAGGCCAAGCCCCACGTTATCGATCACCTTTTTCCACGGCAGCAGGCGAGCATCCTGAAACATCAGACGGGTATCGTCTTTGGCGTGGCTGAGCGGGGCATTCCCACTCAACAGTGTCCCGCTGTTGGCCGTCTCCAGCCCTGCGAGCAGGCGTAATAAGGTGCTTTTACCACAGCCGCTGCGGCCAACCACGGCCACAAACTGGCCTGCGGTGATGCGGAGTTGCAGATCGTCCAGCACGGTGCGGCTGCCATAACGTTTGGCGATGCCTTCCAGCGTAATGGGGGTGCCTTGCGGAATACGAGTCGGGGCCGTCATTATGCTTCTCCTGATTTCAGTTGATAGGCCGGATGCCAGCGTAACCAGACACGTTCGAGCAATTGTGCGCAGGCATCGGCCAGTTTGCCGAGCAGGGCATATAGAATGATGGCGACCACCACCACGTCGGTCTGTAGGAATTCACGGGCATTCATCGCCAGGTAACCGATGCCCGAGTTGGCGGAGATGGTTTCGGCGACGATCAGCGTCAGCCACATAAACCCGAGGGCGAAACGCACGCCGACCATGATCGAAGGCAACGCGCCGGGTAGTACCACTTGCGTGAACAGGCCAAAGCCGCTCAGGCCGTAGCTGCGCGCCATTTCCAGCAGGCCACGATCGATATTCTTGATGCCGTGATAGGTATTCAGATAGATCGGGAATAGCGTACCCAGCGCCACCAGGAAGATTTTGGCGGACTCGTCAATGCCGAACCACAAGATCACCAGCGGGATCAGAGCCAGATGCGGCACGTTACGGATCATCTGTACCGAGCTGTCGAGCAGGCGTTCTCCCCAGCGGGACAGGCCAGTAATGAATCCCAGCACCAGGCCAATGCTGCCACCGATACTGAAGCCAATCAGCGCGCGCCAACTGCTGATGGTCAGGTGTTGCCACAGTTCGCCACTCTTGGTCAAGGCCCAAAAGGCAGCCACTACGGCGCTCGGCGCGGGCAAGATACGGTTAGATAACCAGCCAGCCTCAACGGCGGTCTGCCAGCCAATCACCAGCGCGACCGGCAAAGCCCAGGGGGCCAGCCGGTGTAGAATTTGTTGTGCACCGATCGCCATCACTGTTCTCCTCAGCTTTGTGACACTTTTTGCGGGATATAGATATTGGCGACCGCTTCGCCCTGCGGCTTGATCGCACGCAACTGGGTCGGTTGTTCGCTGGTCGCCAGATCGAGATGCGGGAACAGCAGTTCACCTACGCGATAGGCCTCTTCCAGATGCGGGTAACCGGAAAGAATAAAGGTATCGATACCCAGATCGGCATATTCCTGAATGCGCTCAGCGACCGTCGGACCATCGCCCACCAACGCGGTGCCCGCACCGCCACGCACCAGTCCGACACCGGCCCACAGATTAGGGCTGATTTCCAGATTGTCTTTCTTGCCGCCATGTAAGGCCGCCATACGCTGTTGGCCAACGGAGTCGAAGCGGGCAAAGGCTTTCTGCGCATCCGCAATGGTTTGATCATCGAGGTTGGCGATCAAACGCTCGGCCGCCTGCCAGGCTTCGGCGGTAGTTTCGCGCACGATGACGTGCAGGCGAATACCGAAGCGGACTTTACGCCCCAGGGCCGCTGCTTTAGCTCGTACTTCCTCTATTTTTTCTTTCACTTGGGGAGGGGGTTCTCCCCAGGTCAGATACAGTTCGACCTGCTCAGCTGCCAGATCCTGTGCCGCCTCTGAAGAACCGCCAAAATACAGCGGTGGGCGAGGTTGCTGCACCGGGGGAAACAACAGCTTGGCGCCTTTCACCTGAATATGCTTACCGGCGAAATCGACGGTTTCACCTTCCAGCACTTTGCGCCACACATGGGTAAATTCGGCGGAGGCCTCATAGCGTTCGGTGTGGTCAAGGTGCAAACCTTCCGCTGCCAGCTCTTCCGGATCGCCACCGGTCACCAGATTGAAGAGGGCGCGGCCATTGGAAAGGCGATCCAGCGTGGCGGCCTGCCTGGCTGCCAACGTCGGGGAGATGATGCCAGGGCGAAGGGCCACCAGGAATTTCAGCCGTTGCGTGACCGGAATTAATGACGCGGCAACCAGCCAAGAGTCTTCGCAAGAGCGCCCCGTTGGGATCAGCACGCCGCCGAAACCGAGCCGGTCAGCAGCCTGGGCGGTCTGCTGAAGATAACCGTAATCGACCGCACGTGCCCCTTCCGAACTTCCCAGATAGTGGCCATCTCCGTGAGTCGGTAAAAACCAAAATACGTTAATGCTCATAGGGTTCTCTCCTGATTATTGTGCGGCTGGATGCCATACGCGTTGAGAAATATCGACCTGCACCGGAACCAACCGGTTGGCGAAAAAGAGATCGGCGGTTTTTTGCTGGGCAGCAATGGTGGTGTCCCCTAAGGGTTTGATGGCCGTTGGCGGGCGATGATCCAGATAGCTGGCAATCACCGCTTCCGGTAAGCCCATCGCCTTGGCCAGCAGGGTAATGCTCTGCGCCCGATCGCTATGCGTCAGCGCATCGGCCTGGGTCAGCACCGCCAGCACCTGCTGAATGAACGGGCCGTTGGCTTCGGTATATGGGCGAGCGGCCAGGTAGAAAGAGCCGGTCTGGTTCAATTCGCTGCCATCGGTCAATACCCGCACACCGCCTTGCAGCAACGCGGCAGAATAGTAGGGATCCCAGATCACCCAGGCATCGACGTTGCCCTGTTGGAAGGCTGCTCTGGCATCGGCGGGCGTCAGATAAACCGGTTGGATATCGGTAAACTTCAGGCCGTCCCTTTGCAGTGCCCGCAGCAGCAAGTTGTGTGAGCTTGAGCCTTTCTGGAAGGCTACTTTGTGGCCTTTCAACTCGGCGACGCGGTGAATCGGACTATTTTCCGGCACCAGGATCACTTCCGCCTTGGGTTTTGGCGGCTCTACGCCGACGTACAGCAGGTCGGCCCCGGCGGCTTGGGCAAAGATTGGCGGGATATCGCCGGTGCTGCCCAGATCGATGCTGCCGACGTTCAGCGCCTCTAGCATCTGTGGGCCCGCCGGGAATTCGATCCAGCTGATGTGGGTGGCAGGAAAGCGTTGTTCCAGCAACTGATGGGTTTTGGCCAACACCAGACTCACTGAACCTTTTTGGTAGCCGATACGAAACTGAGCAGGCGCGTTATCTTGTGCGACAGCGGTATTGATCAGCACCAGCGTCATGATGGCGGCCAACGCACCGGTGTTAAGCCAACGGCGGAAAGAGAGCGGCATGATGATGTCCTTAGGCGGTTTGCCGGGTTAACAGAGAGGCGGCGGTGTTTAGCACCGGCGGTTTACGGCGGCTGAGCGCCAGATAAAAACTGTCCAACGCTTCGTTCAGGCGCGCGGCCACCCCATCGGATAGCTGGGCCTGTTCACCGTTAAGCACTATCTGGCCGTCATCGGCAAACACGCCGTGCAGCACCTCCTGAGCTTTCAGCGCCGTCAATACTGGCTTCAACGCATAGTCCACCGCCAGCATGTGGCCGATGGAGCCGCCGGTGGCCAGCGGTAGAACCACTTTGTGTTCCAGCGCTCGTTCAGGAAGCAGATCGAGTAAGGTTTTCAGCGCGCCAGAAAACGATGCCTTATAAACCGGCGTGGCGACCAATAGGCCATCCGCATCGGCAAGTTGCGCGGCGAAGGCTTTAATGTCAGGGCTGTTAAAATTGGCGCGTAGCAGGTCTTCCGCCTGGAAATCGTGCAGGGTATAGGGGATCACTTCCACCTGCTGTTGTTGTAACCAACGTTGGCTCAGCTGTAACAGCGCCGCCGAGCGTGAGGGGAGCCTTGGGCTGCCAGCCAGAGAAATAACGCGCATCGCCACTCCTTATATCGAAAAGTTATCAATGTTAAATTAATGTTCGAAAAGTGTTTTAAAGCTAACAGCAAAAGGGGGGGATTTTTAAATCTCATTTTTTGATTTTGATATGCGTAAAGAGGGAAAAGCGGGGAAGTAGCTCCATACAAGGGAAACGATTGCGCTAAACGCGCTTTTTTTGCCTTTAATCAATTCCAATTGGCGAGGGGATACCGGATAATACGCCCCCGGTCGACAGGCCTATCCTGCTGACTTGAGGTTGTCGCTAAATAACCGCAACACCTGTATCCCCATCAGGCACAGCGATTTACTTGCGACCTCAAGTCAGCAGGATATCACCGGGAAATCAGGAGAGTACATGTACTACCCCATCGTCAGGAAAGCCTTGTTCCAGCTCGATCCCGAGCGCGCACACGAATTGACCTTCAGTCAACTGCGCCGTATTACCGGCACCCCACTAGAGTTTCTTATCCGTCAGTCGGTGCCGAGCAAACCGGTGAGCTGCATGGGGCTCTCTTTTAGCAACCCATTAGGGTTGGCCGCCGGTCTGGATAAAGACGGCGAGTGCATTGATGCCTTTGGCGCGATGGGCTTTGGCTTTGTTGAGGTCGGTACCGTTACACCGCGTCCGCAAGCGGGCAATGATAAACCGCGTCTGTTCCGCCTGGTCCCGGCCGAAGGGCTGATCAACCGCATGGGGTTCAATAACCACGGCGTAGACAATCTGGTTGAAAACGTTAAAAAATCCCATTTTGGCGGCGTGCTGGGGATCAATATCGGCAAGAATAAAGACACGCCGGTCGAGCAGGGAAAAGACGATTATCTGATCTGTATGGATAAGGTTTATCCGTATGCCGGCTATATCGCGATTAATATCTCATCACCCAATACCCCGGGATTACGATCCTTACAGTATGGTGAAGCGTTGGACGATCTGCTAGCGGCGATAAAAAATAAGCAGGCCCAATTGCAGGCTCGCCATCACAAATATGTGCCGGTTGCGGTAAAGATCGCGCCGGATCTTTCAGAGGAAGAACTGATCCAAATAGCGGACAGTTTAGTGCGTCATAATATAGATGGGGTCATTGCCACCAATACCACCCTCGATCGTAAACTGGTTCAGGGATTGAATTACTGCGATCAGGCAGGGGGATTAAGTGGCCGTCCGGTACAGTTACGCAGCACCGAAGTGATCCGTCGTCTGTCGCAGGAGTTGCAAGGGCGCTTGCCGATTATCGGCGTTGGTGGAATTGATTCCCTGACGGCGGCGCGGGAAAAAATGGAGGCCGGGGCAACTTTGGTACAAATTTATTCCGGTTTTATCTTCCACGGACCGCGTTTGATTAAAGATATCGTTACCCATATCTAATATTTTGCCTTTCATTTTCGACCGGGGGTTTATTTCTGCCCCTGGCTCGTCTATATTTTGTTCGGTAGCGGAATTATCCGATGTTTAAGCAACCTTTCTGGTGATAAAATCGCCCTTTGCGTAATACTGCGTTGGCATGTGGTGAGAAGGATAAGTAATGAAGATAAAACCTGATGACAATTGGCGTTGGTATTTTGACGCTGAGCACGATCGACTGATGCTCGATTTAGCCAATGGTATGATCTTCCGTTCACGCTTTCCGGCAAAAATGCTAACCCCGGATGCCTTCGCTGAATGCGCATTCTGCGTCGATGATGCGGCGCTTTATTTTGATTATGAAGAACAGTGCAAACAGATAAAGCTCAGCCATGAACAACGTGCCGAGTTGGTATTAAATGCGCTGGTGGCCTTTCGTTTTCTTAAACCTCTGATGCCCAAGAGCTGGCATTTTGCTCAGCAACACTATCCGCTACGCCCTAAAAATGGCGAGTTGGCGGCGGTGAAGGTGATGGATAGCGGTGTCGATGCGCGTCTGCTGGTGGTGGAAGCCGGGGATAATGCCAGCCTGTGCTTGCTGGCACAAAATCAGCTGGTGTTGGCTGGGCGAACCATGGTGCTGGGGGATGCGATAAAAGTGATGCACGATCGCCTGAAACCCTGCATCCCAGGTGAACAGTCTGCCCCGGCTTACGACAGGGCAGTGTAATAAGCGTTACGCCAGCTTCACATCGCTTTTAGGAATACAGCTGCAACAGAGAATAGTGCCGTTGGCGGCCACTGCGCTTTTCTTTAGCGGTGCAACTTCGCCCTCCACCAACGTTATCTTGCAACTGCCGCACAGGCCAGCACGGCAGGAGTAAGGGATGCGAATGCCTTGCTGCTCCAACTGCTCTAACAAGATCTGCTGGTTATTACCGGCAAACACCTTTCCTTGATATTCAATGCTCACGCTGGTGGTGCTGTCCTGCGGTGCTTGCAGGCTTTCGACGACCTTGCCAGCCCCATAAGGCCGCGGCGGTTTGGTTGACAACACTTCAACGCTATCGCCGACGCGGATAATACCGCTGTTACGGGCAATCATGTTTTGACCAAAGTCGACGTCGCCATTATCGGCAGTGCGGAACTGTTGCAGCGTACTCAACGGCTCGCCGCTCGGGTGTTTGCGGCCACGCTCCACGCTGACCGTAGTCAATACGCAGCGGCTGCAGGGTTTCACCAGATCGAACATCACGTCGCCGACGCGGATCACCTGCCAACCATCTTCTGCCCAGGCCGGGCTACCGGTCACCACCAGGTTCGGGCGGAACTGCTCCAGCCTGATGCTGCTTGGGCAACGTTGTTGCAGATCCTGGAACGAGGCTTCATTAATCAGCAGATAAGGGTAACCGTCGGCAAAGGAGAGCGGAATTTCCGGGTGCTTCTTTACCCTACGGGTTAATTCAGGCCCAAGCCAGCGCAGCTGTACCTCGCGCTGAAAATAACCGCTTAACCAACTGTTGATGGCCACCGGCGCGATCAACGCGGTGAAATGGTTGCCCCACACCTCGGTCGGCTGCGCATCGGGGGCGAAATCAATGAAGCGGATCGCCGCACTTTCACCGTCCGGTGCGGTCAGAAACAGGCCATCGGCCAACAACGCCGGGGTAAACAGCACCATCTGCGGGTATTGGCGGGCGGTGATGAAGGTACCGTCTGGCTCGGTGATCATGAAGGAGCGATCAAAAGCCAGGCCGTGACTGGCCACCTGGGCGTGAGAAAGCTGCAAACCCCGTAGTGATTTGACCGGATGAACGTAAAGTCGGGAGAGCGTGATCACCCCTGCCTCCGTGCGATAAATGAAATAGAAGGGAGCAACTTTATGACAAGCGGTCTGGATTAGCTATAATGCGCAACAATTTTCTTTTTGGTGATAAGCACGATATGAACACTCTGTTTGCCAGCACGGCGCGTGGACTGGAAGAACTGTTAAAAAGCGAACTGGAGCGGCTTGGCGCTCACTCCTGCAAAGTGGTGCAGGGGGGAGTACATTTTCAGGGTGACGATCGTCTTCTGTACCAAAGCCTGCTTTGGAGCCGCCTGGCTTCGCGTATTCTGTTGCCGCTGAATGAATTTCGCGTGCACAGCGATTTGGATCTGTACCTCGGTGTGCAGGCCATTGACTGGCCATCGATATTTGGCCTGGATAAAACCTTTGCGGTGCACTTCAGCGGCCTCAATGAAGAGATCCGCAATAGCCAATATGGCGCGTTGAAAGTCAAAGACGCCATTGTGGACAGCTTTACCCGCAAGCTCAACGATCGGCCAATGGTAGAGAAACAGCAGCCGGACATTCGCGTCAACGTTTTCCTGCAGCGTGATATGGCCAGCGTAGCGCTCGATCTGAGCGGCGAAGGTTTGCACCAGCGTGGCTATCGCGATCTTACCGGCCAGGCTCCGTTGAAGGAAAACCTGGCGGCGGCGATCGTCCAACGCTCCGGTTGGCAACCAGGGGCGCCGATGCTGGACCCGATGTGCGGCTCCGGTACGCTGTTGATCGAAGCGGCGATGATCGCCTCCGATCGTGCGCCTGGCCTGCATCGCCAACATTGGGGCTTTACCGCCTGGAACGGCCACAATGCCGAACTGTGGCGTGAAGTGATCACCGAAGCGCAGGTGCGGGCGAAACGTGGTCTGCAGGAAACCCCGTCACGCTTCTTCGGCTCGGATATCGATCGCCGCGTCATTGAAATGGCGAAGGGGAACGCCCGCCGCGCTGGCGTGGCCGAATTGATCACCTTTAACGTTAATGACGTCAGCAAACTGACCAACCCACTGCCGGAAGGCCCGGTAGGCACGGTGGTCAGCAACCCGCCATACGGTGAACGCCTTGAAAGCGAACCGGCCCTGATTGCGCTGCACAATATGTTAGGGCGCATTATGAAGAGCCACTTTGGTGGCTGGCAGCTTTCGTTGTTCAGCGCTTCACCGGAATTGCTCAGTTGCCTGCAACTGCGCGCCGAGCGCCAGTTCAAAGCGAAAAATGGCCCGCTGGATTGCGTACAGAAAAACTACCAGTTGGCAGAAAACCCGCAGGGTGCTGGTGGCGTGCAGGTAGCGGAAGACTTTGCCAACCGCCTGCGCAAGAATCTAAAGAAATTGGACAAATGGGCGAAGCAGCAGGGGATCGAATGCTATCGCCTGTATGATGCCGATCTGCCTGACTATAACGTGGCGGTGGATCGCTATGGCAGTAAAGTGGTGGTCCAGGAGTACGCGCCGCCGAAAACCATCGACGCGCAGAAAGCCCGCCAGCGCCTGTTTGACGTGATTAATGCCACGTTGGCGGTGTTAGAGCTGCCATCTAATCAGCTGATCCTGAAAACCCGCGAACGTCAGAAGGGCAAGAATCAGTATGAAAAGCTGGCGCAGAAGGGGGAGTTCCTGCTGGTAGAAGAATTCAATGCCAAGCTGTGGGTCAACCTGACGGATTATCTCGATACCGGGTTGTTCCTCGATCACCGCATCGCTCGCCGTATGCTGGGCGAGATGAGCAAAGGCAAAGACTTCCTCAACCTGTTTGCCTACACCGGCACCGCAAGCGTACATGCCGGGTTGGGGGGCGCACGCAGCACCACCACGGTGGATATGTCGCGCACCTATCTGGAATGGGCGGAGAAGAACCTGCGGGTTAACGGCCTGACCGGTAGACAGCACCGCTTGATCCAGGCAGATTGCCTGTCCTGGCTGCACAATGCCGACGAACAGTTCGATGTGATCTTTATCGATCCGCCGACGTTCTCCAACTCCAAGCGGATGGAGAACACCTTTGACGTACAGCGCGACCATCTGGCGCTGATGAAAGATTTACAACGGATACTGCGCCGTAACGGGACCATTATGTTCTCCAACAACAAACGCGGTTTCCAGATGGATCTGGCAGGTCTGAACGCTCTGGGTCTGGAGGCGAAAGAAATTACCGCCAAGACACAGTCAGAAGACTTTGCCCGTAACCGTCAGATCCACAACTGCTGGCTGGTCACCCACGCCGGCGAAGGAAAATAATTACTATGTCGTTAATCAGCATGTCCGGTGCCTGGCTCTCTTTCAGCGATGCACCTTTGTTAGACAACACCGAAATTCATATTGAAGATAATGAACGCGTCTGCCTGGTTGGGCGCAATGGGGCCGGTAAATCGACCCTGCTGAAGATCCTCGGTAAAGAGATCCCATTGGACGATGGGCGCATCATTTATGAGCAGGATCTGATTGTGGCGCGTTTGCAGCAGGATCCTCCGCGCAATATCGGCGGTACCGTGTTCGACTTTGTGGCCGAAGGCGTGGCCGAGCAGGCGGAACACCTGAAGGCGTATCACGCTATCTCGCACCAGGTAGAGCTGGATCCGAGTGAAAAGAACCTGACGCGTATGGCGCAGGTCATGGAAATCCTCGATCACCAGGGCTTATGGCAGCTAGACAGCCGTATCAGTGAAGTCCTGTTGCAACTGGGCCTGAACGGCGATGCAGAGCTGTCCTCCCTTTCTGGTGGTTGGCTGCGCAAAGCGGCACTGGGCCGCGCGTTGGTCAGTTCACCGCGCGTGTTGCTGCTTGATGAACCTACCAACCACCTGGATATCACTACCATCGACTGGCTGGAAGGGTTCCTGAAAGAGTTCCAGGGCAGCATCGTATTCATCTCGCACGACCGTTCGTTTATCCGCAATATGGCCACACGCATCGTCGATCTCGATCGCGGCAAGCTGGTGTCATGGCCGGGTAACTACGAGCTGTACCTGGAAAGCAAAGAAGAAGCGCTGCGGGTCGAAGAGCTGCAAAATGCTGAATTTGACCGCAAACTGGCACAGGAAGAGGTTTGGATCCGTCAGGGCATCAAGGCACGCCGCACGCGTAATGAAGGCCGGGTGCGCGCTCTGAAGGCGTTGCGTAATGAGCGTTCACAACGTCGTGAAGTGATGGGTACCGCCAAGATGCAGGTGGAAGAGGCCGTGCGTTCGGGCAAGATTGTGTTCGAAATGGAAGACGTCAATTATCAGGTCGCCGACAAAGTGCTGGTCCGGGGCTTCAGCGCCCAGGTGCAACGCGGTGACAAAATCGCGCTGGTGGGGCCAAACGGCTGTGGTAAAACCACCTTGCTGAAATTGATGCTCGGTCAACTGAAAGCCGACAGCGGGCGAGTGCACTGCGGCACCAAGCTGGAAGTCGCTTACTTTGACCAGCACCGCGCCGAACTGGATCCAGAACGTACGGTGATGGACAACCTGGCGGAAGGGAAGCAGGAAGTGATGGTCAATGGCCGTTCGCGCCATGTGCTGGGCTATCTGCAGGACTTCCTGTTCCACCCTAAACGGGCAATGACGCCGGTCAAAGCGTTGTCTGGCGGGGAGCGTAACCGCCTACTGCTGGCTAAACTATTCCTTAAGCCGAGTAATTTACTGATCCTCGATGAACCAACCAACGATCTGGACGTCGAAACGCTGGAACTGTTGGAAGAGATGATCGATAGCTACCAGGGCACCGTATTGCTGGTGAGCCACGATCGTCAGTTTGTTGATAACTCAGTGACCGAATGCTGGATTTTCGAAGGCAATGGCGTGATCGACACTTACGTTGGGGGTTACTATGATGCACACCATCAACGTGCCACCGCCAAGCCGATCCGCACGGTTGCCGCCAGCCAAACCAAGGCTGCGGTGGAGAAAAAAACCGAGCAGCCCAAGAAATCAGCGGCCAAACTGAGTTATAACCTGCTGCGTGAACTGGAGCAACTGCCACAGCGCCTTGAACAGTTGGAAATGGATATTGCAGCCTTGCAGGCACAGGTGAGCGACGCAGGGTTCTTCTCACGCCCGCACAGCGAAACCCAGCAGGTGCTGGCCGATCTTGCCACTGCGGAGCAGGCACTGGAACAAGCCTTTGCCCGTTGGGAAGAGCTGGAAGCAATGAAAAACGGCTGATCGGTAACGGGTTGCCCGCACGCTGCTGCTGTGGGCAACCCAGGTGTACCGATGAGCGACACGGTTAAGGAGGATAATGGTGTGTTCCCACGAAAGTCATAAGCAGCAGAGTCATGCGATGCATGGCGAGCGTCAACAGGATAACCTGATACTGTGCCCACAATGCGATATGCTGGTGGCGTTGCCGCCTTTGCAATCAGGCTCCAAGGCCGTTTGTCCCCGTTGTAAAACGACGCTCAGCGCCCGCTGGGCAGAACCGCGTAAACAACCAATTGGCTTTGCCCTCAGCGCGTTATTCATGCTGGTGTTAGCCAATATCTTCCCGTTTATCAATATGCGCGTTGCCGGTCTGGGCAATGAAATCAAACTGATCCAAATTCCTCAGGTGATGGTGGCGGAAGACTATGCCAGCATGGCCACCCTGTTTATGGTGTTTGTGCAACTGATCCCGGCGTTTTGCATGTTGGCGATTATTCTGTTGTGCGCCAGGGTGCGGCTGCCACGACAATGGAAGATATGGATGGCCAAGGTGCTGTTCCAGTTGAAGACCTGGTGCATGGTCGAGATCTTTCTGGCTGGCGTGCTGGTCAGCTTCGTCAAACTGATGGCCTATGGTGATATCGGCATTGGTTCCAGTTTCATCCCTTACTGTCTGTTTTGCCTGCTGCAGGTGCGAGCCTTCCAATGCGTCGATCGTCGCTGGCTGTGGCAAGATATTGAACCGGCCCCGTTGATCGAACAACCGTTGCAGGTTGGGCGTACTGGCCTGCGGCAAGGCGTTCGTTCCTGCTCCTGCTGTACGGCCATCCTGCCCGCCCAGCAGTCCAAATGCCCGCGTTGTCACACGATGGGCTATGTACGCCGCCGCCACAGCCTGCAATGGACGATGGCGTTATTGGTCACCTCGATCATATTGTATATTCCGGCGATGCTGATGCCGATTATGATCACCGAGGCGTTGGGCAATAAAATGCCATCAACGGTCATGGCTGGGGTGGTGCTGCTATGGGGAGAAGGGTCCTATCCGGTGGCGATGGTGATTTTCATTGCCAGTATTATGGTGCCCTCGCTCAAGATGTTGGCGATTGGCTGGCTATGCCTGGATGCCAATGGCAAAGGCAAGGCCAATGCCGATAGCGAGCGTATGCATCTGATTTATGAAGTGGTGGAGTTTGTTGGCCGTTGGTCCATGATCGACGTGTTTGTGATCGCCGTGCTTTCGGCGTTGGTACGTATGGGACAGTTGATGAGTATTTATCCAGACATTGGGGCGCTACTGTTCGCCATGGTGGTCATTCTCACCATGTTTGCTGCTATGGCGTTTGATCCCCGTTTAACCTGGGATCGCGCAAATGAAACAATAAAAAAGGAGCCGCAAGGTGACGGAAAGTAATCATGGCGTCGCGGATGTTGAGAAGATCAAGCGCTGGTCGCCAGTGTGGATCATTCCCATTGTCACCGCGTTGATCGGTGCGTGGATCCTGTTTTATCACTTCAGCCATCAAGGGCCGGAAGTGACGTTGGTCACGACCTCTGCCGAAGGGTTGGAAGCGGGAAAAACCAAGATCAAAAGCCGCAGTGTGGATGTCGGTACGGTGGAAAGCGTTACCCTGAGTGAAGACTTGAGTAAAGTGCTGGTGCAGGCTCGCCTGAATTCCGGCATGGAAAAGCTGCTGCGTGACGATTCGGCCTTCTGGGTGGTGAAACCGCAGATTGGCCGTGAAGGCGTCTCTGGGCTGGGGACCTTGTTCTCTGGTGCCTACATTGAATTGCAACCGGGCAACAAGGGCAAGGTAGGAAAAGCGGATTATCAGCTGCTAGATGCTCCGCCGCTGGCCTCGCCCGATGCCAAAGGGTTGCGCGTCATACTGGACAGTGACAAGTCTGGCCAGTTGAACGCTGGCGATCCGGTGTTGTTCCGTGGCTACCGCGTTGGCTCGGTGGAAACCAGCTATTTCGATCCCAAGCTGCGCGCCATGCGCTATCAGCTGTTTATTACCGCGCCTTACGATCAGTTGATCACTACCAACGTCCGGTTCTGGAAAGACAGCGGCGTTGCCTTCGATATGTCCGCACAGGGTATGCGTGTGGAAATGGGATCCTTGGCCACGCTGTTTAGCGGTGGCGTGAGCTTTGACGTGCCTGAAGGTTGGGAGCGTGGCCCTGCGGTGAAAGAAAAGGCCGAGTTTGCCCTGTTCGATAACCAGCGCAATATTCAGGATTCGCTGTATACCGAGCATGTCGATTATCTGGTGTTCTTCTCCGAATCGATCCGTGGCTTGCAGCCAGGGGCACCAGTCGAGTTCCGGGGTATTCGCCTGGGTACCGTGGGGCAAGTGCCGTTCTACAAAGAAGGCATGCGCCAGCAACTGGATAATGACTATCGCATACCGGTGCTGATCCGTATTGAGCCAGAGCGCTTTAACCAAGAGGTGGGTAAGGGCTTCGACGTAGTACAGCATTTGAAAGATGCAGAAGCACGCGGCATACGCGCCTCGCTGAAGTCTGCTAACCTGCTGACCGGAGCGCTATATATCGATCTGGACTTCTATCCAAATGAGAAGCCGTGGAAGGGGCCGCGTGAGCTGTTCGGTTATCCGCTGTTGCCAACTACCGGCAGTGGCCTGGCGCAGATCCAGCAGAAGCTGGTACAGACGCTGGATAAGATCAATTCGATGCCGATCAATCCAATGATCAACGAAGCGACCAAAACGCTGGCAGAAAGCCAGAAGACCATGAAAGAAACGCAGAAAACCCTGCAGTCGCTCAATGACATCATCAGCAGTAAAGAGATGAAGGCATTGCCGGAAGATATGCAAAAAACCCTGCAAGAACTCAATCGCAGCATGAAAGGGTTCCAGCCAGGTTCACCGGCCTACAACAAAATGGTTGGCGATATGCAACGTCTCGATCAGGTGCTGCGTGAGCTGCAACCGGTGCTGCGTACCCTGAACGATAAGAGCAACGCCCTGGTATTTGAAGCCTCGGGCAGTAATGACCCTCAGCCGAAGAAGGCCAAAAAATGAAAAAATGGATCCCGGTAGTTCTGGCGCTGTTGCTGAGCGCCTGCAGCAGTACGCCTAACAAGACTTACTATCAGTTACCGGCGTTGGGGACCCCGGCTCAGGTGAGTGGCACTCAGGCGTCACGCCAGCTGTGGTTGGAGCACGTCAGCGTGGCGGATTTCCTGGCGCAGAGTGGGGTGGTCTACCAGACTAACGACGTGCAGTTTGTGATTGGGCAAAACAACCTGTGGGCCAGCCCGTTGGATCAGCAATTGCAACAGACGTTGGTGACCAACCTGGGCAGCGCTTTGCCGGGTTGGGTGGTGTCATCACAGCCTATGAGCAGCGATCAGGATGTGCTTAACGTCACCATCAGCGGCTTCCATGGGCGCTACGATGGTAAAGCGATCGTTCGGGGTGAATGGGTGCTGAGCCATCAGGGCAGGCTGATCAAGCGGCCATTCAACCTGGAATTGAAACAGGGTGAAGATGGCTATGACGCCTTAGTTCGCACCTTGGCCCAGGGCTGGTTGCAGGAAGCGCAGGAGATTGCCGCGCAGGCAGCTCGCCTTTAATCATAGCTTGTAATAATTCGTTCTAAAGCCATCCCGGTAAGGCAAAGTAAAAGCCTTGCCGGGATTTTTTTGTTTTATTATCATGCAATTAAATCCAGCTCAGCAATATCAGCCACTTAGCTTATGCGCCGTGCATAGCTCACAAATATGACAGCGGTATGAAATTTGAACATTGATCTTCTCGCCATTTAGGGCTATTTCTTAAATGTGGCTGTATTTCGTGCAGTCATTGTTTTCTTTCCACAAAGTAACAACGAGGGAAGTGAGGCATGAAGAGACAGAAAAGAGATCGTTTGGAACGGGCTGAATCACGTGGTTACCAAGCCGGTATTGCAGGGCGTTCAAGGGAACTTTGTCCCTACCAATCTTTAGACGCCCGAGCTAACTGGCTGGGAGGTTGGCGACAAGCCATGGAGGACAGGGCTGTGACCGCTTAAGCGGCTCTCTGTCATGAATTAAGGAACGACCTCCGCCAAACAAGCGGAGGTTTTCGTTTTAAGCGTAAAATTATTCCTGCCAGCGTTTTAGCAAAATACTCGCGTTGACTCCCCCAAAACCAAATCCGTTCGACAGGGCATAGGTCATTGCCATCGGTTCCGCCTTATTGGCCACCAGATGTAAACCGGCGGCGGCAGGGTCTGGATTATCCAGATTCAGCGTGGCCGGAGCAATTTGATCGCGCAGTGCCAGAGCGGTGAAAATGGTTTCCAGGCCACCTGCGGCTCCCAGCAGATGGCCGGTGGCCGATTTGGTGGAGGTGATAGCGATATGCCCATCGGTGCCGAACAGGTGTTTGATGGCGTTGATTTCACCCAGATCGCCAACGGGGGTTGAGGTGGCGTGTGCATTCAGATGCTGAACCTGATCTGGCGTGACGCCAGCCTGTTTCAGCGCAATCTTCATCGCACGATAGGCGCCGTCGCCATCTTCAGCCCCGGAAGTCATATGGTAGGCATCCGCACTGGTGCCGTAACCGACAATCTCAGCTAACGGCTTGGCACCGCGTGCCAACGCATGTTCCAACGTTTCGATCACCAACATCCCGGCACCTTCACCCATCACAAAGCCGTCGCGGGCACTGTCAAACGGGCGTGACGCTTTGGTTGCGGCATCCGCAGGCGTGGTTGACATGGCTCGGGCAGCGGCAAAGCCCCCCAGGCTAACGGTATCGATAGCGGCTTCCGTTCCTCCGCATAAGGCGATATCGGCTTCATCGTTGCGGATCATCCGCACCGCATCGCCAATGGCCTGTACGCCTGCTGCACAGGCGGTGACCGGTGCGCCAATCGGCCCTTTGAATTGATGCTTGATGGAAACATGGCCGGCGGCCAGGTTAACCAGGAATGAGGGAATGGTGAAAGGAGAGAGGCGCTTCGGCCCGCGGCTATCCGTGGTGCGTACCGCATGGGCGATAGCGGGGAAGCCACCAATGCCGGAAGCGATCACGGTGGCCGTCCGTTCCTGTTTCTCCTCACTATCGGCATTCCAACCAGCCTGCTTGATGGCTTCGTCAGCGGCGGCCATCGCCAGCAGAATGAAGCGGTCCATTTTCTTTTGGTCTTTCGGTGCCACGCTCAGGTCTGGATTAAAACCGGCAGCGGCATCCTGCTCCAGTGTGGGCACCTGACCGCCGATCTTGACCTGCAAATCTGCCACCATCTCTTCGGGCAGCGGGCCAATCCCTGACTGACCAGCCAACAGGCGTTGCCAGATCGGCTCTACGCCGCAACCTAAAGGAGAGACGGCCCCCATACCGGTGATAACTATACGACGACTGCTCATAGTGACTCCTTGGATGATTCATTAAGTAAGGCGTAGTGATGCTGCATCAGAGAAGCACGGCGTGACATGGCTTCTCCGGCCGCAGGACCTGCCGCCAACGTGATGTGCTGCAGGGCGATAGGCTGCTGGGTTAGCGCATCGATTAATTGAGGCTGTATCGGTTGACCGCTGCGCCGATCAACCAGTTCCGCGCTGTGCGCCCCTTCGGTCAGATGGGTATTGCCCCACTGGAACAACGTCACCAACACCGGGAAGAAATCCTTGCCGCGATCGGTGAGCAGGTATTGATAGCGTACCGGGCGTGTCTGGTAGCGTTGCTTATACAGAATGCCGCTTTCCACCAGAAATTTAAGCCTGCGGGTCAGCAGCGTGGGGGATAGCCCCAGGCTTTGCTGAAACTCGTCAAATTTGCTCAGGCCATGAAAAGCATCGCGCAGGATCAGGATGCTCCACCATTCCCCCACGCGCCCCAACGAACGGGCGATTGGGCAGGGGGTCGTTGCAAAACTGGTTTTTTTCATGCTGCCCTCTTGGTGAATACATTTATTGTAGTCACTGGGTGGCGATTAAACGACCAGCTCAGTAATAATACAGGGGGAAATAAACGGCGACCGAGAGAGGTCGCCGTAGGGCATTAGAACGCCGCTGCGTCCTTGAACAGGCCCACTTTCAGATCGCTGGCGGTATAGATCACTTTGCCGTCGCACAGCACTTCGCCATCAGCTACGCCCATAATCAGCTTGCGGATGATCACGCGTTTGAAGTTGATGCGGTAGGTGACCTTTTTGGCGGTTGGCAATACCTGACCGGTGAACTTCACTTCGCCGACGCCCAGCGCACGGCCTTTGCCTTCACCGCCCATCCAGCCGAGGTAGAACCCTACCAACTGCCACATGGCGTCCAGACCCAGGCAGCCTGGCATGACCGGATCGCCAATAAAGTGGCAATCGAAGAACCACAGATCCGGATTGATATCGAGCTCAGCTTCTACGTAGCCTTTATTGTGGCTACCACCGTCTTCGGTCATCTTGACCACGCGGTCCATCATTAACATGTTGCCTGATGGCAACGGTGGGCCACCGGCGCCAAACAGTTCGCCACGGCCCGATGCTTCGAGATCTTGTTTCGTATAGGATTCGCGTTTATCTACCATGTTCTCAGTAAACCTTATTTTGATGAAGGACGCAGATTAACTTACACGTGTACGCTGAACAAGTCCGATCAGCCACGGCTGAACCAGTTAAGCCAGCGCAATGGCCACGGCAACGGACGCCGTTCTGGCAACATGGCCTGTGCAATTCGCTCCTGGATGGCGGCCAGCAAGCTAGGCTGCTGCTCATCGGCGAACGGATAGCCGGTCAATAACGGCAAGGCTTCCGCAACGCTATCTACCGCCCACAGATGGAATTGCCCTTCACGTACCGCTTCGACGACGTCTGGGCGAAGGCAAAGGTGCCGTACGTTGCTGGCAGGCAGGATCACGCCCTGTTTGCCCGTGAGGCCACGGCGTAGACAAACCTCGAAGAAACCTTCGATTTTTTCGTTTGCGCCACCGATTGGTTGCACATTACCAAACTGGTCAACGGAACCGGTCACGGCGATTTGCTGGGTGATCGGCTGCTGTGACAATGCGCTGATCAGGGCGCAGAGTTCGGCTAGTGAGGCGCTATCCCCGTCAACTTCGCCGTAGGATTGCTCAAAGACGATCGAAGCGGAGAAGGGCAGTTGCTGATCGAGATCCAGTTCGGAGATCAGGAACGCCTGCATGATCATCATGCCTTTAGCATGCAGATTGCCCCCAAGCTCGGCCTTGCGCTCCACATCGGTGAATTCGCCATCGCCCAGGTGGACCACACAGCTGATGCGCGAAGGTTCGCCAAAGCTGCGCGGATGCCCTGGATAATCCAGTACCGACAGGCCGTTAATCTGACCAATCACCTCACCTTCGGTTTCGATCATGATCTGGCCCAGCTCAATCTCGTCCTGCATGCGTTCTGCGAGATAGCTTTCACGCCATTCTCGGGCATTCAGCGCCGCTTCTAACGCTTTAGCGGTGATCTGCTCCTCTTCGGCGTACAGAGCGGCCTCAGAAAGCTGCTGGCTGACCCACAGTGGCGATAGCGGTAGGTTACCCTGGTCACCGGTATGGCGCACCGCCTGGACCATCAGGGGCTGCCAGGCGTCGGCTGCCAGCGGTGGTAATTGCTGCTCGGCGACCACACTATTGATATAGCCACACCATTGCACCATATCGTCTGGCTCGGTGAGCTGCAGATCGTCTTCATATTCACCGTAGACGGCCTGCCCACAGACTTCAGGCTCCATATCGTGGAAATCAGCCAGGCCATGGCGATCGCCTACTACAATCAGGCGTAACTCCAGCGGCATGGGGGGGATGGAAAGCGGCAGTGGCCGGGTTTCATCTGGAGTCAGCCACTGGAATTGGCGCTGGGTAATCATCTGCTTGAGACGTAGCCACAATAGCGGTTGTGCCAAGAGGGCACGCGCCGACAGGATCAGCACGCCGCCGTTAGCCTGATGGACCAGGCCCGGCTGCAAGGTGATAGCACCATTATGCATTCTGACGCAGCCAAACAACTGTTCTGGCTCAACCCATTCCTGGTATACGCAAGCCCCGCCGGCGGCAAAAGGTTCATCGCCGCGCATGGCATTTTTAATGCTGACGGTGTCGCCTTCAATCACGTAGTGACTGCCTTTAACGGTATTCTGCGGTTGCAACTCTTCTGCCGCTCGGGCGATCAACGCCAGATACTCACGTGTTTCCTGTGCTTTCAACAGCATAAAACGTGGCAGAGACAGCGGATGCAAAAACAGCGTCAGCGCATTCTCCAAACGGGGTTGGATTGCAGAAAAGGCCACGGGTGCCAATTGAGCAGCGGAATCGAAAATCGCCTGATAAGGCGTAGCAGCAGGCAACAGAGATTGCCATTCAAGTCGGTTATTGGTCAAAGTGTTAGATGCAATCGTCAAAAAGGGAAAGCGCGATTATACAAGAATAACGCCAGCTTGATACCTCCAGAGTCATTGTTGAGCATTGGAGTTTGACATTGCTCGATGACTGTGCAAAAAACAGTCAAAAACGGAGGGTAATTGCCGAGGAAAAGTTGGCTAAAGCTGTTATGCTTATTAAAGTTACACGGTCACAGCAGAGTTCATGATGAAATATCAGCAACTGGAAAATCTGGAGAGCGGTTGGAAATGGAAGTACCTGGTGAAAAAGCACCGGGAAGGTGAAGCGATCACCCGCTACATTGAAAACAGCCTTGCTCAGGAGGTCATTGACCAACTGCTGAAGCTGGAAAATGAACCGGTCAAAGTGCTGGCATGGATCGATGAGCACATGAATCCGGCGCTGGATAACCGGATGAAACAAACCATCCGCGCCCGGCGTAAGCGTCATTTTAACTCAGAACATCAGCATACGCGCAAGAAATCGATCGATCTGGAGTTCCTGGTCTGGCAACGTTTGGCTGCGCTGGCGCATCGCCGGGGTGTCACCCTGTCGGAAACCGTCGTACAGCTGATCGAAGATGCCGAGCGCAAAGAGAAGTATGCCACCCAGATGTCATCGCTGAAACAGGATCTACAGGCGATCCTGGGTAAGGATGATAAATAGCATTACCCAATGTTTAGGCCATAAAAAACCCCGCAATGCGGGGTTTTTTACTAAGAAGCGCTTACTTAGCCCTGAGGCTGAGAAACAACTTCTTTGATACCTTTAACTTCGATCTCTACGCGACGATCTGGAGCCAGACATGCGATCTGAGCTGCAGTTGCGCGGCCTGAACGGTAGCCACAAGAGTCACCGGTAACTGGGTTAGCTTTACCCATGCCACGTGCAGAAATCTTGTCTGAAGGGATACCTTTAGACACGAGGTAATCCACAACGCTTTGTGCACGTTGCTCAGACAGGCGCAGGTTGTATTCTGCTGAACCTACTGCATCAGTGAAGCCCAGAACTACAACAGAACCGTCTTTCGGATCCAGTGAGCTCAGTTGGGTGTACAGCTGATCCAGAGCTTGTTGGCCTTCTGGCTTCAGGGTCGCTTTGTTGAATGCGAACAGAACGTCAGAAGTCAGAGTGAACTTCTTGGTCTCAACAACTGGAGCTGGGGCCGGAGCTGGAGCTACTACTGGAGCAGCAACTTCCTGGCCAAAGCGGTAGGAAACACCTACGCTCAGCATGCCGTTGTCTGGACGTGCGCCAACGGTACCTGCATCACCGATGTTGTTAACCCACTGGTAGTCCAGGCGGGTAGCCCAGTCACGAGTCAGTGCGTATTCAACACCCACTGCTGCCAGTGGAGAAACGCCAGTGTCATGGTTGCCACCGTTAGAGCCAGCACCATCACTGTCTGCACGCCATACCATGCCGCCCAGACGAGTGTAGATGTCCAGATCGTTCATGATTGGGTAGCTCAGTTTAGCTGCCAGTTGAACGCCTTGAGCTTTGAAAGAACCCCGGTTAGCGCCGGTGTATTTCATACGACCTAACCAGTCGTAGCCCATTTCGAAGCCCAGGTATTGGTTTGCCTGATAGCCAACGAACGCACCAGCACCAATCTGGTCTTTACGTGCGTCGTTATCAACGGTGTAACCGTTACCGTAGAAACCGGTGTCATGGAACTGGGACCAACCCAGTTTAGCACCAGTGTACCAAGTGTCGTCTTTTGGTGCGGCTTGCGCTACTGTAGCGAAACCTGCCAGTGCCACTGCTAATGCGATAGCTGTCTTTTTCATTTTGCGCCTCGTTATCATCCAAATAGGCAATGAGCTTTAAAGCTGCTTTAAGCCCTTGGTTTAAATTCCTTCGCCAAGGTTTGAGCCCTCGTTTGTTACTCTGCCAGTTTTTCTGGCGTTATAGAGCAACCTTGGCGATGTAAAGTCTACAACGTGGCGCGAAAGTTACAAGTGTGATGTGATAAAGCTCTAAAAAAAAACATGGAATTAGACATATCCTCTAACATATCGGGGTGCTAAACGAGACTTTTTTTCACATGGAAGGTGGCGCCGAACCGCAGCCAACCTCGCTTTTCGCCTGATCTGCCTGCGATTGCCAGACCAAACGATAAAAGTGATGGGAAAAGTCCTAAATTTACTTAATGATACAAAGAAGAGTGAATTTTTAAGGTTGAACAGTGTCTGTCGGCAGCAACGATGTCACGTTGAGGTCGCATAATGAACCCATAGGCATTGCCCAATTCTGCCGCTCTACTTAACCTTAGACGATCCTCTTGTGTCAATTCTGGTAACCAGCCAAGCACCACACTGTAATTTCCTGTCAGTAAAGCCTTCTCCATGGCGTCTACGGTAGCCAGTGGATTGATCTGGTTAAGCTGTACGACCTTATCAACCGGCAGGCTGGCCTGTTGCAGCCAGGTTTTGCTTAGTTTCTGCTGTGGGGTCAACCACAGTAACCAACGTGATTGCCTGCCTAACTGTTGCAACAAAGGCACCAGCAACTGGGCTACGGCGGGTTGCCGCTCATTGTAAACAAGCTCACTGATTAGGCCATTTTCATTGCCCTCTTGCGCAGGGATCACCGCTTGCTCCGCCGGCATTGAGGATTGGCTAAAATGAGGTTGATAAAGTGATTGAGTACGCATGTCGTCTCCCGCCCGTAGTGTTACTGTATGTATATACAGTATAGCCATCGAAACAGAAGATCAACCCAAATTTTCGTAACGCTTCGCATAATTGAGATTATTTATTGTACGTCTTGAATTTATGATTGGCACGAATAGGGATAATGCGTATTTTTTTTAATTAGTTGTTCCAGTTACGTTTATTCCAACCAAAACATGCCTAATGGCTGTGGCTTCATATAAGGAGAGTTAAATGAATGGAGGATCGTTAAGGAGGATCGAGCAGGCAAAGTCCTGCTTTGCCGCCCTGGGAAATATTGCCATACGCTCGCAGTTTGGCGGCTATGGCCTGCTGGCGGACGGCACAATGTTTGCGGTCATTACCGAAGGTGAGCTGTATTTACGTGCCACAGAAAGCCTGGAAACCGCATTTCGTGAACGTGGCATGGTGAATATGACCTATTTAAAGCGGGGGGTCCCCATGGTCATGCGCTATTACTGGGTAAATGAAGAGTTGTGGCAGCAGCGTCGCGAACTGTGTGCGCTTGCCTGGCGGGCTCTCTGTGAGACGCGTAAAGAGATTAAGGTGAAAAAACGCTGCAATGGCAGGTTGAAAGATTTACCGAATATTGATGCCTCATTAGAGCGCCAGCTGTGGCGAGCAGGTATCTGCAATATTTATGATTTTCGCCTGTTGGGGGCTAGAGATAGCTATCTGAAGTTGCTGCAACAGCAAAAAAATCTGGGCATGAAAGTGCTGATGTCACTGGCGGGTGCCATGGCGGGCTACCACCATGCCGCCTTGCCTAATCTACAAAGGGAGGCGTTGACCGAATGGTTCGAAAACAACGCGCTCTTTCCCTCCTTTGAGGCGCGGTCAGAAGACCGCGCCTGCGGTCCTCATCTTTGAACTATCAACCGGCTTGAGTAATTTGTGTATTAAGTGCCGTCAGCTCTGGTAGCAATTCGAGCACCAGGCCAATTTGCTGCAACACCAGTTGTTCTTTGCTTTCCGGCTCCGGAACCAGCGCAGTAATACGCTCGGAGAG
Source organism: Serratia sp. 14-2641 (assembly GCF_001692375.1). NCBI lineage: Bacteria > Pseudomonadati > Pseudomonadota > Gammaproteobacteria > Enterobacterales > Yersiniaceae > Serratia > Serratia sp. 14-2641. The sequence goes on along the minus strand of NZ_LXKR01000044.1, from coordinate 309,234 downwards.
GGCTTCCAGTGCCTGCGTGATACGCTGACGATCATGAGCGTCGTGGTGTAATGCACCATCAACATAGCAAACCGCATCGTTGAGCAAGTCCAGCACGGCGGCACTTTCCAGGCGTTCACGGTGGGCACCCAGGGCGGAAATATAGCTCAGCAAGGTATGGTTAAGGCAAAGCAGGCGGAATGCCGCTTCCTGTATGGTTTTATCGGCTTTAGGGTCGGCAGACATGTTAGAGATCACCGACGCCAATTCGGCATCGCTATTATGGGCATCGCGGCGGGCAATACGATAAGGCAGGCTGTTATCCTTGCCCTGATGGTATTGCACCAGAATGGCATCCAGATAGCGGCAGTCGGCATTCAGTGTCTTACGCACCATGGCCGGTAACTGACGGAACTTCCAGTCTGGCCAGATAAAACTCACCGCTGCCCAGGCGATGGCACAACCTAGCAGGGTATCGTAGACGCGCGGGGCAGCTACTTCGAACCCTTCGCCCAGCAAGTTAAAGCATAGCAAGACCAACAGAGTGATAAACATCGTGGCGTGGGCATATTGCACGGTTCGGAAGGCGAAGAACAACACCCCCGAGATCACAATCAGGATCAACTGCCCTTCCAGCGAGGGCACAAAATACAGGATCGGCAGCCCGACCAAAATGCCAGCCAGAGTGCCGATGATCCTTAACGCCAGGCGCCTGCGAGTGGCGTTGTAGTTGGGCTGGCAGACAAACAGGCTGGTCAGCAGGATCCAATAACCGTGCTGCATCCCGGTCAGCTGAATAAATGCATAGCCCACGCACAACACCACGGACATACGGATGGCGTGGCGGAAGAGGGCGGATTGTGGTGTCAGGTGGCGGCTGATACGCAGGCGAATATCGCTCCAACCGGTGAGCCGGTCGTCTGACAGGTTGTTTTCCTCGGTCTGGCCACTTGCCAAGGACTGCTCAGACTCGATATTGGCCAACTGGGCGTCAATTGCCCGTAAATTCTTCAGCAGATGGGATAGCGCTCTGGTCAGTTCGCGATTTTCTGGGGTAATGGTAATCCGGGTCAGCGCCTCTTCCAGGCGTGAAAAGGCGGGCTCAAAACGCGGGCTATGCAGATATTTCTGCCGTAGCAGTATCGACTGCGCCAGTTGCTGGCAGGCACGGGCCTGCTTGGCCAGCAGCCGCTGGAAGCGGAACAGAATATCGCTGTGGCGGAACTGTTGGCTTAGTGCCTGATACTGTACGTGGGAAGAACTGGCGCGTTCATGGATATCCTGAGCGACAAAATAGTAGTGCAGCGTTCTGCGGGTGCCGCGCTGGCCACGGTCGCCTTTCAAGCGGGTCAGCAGTGAAGCCTTGGTCAGGTTAAGCGTGGTGACCAGCGTGCTGTTGGCCATCGCCACGTCCACCCACGGTAGATCGGCGTCCGATTCGGCATCTGGATCGAACAGGTTGGCTTTGGCATCCAGGTAGTTGGCCAACTGTTCATAGCAGCGGGCCAGGTTTTCCTGCAGGGGCTTGATAGGAAATAGCAGATGGCCGATCAGCGTCAGCAAGTTGTACCAAATGGCACCGATGATCAACAGAACCGGTTGCTGGTACCAGGCGTCGTACATGGAGGTGCCAAGCATGGTGTAGACGGCGATCAGCAAGGCACCGAAGGCGATAGTGGCGTAACGCTGCCCTAATGCCCCCAGCAGAATAAAGCCGCAGGTTGAGGTCGTCAGCCCGAGGGCAAACAGCCAGGGGTAAGGAAACAGCAGTTCAATCGATGTCGAGGCCACAAAAAAGCAAACTAGCGTAATGAGCAGATTTCGTAATCTTCCTGCTAGCCTGTCGTCCAGATCCGCTAGCGCGGCGGCAACGACCCCCAGCGTTAGCGGAATGGTCAGTTTAGGGACGCCTAACCACCACGGCACCGCAGAGGCGCCAGCCAGAGCGATAAAAATACGCAGGTTATAAAGCAGGTTGCTGTTATAGGTATAACGCCGAATTTTGGGTGCTAAAGAGAGCACGACAAGCTCCTAAATGGGAGAAAAGTTAACGCGATTAAAAGCGGCGGCGGGCGTTCTCGATCCGCGCCTGTTGAGCCACCTCAACCGGAACGACGCGGCGGCCTACCGGCCACAGGGCGATAGCGGCTATCTTGAAATTGGCGATGCCTACCGGAATACCAATAATGGTAATGCACTGGGCGATACCCGCAATAATGTGTGACAGGCACAGCCACCAGCCGAACAGGACCAGCCAGACGATATTCAGCAAAGAACCGCCAGCAGCCAGCAGGGCATTGCTTTTCTCTGGGTATAATTCATCGACATGGATCGCTTCATTGCCAAATGGCAGCAAGGAGATTTTGGTAATTTCCCAGCAGGAGCGGGTCAATGGCAGGGTGAAAATCAGCACGACGCTGAAGAAGGTGGCAATCAGCCAGCCAAGCGTGGTGAAAAAACCACCCAAAACGAAATTAAGAACGTTCAATACAGTACGCATAGTCGTCATTCTGCTCTAATGATGGCCAAACGGCACGGGGGAAGTATTCATCAGCATAACGCAAAAACTATTCTACCCTTTTTTTAACGCTAGAGTGCCATTGCTTAACGCAGGTAAACTGGCGGCAACTCTCAACATGATTATGGCGTGGGTATATGGAACTTAAAGCGACATCGCTGGGTAAACACCTGGCACAGCATCCTTACAACCGCGTACGGTTGTTGCATGCCGGCGTTGAGGTGAGCGGCGAGAAGCATGAATACCTGATCCCTTTCAACCAGTTGATTCAGGTGCGTTGTAAACGCGGGATCGTCTGGGGGGAGCTCGAGTTCGAACTGCCGGATGAAAAGGTCGTACGCCTGCACGGTACCGAATGGCAGGAAACCCAGCGCTTTTACCACTATCTGCAGCAGTCCTGGCAGCAGTGGAGTAGCGAGATGAGTGAAGTGAGCGCCGAGGTATTGCAACAGCAGGTCGTTCATATCCGCCAAATTGAGCAACAGGACAAGTGGTTCAAGCGTGCCGAATTGAGCCACTTGCAGCAGCAGATCCGCCAGTCGTTTGGCGCGTTGCCAATGCCGGTGGCGCGGCTGGAAGAGTTTGAAAACTGCCGTGAAAGTTATCACTTGTGCCTGCAGTGGCTCAAGTCTGGCCTGCGCAGCGTGGCGCAACGCAATCAACGGTGGTGTGACCGGATGCTGGAAACCCACCAGGATTTCTTCCAGACCGTTGAAACGTCTCCGTTGAATGAATCGCAAAGCCGGGCCGTGGTGAACGGCGAGGATGCCGTGCTGGTACTCGCAGGGGCTGGCAGTGGCAAGACCTCGGTGCTGGTGGCGCGGGCGGGTTGGCTGCTACTGCGTCAAGAGGCCGAGCCTGAGCAGATCCTGTTGTTGGCATTTGGGCGCAAGGCCGCTGAAGAGATGAACGAACGCATCCAGGAACGTTTGGGCAGCGTGGCGATCCAGGCGAAAACGTTCCATGCGCTGGCGTTGCAGATTATCCAGCAGGGTAGCCGCAAAGCGCCGGTGATCAGCAAGTTGGAAAGCGACAGTAAAGCGCGCCGGACGTTGCTAGTTACCCACTGGCAACAGCAGTGCAGTGAGAAGAAAGCGCAGGCCAAAGGTTGGCGGCAATGGTTAACAGAAGAGCTGGAGTGGGAAGTGCCCGAGGGCGATTTCTGGCATGACCGGCGTCTGGCAGAGCGTTTGAGTGGGCGCCTGGAGCGCTGGCTTGGCTTGATGCGCACCCACGGAGGCAGCCAGGCAGAAATGATAGAGCAGGCCGACGAAGAGATCCGCGATCTGTTCAGCAAACGCATTCGTTTGATGGCACCGTTGCTGAAAGCGTGGAAAACCGCGCTGAAGGATGAGGGAGCGGTCGATTTTGCCGGGCTGATCCATCAAGCCGTTAATCTGTTGGAAAAGGGGCGTTTTATCAGCCCGTGGAAGCATATTCTGGTGGACGAGTTCCAGGATATCTCACCACAGCGTGCGCAGTTGCTGGCGGCACTGCGTAAGCAAAACAAGCAGACCAGCCTGTTTGCCGTCGGCGATGATTGGCAGGCAATTTACCGTTTCAGTGGGGCAGAGCTGTCGCTGACCACCGCCTTTGCCGAAAACTTTGGCGTAGGCGATCAGTGTGCGCTGGATACCACCTACCGCTTTAACGATCGGATCGGTGAAGTGGCCAACGGCTTTATACAGCAGAACCCGCACCAATTGAAAAAGCCGCTCAATAGCCTGACCAAGGGCAACAAGAAGTCGGTGGTTATCTTGCCGCAGGAGCAGTTGGAAGCGTTGCTGGACAAGCTAAGTGGCTATGCGAAGCCGCAAGAACGGATCTTGGTGCTGGCTCGCTACCACCATCTCAAGCCGGAGGTGTTGCAAAAGGCGGCGACGCGTTGGCCGAAGCTGAATATCGAGTTTATGACCATTCATGCCAGCAAAGGCCAACAGGCCGACTACGTGATCATTGCCGGGCTGTATGAAGGCAAGGATGGATTCCCGGCCGAGGTCCGTGAATCCGTGCTTGAAGAGGCATTATTGCCTCAGCCAGAGGATTTCCCGGATGCGGAGGAGCGGCGTTTGCTTTATGTCGCCCTCACGCGGGCCAGGCATCAGGTTTGGTTATTACAAGATCGCGAACGCCCGTCGGTATTTATCGAGCAGTTGCAAGATATTGGCGTGCCGTCGCAAAGAAAGCCGTAAACCACAGGCCTGGCACTGCACCAGGCCTTGGGTATTATTTCAGGCGTTCGGCGAGATACTTTTCGTAATCAGGAATAGCGATCACCACTTCGCTCTTGAACAGCGAGGAGTCGATCAGGAAATCGGCGGTGGAGCGGTTGGTCGCCACCGGGATGTTCCAGACCGTCGCCAGGCGCAGCAAGGCTTTGACATCGGGGTCGTGGGGGACGGCGTTTAGCGGATCCCAGAAGAAGATCAGCATATCAATCTTGCCTTCGGATATCAGTGCACCTACTTGCTGATCGCCGCCCATCGGGCCACTCAGCATGCTCTGCACCGGGATACCACTGGCCCGCTGGATCAAATTGCCGGTGGTACCCGTGGCATACAGCTGATGCTGGGCAAGTATTTCCTTATTGTCTTCAACCCATTTCAGCAGGGCCTGCTTGCGATGGTCGTGAGCAACGAGCGCAATATGCTTGCGCGCTGCGATGGTGCGGGTGGTTTGTTCCATGTCGCTATCCTTGGAAAATCGAATGATTCGCCACAGATTACTGAAACTGTATTTCACTGCCTAGTGCTAACGCGGGAAATTGCGAACCAACCACGCCTTTACGGCATAAAGGCGTGGTTGGCAGCGTTTAAAGGTTGCGAGATTGGCCGGCCCAGGCGATAAACCGTTTTTGCGTCTCGGGATCGGCGCGCAGGAACCAATATTGCAGCATTTTCTCGGCAACGTTGTCACCGTTCAGGGGGATAACCGCTGGGCTACCCTGTGCCGCCGAGATCACGCTGGCACCCAGATGTGCAAACGCCGGAACGGAGGCCTGGTGATTTTGAGCGTTATAATCGGCAACGATCTTCTCCAGGTCATTCCCATTGGGTGAGGTTGTTAGCGGTAATACATCGTGTTTGATTGCCAACGGCTTGCCGTGGTTACCCAGAATTTTAAAATTCGGCGCTTTATCAAACCGCTGTGCATCCTGCTCATTCTCGATACGCGGTAGCTCGATGGTGACGGCGCTGACGTTTTGACTGTTGAACACCACAATCTGCGCGGGTGAAGTATAAAGCATCTGAGACCGTGGTTCTTTACGTACGGATTTGGTGACTTTGAACAACAGCTGATGCTGCCCGTCATTTAATTCCAGACTATCGGCTCCTTTTAACAACGAGCCCGTCATTTGCTTGCCGTCGACCATCATCAGCTCGATGTCCGGGGAAAGCTTCAGGGTCGTAGCTGCGGCCGAAACGCTTAGCGATATTCCAAGCAGCCCCGCAACCACCAGACCAAATTTCATTGTTACTTCCTTTTCGTGGAACAGGATGACTAGTGTTGGATACGCCACTAGTTATGTCAAATCTTTTCAGAATGCCGTTTAATTTACATTTACACACATTTTGATGTTATTTGAAATATGACATTAGGGAAAACCAGCCTGGCGAGCAGTATAGACGCAGACTGATAACAAATTTTAACCGATGTTGGTGTTTCGGTTACACTGATGAAAGTGCTTTTTGGCAAAAAATCAGGAGCGAAAAATGCAAGACCTAGCAATTGCAGAGGTACTGAAACAGGTCAAAACCATTGCGCTGGTGGGCGCCAGTGATAAACCGGCTCGAGCCAGCTATGGCGTAATGGCTTATTTGTTGGAGCAAGGCTATCAGGTCATTCCGGTGAGCCCGAAGCTGGCCGGGCAGACGCTGCTTGGCCAGGTGGTGTATGCCACATTGGAGGATATTCCTCACCCTGTCGATATGGTGGATGTGTTCCGTAACTCGGAGGCGGCGTATGGGGTGGCACAGGAGGCCATTGCGATAGGTGCCAAGGTGCTGTGGTTACAAATTGGGGTGATCAACGAACAGGCGGAAGCGTTGGCCAACCAGGCCGGGCTAAAGGTGATTATGGATCGTTGCCCGAAGATTGAGATCCCGCGCCTGGGGTTGGCACGCTGATTGAGTGAAAACGCCAGGGTTGGCCCTGGCGTTTGAGACTGCTGATAGACTTCAACCAGTTACACTACGTAGAGGTGCTGGTTTCTCAGGCTAGACGCTTAGTTACGCAGCCGTGGGGCTTGCAACTGGCTGCGAATGGATTCCGCCAGCTCATCCAGAGAAGGCTGCTCAGGGTGTGCATCCTGTGCTTCTCCCGCCAACTGCGCTTCGGCCAGATAAGTGTGAACCGGCTGGCCTTCATCGTCTTCCATCACCACGTGATACCACGGGGCGAGGCGCAACTCGTCGTTGGCTGCAATCTCATCTGCTTTTGGGTGTTCCAGAGAGTATTCTGGATCGACATCAATCACTACCCCCAAATACCCCAGCAGCCGGTGGCGAACCTGCTGACCGATACCGAATTTGCTGGCTATCATATGACCTCCTGAGAAACAGTACATTGAACTCTATATGAGGACAAAAACAGCGCATTTCAAGTTACATCACCCGGCACGCAAACCCTTTCAGATACAAGCCTTCAGGATAAGTCGCAATCACCGGGTGATCGGCAGCCTGTCGGAACTGCTCTACAAATTGTACATCACGCCCGGCATCTACGGCAGCATCGGCCAAAATTTTCTGGAACAGATCGGTCGGCATCAAGCCAGAGCAGGAGAAGCTGAGCAGAATGCCGCCTGGGTTCAGCAACTGGAAGGCTAACATATTGATGTCTTTATAACCGCGACAGGCGCTGGCCAACTGATTTTTATTTTCGACAAACTTCGGTGGATCCATGATGATCAGGTCGAATTTCTCACCCTGTGTGCGGTAGTTGCGCAGCAGTTGGAATACGTCATCACGTACAAACTCGGCCTTGCTCAAATCCAACTGGTTCAGTTCGACGTTCTGCTTGGCGATGTCCAGCGCAGCCTGTGACGTATCTACGCTAATCACCTGCTCACATCCGCCCATCAAGGCAGACACTGCGAAAGCGCCAGTATACGAGAAGCAGTTGAGCACGCGACGGCCTGCGGAATAGTTACGTGCTGCCAGGCGGCTGTCACGCTGATCGAGATAAAAACCGGTCTTGTGGCCTTGTTGAATGTCCACCAGCAGTTTCATACCATGCTCGGTGATTGGCAGCAGGGCCGGGGGCAGATCGCCCAGTACCGGGCCTTGGGTGAGCGGCAAGCCTTCTTTCTTACGTACGGCAACGTCTGAACGGTCGTAGATCGCGCATTCAGGGTAGCAGTGCTGGAGAGCAGAAAGCAGCGGGGCGCGCTGATATTCGGCACCGGCCGAAAGTAACTGTAAAACCAGGAAGTTCTGGAAGCGATCGATGGTGATACCCGGCATACCGTCAGATTCACCGGCGATCAGGCGGTAACCGTCCAGCCCGTCACGCTTTGCGACCCAATCACGCCAGCTCTGTGCTTGCTGCAAGCGGCTGATAAAGAAAGCGATATCAATATCTTCGTCCTGCTTGAAAGTCCAGACGCGTGCGCGAATTTGCGATTCTGGTGAATAGGCACCGCGTGCCAGCCATTTGCCCTGGCTGTCATGGATATCGATGGTTTCGCCGGACTGGGCTTTACCTTCGACACGGAGAACGGCGCCAGAGAAAATCCATGGATGGCGACGGAGTAAGGACTTTTCACGTCCTTTGGCAAGAAACAGGCGCATAATTTTTACTCTTTAATTACAACAAATTACAACTGACAGGTCACTATCAGTCAAAATAAAGTCACAATCATAAAGGAAGCTCCATCCATTCAGAGCCTCTAGAGTCCTGATAGCGAGCTGTCATTTCGGCTGATTTGTGACCCAAAAGGCGCTGGGCGAATTCACTTCCTCGCGCCTCTGTATGCAGACGAGCGGAAAGGCTTCTGATTTCGTGGAAAGATGGCGGATCTCCATCCCACGTTAAGCCGGATAGTTTACGCGATTTCGTGAAATAATCCGACATTGTTCTTTCGGCCACCTTCCCGCCAGTGCGTGGCGATATGATGTAGTCGCTGGTTTTATTGATATCGCCGATCAGTTGCTCAAGGTTAACATCGGCTACGCTCAGCCTCATCGGTATTGCCACCATTGATCCGGTTTTCCCTTGTTTGACCAGGAGCCTGTCGTTAGAGATATCCTCCCATTTCATGTTGCATACGTCACCCATGCGCTGGCCGGTTACAAGTGCCATATTCAGCGCTGGAATAAACCAAGACGGCAGGGCCCTCGCGCATTGCCTTATTGCGTTAAAATCTGCCAGTGACAGACGCGATCGCCGCACATCTGTCTTTGGGTTCCTGGTCGCTTCAACAGGATTGTGTTGTATGGCACCATCTGCAATGGCTTCCCTGAATATATCTAGCAGCGTTCCACGCATGATTTTGGCGCTTGAGCTTTTCCCCTGTTCAACGTAGTGGTTGACGAACCCGGCGATATCCTTCGTTGTGAACTCTGCGATCGGCTTGTCCGGGAAGAAATCACGGTATATCCCAAGCTTGCTACGGTGATTTACCATCGTTGACTCCTTCAAGCCTCGGCGCTCTACAATGGCATCGTACCGGTCGAGCCAGGCATGAAACGTAACCACACCGTCCTCCTGGATGCGATGCGCCAAAGTTCGTTCACCATCACGCGTCATAAACTCCAGATTTGCTGAAATTGCTTCAGTTATCGCCAGTCGCTTATCCCTCCCTAATCCGTACTCCTTACCCGTCCTTGGGTCGCGGTAGCAGTAGTAACCCCCATTACGAACATAGAGGTTTGGCGGCAGGTCGCGCCGCCTTGAGTTCCTGACTCTTGCCATTCCTGATCCTCGATAAAAGACCTTCAGGCTTCGTGCTTTGCCCGTCGATTCTCTTTGCGTTTTCGGACAGCAGCCACTCCTTGCCATCCTTCTCCGGTGCTGGCCAGATTTTGCCTTCACGAATCAACCGCCTTATGGTTTCTTCGTTTCGCTTAATTGGCTGCCGCTCGTTCCATTGTCTGATTGTCAGCATGCAAACTCCCGCAAATAAGACGTGATGACCCTAGCCATGCACAGGGTGATGGCTACTAATTTAGTAACTTGATAAGTTACTGGTTATTTCTCTGCCTAGACCTCATGACACACGTAGTTCAATTGCAGCCATGCCGGAGGTTTTCTCGGCAGCATGTGAGCTATTTTCAGCGCGTGTTTATCGAGGATTTGGCGGTAAGTGAGAGTGTTGCCGGTCTGGCGGTATTCTTTGATGGCGTCTTTAGCTGTACTGCGGATCACGTTGTTGGTGAGTATGTCCATTCATTGCCCCGCAAATCCCCACGCCAGCAGCGCCAGGCAAATCAAAGTCAGCGTCCAGCTCCAGCCAACATGCCTTTCAAATGGAAACTCGCTCCGCTTCATGACACCCTCCGATTCTTCAAACTCCACTGATACCGTTCGTTATCTTCCCGGCACTCTTTGCAGCAGAAGTTGGTGCCTGGTACTGATGGCTCACCGCAATCACCGTTGAGGCAAATGGGCGAGGGAGGTGGCGCCGGTTGTCGGCCGGCAAGCGCTACCTGAATATTAAATTGCTCAAGCTCAGAAGCTTGGTCTAATTGGTCTGCATGCATGGTTTGTCTCCTAAGCCTAAGATTTTGTCGACATCATCAGCTGCGCAGCCGGATGCCAAAGTCATATGCCCTTCATGCAAGGTAACTTTTACTGGTGCAGGCATAACCCCGCACTGGCTCCAAAGGCCTTGATGAATAACTTGCTCTAGCGAATCCGTGCTAACCCTGCCATCTGTGAAATAGGCGCGGGGAATCCTGACGCTGATGATGTTCATAGGGGATACTCCGAAGAGTGAAGGGGGATTACTTGGTAGGGGTAGGTACTGCTGTCAATGCGGCGCGGCAGGCTGAAATGGCGTTTTTTGCTCGGTCCCAAACTTCATGGTCACGATCGGAAATGCGAATGACCTCAGCCATTGCATCTAGCAGTTCACATGGTAACGCAGGCGCAGGCGGGGCGGCGTAAACCTCCCTGACCTCTACAATCGGGTCTGGATTTTCAGATAGATAATCGAACATTGATTTGCTGCAACTCTGCCAGTGGTCACCACTAAATCTCTGCTGCCACGCCACCGGCACGCTCCGCGCCTCCCTTACAGCCAGCAGCTCGGCAAATGCTGATGCATACAGTCCATATATTTCTCTTATTTCTGGTGTTTCACCTTCGGCTTGCTCTCTTACAAATATTTCTAATCTTTCGCGTAACTGCTCATTCGTTACAGTTGATATTGTCATTCATCACCTCAAAACATGTAGTCGTACCACAAATAAAAGTGGAAGAAGCCAAAGCCGAAACAGGGGATGGGCCCGTCATACCAATCCTCCACGTAACCGAAATACCACAGTTCACGTGGCAGAGTATTGCAACAAAGCCAGCGGTCTTTGCTGATCCGGATGCGCATATCACTCTCCCTCGACCTTGAAGCCCTGCTCTGTCAGTGCTGCGATTACCTCATCACGATCAAAGCAATCCCCGTCATTGTCGGCCTCTAAATAAGCCTCATCGATGTGATAACCTTCGCAGCGATAACGCTGGGGCAACTTGATGGGCTGCTGTAGTCGCTGTTTTGCCTCTTCCAGCGCTGCCAGCAGTGCTCCTACAGTTCCACACGCAGCGAAAGCTACATCGGAAATTTCACGGGAAAATGGAAACATCTCCCCATTTTCAAGTTCAACTGTTGATGTAAAAATATGCTCCGCTACTTCACTTTCTTGCAGTAAGCGGAGCTGTTTTAAAGTTTCCTTTGCCTTGTCAATCAATTCTTTGTGGTTACTCATATTTAACCCCGTTCAGCTCCAGTAGTTTTTGAATGCGGGCGCATTCATGGACATACCAACCATTCTTATCCCTGTCACTTTTGGCTATTCGTAACTCTTCAAGTAGTGCAGTTACGTACTCTTGCGAGTAGAAATTGGTGTTATATGGAACCTTCTGGAGGTCGGCCAAAAGTTTAAGCTCACGCTCTCCAAACGCTTCCGGGTCACCGTATTTGTTTAAGACAACCGCCACAGGCTGGCTAAGTGCTTCTAATTTATCTGTCATGCTGTCACCTCGATAGGGCGAAGCCAGACACAAAGAGGGCCGTCCTCAGTGTCGTGAATGGAGCCAATGAACCAGCCGTCGCCAGCGGGTGGTGTGGGGTTCCAATGGCTAATGTCACCATTGCTATCTTCGAGAGCCTCTAACTGTTCGTCCGTAACGTCGCATTCTGCCCACAGCACATGAGCAATAACGCGATTACTATCTTGCCAAGCCTCAAACTCACCAGGTGCGGCGTACTCTCTGCCGTCTGCTGGTTCAAAGTAATCCGGGTGAGTCCAATACCCGCAATCATCGCGTTGCGGATCCATTGCTGTAATTAATTTGCTCATAGCTTTGCTTCCTCCTGGGCGTCATACATGCGCAATGCTTCGCGAACGGCGTCGAGAATGCGCTCTAAGTGCGTGTATTTGTGGTTTGGCACGGTGGGCCATCTGGCGTAAGCTGGATCATCGCCAAGTAATTCCCGCACCGCCGAGCTACTGAAGCCGCTACAACAGTCCTCTTTGATGTCGTGGCTGGCATTGGCTTCATCCCACATCTCCCTGGCCTTGTCCTGGTCAATCTCGCCGGACCGACGCAGCTTGCAGATTTCACGCTTAACGAACTCCACATTCGCGTCGTTATCATCATCAACTTCGCTGGGCATATTCGGCGCGAAGTTGTCGATCAGGTAGTCATTGCTGACGCGCTGGAAAAACGCCTGGACGGTATCGCCACCCATCGCAAACCAGGCGGCAGTCCATGCCTTACCGTAACAGGTGATAGTGATGCGTCCTTTCCCTGGCTCGTAGTTTTCAGCCATAACGCGGATCGGGTCGAGACGTTCAACATCGCTTATCTCAAGGCTCAAGACTTTCGTTTCTTTGATTTTCACTCTCTCTCCCCCTGTGTGTGCTGCCCCGACTTGGCGAAGATAATCCAGTGCGTTTTATCGTTCTTGCCAGTGCGCTGCCAAATTGTCGGCTTAACATCGGTAAGGGCGATAATCTGGCTTACTGGTATCTGTGTTTCGTTCCACTTAAAAATCAGCGTGCCGTGTGGCCGCAATACGCGAAACGCCTCAGAGAACCCGGCGCGGATGTCATCACGCCACGTTTCTTTGTTCAGCTTCCCGTACTTCTTGCCCTGCCAGCCTTGCGGGCCTACGCGCTCCAAGTGCGGCGGGTCAAACACGACTTGCGAAAATGAGTCATTGGCAAACGGTAGGGCGCGAAAATCAGCTATCACATCCGGGTGAATATGCAGTTGCCGCCCATCACAAAGGACGTGCTCTTCATCGCGAATGTCGGCGAATACTGCGCGGCTGTCCTGCTTGTCGAACCAGAACATGCGGGAGCCGCAGCACATGTCGAGGATCGATTTTTCCGCTGTAGCGTTGTCACTCTTCATGATGGGCCTCGCTGTCACTAATGGCGGGATTTGCATTCCGAATCGCTATTTTCAGCGCATAAGCCTCTGCATCATCCCTACTATTAAAATCCTTCATCCACGCCAGCGCCGAATCGCAGCCTTTCCCCTCAAGCGTTGGAAATGTGGCAAGTACGCACGGCCCTTCACCCCAAAAGTTATTTTCAAAAGACAAAATGATTCCGAGTTTTTTGGCTTTCTCGGTCAGTTCGCTATTAGTTGCCATCACCGGCCCTCCCCACCAAACATGTTTGCGACATGCGGGCATGTTGCTGCTATCGATTCAAGATGATTTAGCCACCGAACCATGCCCAGAGCCGTTCTACGCACCCCCAGCTTGTTGGATTTGCCAACAGAGCGGCGACACTTGCGGATTTGTTTGCGGTTGTAGGCCTCTACAACTTCCTGCCAGCGTTTCTTTGGCATGTGCTTATACGGCGAATTGGCTGCTTGCCATTTGACGTTGCGCTCACGTTCGTAAGCGCGGGTTAAATCGTTCAGATACGTTGCTTTGCTCATACCCGGCCCTCCCGCAGCTCGACGAGGTATGCGCGAACGCATTTTGAAAACGCCTCTCTTTGCTCTATGTGTCCGTAGAAGAATGGGCCTTCCATTATTTTTGCAGTATCAGCGTCCCAAACATCTGCGAACTTCTCTACTCCACGCTCTTCCACCGCAGCCAGAGCGGCGTCGGTGGCAGGGAAGCTCAGTTCCTCAGTGCATGGGATAACCTCTCCGTAAATGCGCTCCATCGCCTGTTCCCATCCGTATTCCATAGCGTCGTACCGGTCAGTGATACCACGGTCTTCAAGACCACATCCCATCCCCTCACAGTGATACTGAGGCTCGTTATCTAAATCGGTAACGGCGTCGATGATGGCTTTCATCTGCACACACTCATTCGTCAGCGCAATCACTTCGCGCTCTCTCGCTTCAAGCTGCTGCTTGAGTTGCACTACAGCTTCGTAAATACCGCCTTCTTTCACGTTAAGCAGGTCTTGAATGAGGGTGCATGTAGCAAGTGAGGAAGGGTGGTTTGTTTCGTTCATGGGGTTATCCTTGTTTGCGTGACCAGCCTTTGCCGTACCAGTCGATATGTACAAGAGTGCAGTAACGGTCGGGTGCCGGGTTATCACGGCTATATGGCACTCTCGATGGCGGTAGAAGGTGGATAGGGCAGTCAGGTTTGGATGCCGCAATCCGTGCGGCTGTCCGGGCCATCATTCCGTTGGCGCGTTGATGTGTTTCTCCCCGCTTGAGGCTGTCAAAGGCCGCGAGGACACCTACCGTAATTTCGGCATATAGTTCTTCTTTGGTCATGTGGGTTACCTGCGGGGAGAGGGGTTAGATTAGCTTTTGCCAGATTGCCGAAACGTATTTGGCCTGATGTTTGGCGTCTGCTAATGCATTGTGGCGAGCGCCATCAAATGGCACGTCCTTCTTTGGGTCGAACCCGATAACTTTTCCCAACTCAACGATGGTTCGAACGTCACGATCATTCCACCACTGCCACGGCGCAGTCTGACCAGCAAGTGTGTAGCCGCTGCGAAGGATCACGCAATCAAATGACGCACCATTCCCCCACACTTGAACATACTTCTGATTGGCATTTTCGGTAATGAAGCCTGAGAAATTCGCTAGTGCAGAAGAAAGTTCCTGTGGGTTGTCTTTTAGGCTGACCTTGGCTTCCTCTCCCTGATCCATCCACCAAAGAATTGTCGAAGCATCAGGGCGCGCACGGTGCCGCATTGATGATTCAAGCGATACATTCACAGAGAATTCTTTCCCAATATTTCCGGTAGATGGCTCAAAGAACACTGCACCGATGGAGATAATTGGCGCGTAAGTTCCAGTCCCCATTGTTTCTAGATCAAGCATTAAATGGTTCATTTTTATTCCTTAAAACGGGATGTCGTCGTCAAAATCCATTGGTGGCTCGTTGCTCTGCTGCGGACTGCTTTGTGCTGGCGCTGAGCGTTGTTGCTGGCCGCTTTGCTGCGGAGCGCTATCACCCTGACGACCACCCAGCATCTGCATGGTGCCGCCCACGTTGACGTGAATCTCCGTGGTGTACTTCTCGACGCCAGCCTGGTCTGCCCATTTGCGCGTTGTTAGCTTGCCCTCGATGTATACCTGGGAGCCTTTGCGCAGGTATTCACCCGCTATCTCCGCTAGCTTTCCGAACAGAATCACGCGGTGCCATTCCGTCTTTTCTTTCTGCTCCCCAGTAGCCTTGTCACGCCAGCTTTCGGAGGTCGCCAGGGTAATGTTGGCAACTGCGCCCCCATTAGGTAGGTAGCGAACCTCGGGGTCTTTCCCAAGGTTGCCGACGAGGATTACTTTATTGACGCCTTTACTGCTCATGCCGCTTCTCCCTTCTCAAGTTCTTGTTTGCGCATCACATAGAGTTCTTTCGCTTTTTCGTGCTCCGGCGTATCGAGGAGGCGTCTATCAGCGCTTTTCCAATACTTCTCCAAGTCATCCAGGCCCGCGGTTGTGATAGCACTGGTGAAGCCCGTAAGGATTTCTTCGTGCGGATTAACGCCAGACTCAAGCCACGCCAGCAACTTCTTGCCGGTTTCTTCGGATAGCTTTTCAGGGTCTGAGCTGGAGAACAGCTTGGTACGGTCTTTCGTGGCGTTGGCGTGGTGCGTTTCGTGGACAATGTCGAGCACAGTAGTGAACTCATATTCCACGCCGTCGCGCTGCTCTGACTTCATACCGAGCTTGGCAACCTTCTTGCGTCCGTTCTCTTCAACTTGCGCCGTTTCGGTCTTGCTTCGCATCGTTGCGATGATGTGCATCGGCGATCGGAGAATGGAATCAAGAAACAGGCGGTGCCGCGGGTTAATGTCGCTCCACGCTGACCAGGAGTTACCGCGATATTTGTTTTTTGCAATGGTGTCCACAAGCTCTAGGCAGCCACCTACGCCGCCCCATTCGTGAGTAATGCTATCAATCACCAACGTGTCATAACCGGCTTGCTCGGCCGCCTGAATGGCCTCAATGAAGCGTTCAGGTGAGAAGGGTGGTTCCAGTTCCAGAACGTCAAACTCTGCGATGTCAGAATAGAGCGAGGCGCTACCCTTTTCGGTATCAACAACAGCTATCTTGCCGCCGATCCCCTTAGCAATCAGAAGGGCACTATATGTTTTTCCTGAACCGCTCGGCCCGGTAAGTGCCAGCCGTAGCTTGGCTTTCTTTCTCATGGCTTTTTCAAATTTCATAACTGCCTCTTAGTTGAAGTTACCTGCAAACTCATTCCATGTGAGTGACGGGCTTTCGTGTTGCGAACCGTTCCAGCGGGCGTCCTTTTCCGCTTGTGACTCTGTTAGCTTCTGTTGCAATTCGCTCTGCATGTGAGCAACGAACAGATCATCATTAGCGAGTAGTTCCTGACTCATGCGACCGCCTTAACCTCAGTAACTGAGTAACCACGCTCGGCGAGATAAGCGAACACCACTGACTCATCCATAACAGCCAGCATTTCGCGCTGTGCGGCTTCGTCAGGCGTTTCTATCTGCGCCCCTATCAGATTCACCTTCATTTCACCGGATCGGATGCCGGGGGTGCTGCTTACTCTGTTGCAGGTGATTTCGATGTTCATGGCTTTAGCCTCATTCGGAGTACACGAACAATCGTCAGACGCTTAAACCAACTGACGAACCGGTTATTTTTCTTGGCTTGAATGCCGCGTGGAACTCTCATTAAGTCAGTCATGCGAATGCCTCCGGACCGGGCTTGGCACCGGCAATTAGATACTGATGAATACGTTCGAGCAGGGTTTTAGCGACGCCAATAGCGCCGCCGATAGCTTGAGCCATTGACGTTACTCCTGTTGATTTATGGGGTTCATAACTGAACCAGCTCGAGTGAACTGGCTTAGGTATGAAAAAGCCGCTGGTTAGGCGGCTTGTGGTCAGTCTGGAATGAATTCTTGCGTGGTGTGAGTTGCTAAAGCCTCAACCAGTTGGGCGGAGTCGCTCGTGATAATTAACGTCTTGTGCGGGTTGTGGTTCTTGGCGAGGTATTCCATTACTGGCTTAACTACAGCTTCAAAAGCATCAAGTTCGTACTCTTCCATAATTTACTCCATGCAAAAAGAAGCCCGCACTTGGCGGGCAAGAATGGCAACGAGGTGTTACTGGTCTGGAGCCAGTATCCAGACCACTCAGTGAATGGGCTGGGGACTGTGCTATTCGCCAATGGCATTGCTGATTGTTGCGTCTAGTTGGAATAGCAGGTCTTCATTCGGATTAAGCGAGTTTTCTTTGGGCTCATAACCCGCCTGATAAAGATGGCTTCTGGCCCGCTCACAGGCTTCCAGAAGGTCAGGTGCGGCAGCTATTAACCGTGCGTCATTCTCTTCGTAAACCGTATCTGCGATGTTCTCCCCATAAATACCGAACTCAATACTGATGCGTTCCAATGCCGCATTGTTCCAGTGGGGGCCATTCTTCGCGTACTTCCACGGCCCGGGCGTTCCTTTAAATCCACTCATCCCCAAATCCCCCATATAACGCCAATCCAAAACACAGTGCAGCCGCTTATCATGGCTGACCATACCTTCCCGCGATAAGACATGCTGCACCCTCCGATAAAAAAGGCCGATTACTCGACCTCTACGAATTCACCGACTTCATTCACCGAATAAGCCGTGTTGGCCTTAATGCCATTCTCGCCGACGTAAGCAATAGCGAAGCGAGTACGTGTGCCGTCGCTGTAAGGAACTGCTGCGCAACCGCCTTCACCCAACACAATGCGCGAAACTGATCCGGCTGCGGCCACAACAACATCTTTACCGGTAGCATCGATTCGTGCGTAGTTGCCGGAGCTGCCGATTCGTGCGTTGTAGCCGGAGCTGCCGATTCGTGCGTTGTAGCCGGAGCTGCCGATTTGTGCGTCGTTGCCGGAGCTGCCGATTTGTGCGTCGTTGCCGGAGCTGCCGATTTGTGCGTCGTTGCCGGAGCTGCTTTCGCCCTCGACCTGATCCGCTGGGTGCTCCATGCTGTTCAGTTCGACAACCATCGCGTCGGTAGCTTTGGTTTCGGCCTTGATAAACTCAGCCTTGGTTTCGCCTTGCAGGAAGGTTTTATACGCTTGGCTGACACCCCAACGAGCCCATTCATATTTCTTATCAGCGTTAAGGGCCTGAATGATTTCGGCGTAATCACCGCCTTGTGGGAATTTTTCTTTGAACCAAGCAAAGCCATCGCCACACGCCAGTTTTTGCACTTGCTCTTTTGTGATTTGCATTCGTTAAATCTCCAGATTTAGGCCGAAAAAAAGCCGCATAAGCGACTGTGTTAGTAATCTTGCCGAAGCCCCCACGTATAGAGGCAGCGGTAAATCTACTGGGCGGAGTTCAATTCCTTGGCTGTCCATGCCATCTGGCGGCGTACTGTCGGCGCCCGGTCGAATGCCCGGTCCAGCCATTTAAATCGGTGATACCAGCGGCGACCGTACTCACCAGAAACTAACCGTACTATTGTCACTTTCATCGTCCATCCCTCACTTAACAATGTGAACTGCTTCTTTACGTGTCTTACGATGACCCGCGTTGTATAGGGCTACTTGGGGTAAGCATGCTGGCCCCTCAATCACTGGCTTGCGCTTGAACTCGTTCTGATAAAGGTATGAGGCACGGAGAATTTGCATCTTGTATTCCTTTGCCAGCCAGAAGGCATCTGCAACCAGGAACTTGAGTGGGGCAGGTGAGTATCCAGCCTGCTTAACCATCGTTACTCTTTGGGCTACTACCTGGTATGTCCGGCCAACCCGCAATGGATTGGAACTAGCCCAGGCCTGCTGCTTTGCTTTTCTCTGTGCATCGCGGCGGCTGCGAGCGTTATCTTTGATGTTCTGCAACTTAATCATCATTACCTCCTGAAATAGCTTTGGTACTGGCAAGCAGTCCGAAGCTGTCTCTGTTAGTTGTTTGCACTTTTCAGTGCTCGATTGAATCACCGCCCTGGTGATGCCTTGCCGTTGCCCTTCTGTGGAATTAATATATGCGCAATGCGCAAATGCGTCAAACGCAAATTCACATAAGCAACTAAATCTACAACTATTCATTGATTTATAAGGTTATTTATTTTGTGTTATTGTTGTGATGTTTAAAACACAATCAACTTGGAGGCTGCTATGGACATGGAAAAGGCGCACGAGGCTATGTGCCTGGTGATCGGTGAGGCGGTGGTTCAGATTTGCGCAGAGGATAGGGCAGTCACGAACGAGTCGATCATTGAGATGATATTGATGCTGTCAGATGGTGCTGAGGTTGATCTGGCGGTGGAGTTCGCATTGGATACCCTGCGATAATCCCCAAAAAACCCGGCCTGAGCCGGGTTAGGTTCCTTTAGATTTCATCACACCCGCAGACAGGGATGGGGAATACGCGAGACTTCTTAGGGAAACGCTTCTTTCCGTTTTGGTCTATGATCCATGGGCGGAAAATCACTTCACAGCTGTTGCCACATTTGTGGCAGATCGTAGTAGCCATATAAATTACCTCGCCAAAGCAGGGACACGCTTCCAAGGCTTGATAAAAAAATGAGGATCCGCTACCTTACTTATGTCAATGAAGTGTGGTTGCGGGTGTCCATCCCCAATCAGAGCCCTTCCCCTTGCTGGGGGAATTAGCTCAAATTACTAATGAGGCCGAACATAGACCTTCAATATTGAAGCTATAAGTTCGGCCTCGTTGTTTGTGAGGTCTGTAGGTATGCCACTGATCGTGACAGAGATACCTTGCTCAGGGCGAATTATCACCGGAAGAGAGAAGGTGCTAATGTTCGATGCTGCTTTCAGCACCTCGGGATCCTGATCACCTAATATGATTGTGTCTTCGCGATTCACTTCTACCTCTTCATTTTTTGCCAAAGGCTTGTAAAGAATCTTACCTTCTTCTTCAAAGGCTATAAACTTCTTGATGGCGCTCTCTGTGCGACTTCTGTAGGCAGTAATGCTGCTCTCCGATGGCTTTGGCTCTGATGTTTCCATGTACCGCTTAGCAAGTTCATCTACATCGACTTTGGTAATGTCATCCATTTCGTCATCTTTGAGAACGGTCAGCAGTCGAGCCGTAGAGTTCTTGAGGTTTCTTGCGGTATTCTCATTGACAACGTCAAGAGTAGTCAGCATTTCCAGGAATTCCTGGAACTTCTTAACGCTGAATTTTCCGTTGTTCATGATATTTCTTCCCGTAAGTTATTGTGTACGATCAGATTTTTGATCGCTTAAGGGAATAAGTCAAGACTAGAAAGACTCAAATGCGCCATACAGATTAAGATTCTTTTTTGGTTAAAAGGCGGTCATGACTGCTCGCTAAAAATATGTCAAATTGCAGAATAAAAATCTGTATGAATATCCAGTTAAATAAAAAGGCCGCATCTCTGCGACCTTCTTCAGTCCTGTCATCATTTCGACTGTTGGACTACACGTATCGGCTGATGCCGTGACTGTAGATAACCCGCCCTATCACTTTAAGGTGCTGCTCATTTTTCTCTGTGATCAGCCAGTCCGTGTAGGTTTTGTTATCGGAGCGAACCAGTAAGCCATCTGCAGTGAACTGTAACCGCTTGACCATTACTGCGTCTTTGAACGAAAACACGTAAATCCCATCACCATCAAAATAATCTTTAGAAACATCAATGAAGATGTAATCACCAGTTTCGATCGTTCCGGACATGCTGTCTCCGGTAACGGTGATCACCTTTATGGTCTCTGCTGGGCGATGGCCAAAAATCTCCAGCGCCCGAGCTGTATCGTAAACGATGCTAGTAATTGTCTCCGCGACCTCAGTTGTTGAAACTCGGCCGCCACCTGCGCTTGCCTCTGCATCCAGAACGTCGATGGTAAATGGTTTTTCAACCTGCTCAGTGGTTAGAGGCACTGTTATTTCTTCTTCTGTGAAAAGGTCGGAAACCTTAACCCCCAAGGCACTAGCTATTTTCTTTATAGTAGTCTCTGAGAATCCTTGTTTTCCCGTTTCCAGCCTAGAGATATTCCCCACGTCACTTCCTGCCGACGTGGCCAATTCAAGGATTGTCATTTTCTTCGCTTTGCGAAGTTGTCTGATGCGCTTACCTATTTCCATGGCTCAATTTAATAACCTTTTTGCGTCACTCGCAAAGCGCCTTGCGCAAATTAAATGCGTGGTATAATATGCGTGTAGCGCATTAAATGGAGGTGCATATGGATACACCATTACGAAAAATGCGTGTAGAGACTGGTTTGACGTTGGCTGACCTGGCTTTGGCTACAGAGATCGATGTTGGAAACCTGAGCAGAATCGAACGAGGCAAGCAACTCACTTCCCTGAAAACGGCTGAAAGACTCTCACAGTTTTTTGGTGGGAAAATCAGTGAAATGCAGATTCTCTACCCGCAAAGATACATGGCGATAAAAGCCGCATAGCAACATCCATTCAATCGAGCACTGAAAAGTGCACATCACCAAAACAAATCACTAGTGGTCACTCCCACGGGCTGATCACATCACTTATTTGATAGGGAAATTATCAATCATGCATAACGCAAGTTACAGCAAGCCAACAGAAACAGAGATTAACCGGGCTGAAACCGATCTTCTGCTAACCGTTTCACAGGTCACAGGGCGTAAGTTCGCAGAGCTGGCAGGGTGGCATGAATCGAAGATAAGCCGGACTAACTGGCGGGACATCGCGACCATCTTCTGCATAGCTCGAATGGCTGCTGAATGTAGCCCATTAGGAAGGGCAGTGCAGGAAGTTTTCAAAGCGGTAGGCAATAAAAAACCCCTGGCGGCAACCAAGGGTTCGGAACAACAAATCACTATCAATTTCTGAGGTAAATAATGGCACGAAAACGCGTAAATTTCAAGCAGGAAGAGGAGCGGCGTCACCCAGATTGCCCCGACGAGCTGGTTTATTTGGCTGCCAATAACAAGCCGTTCGCTGAGCGGTTTATTGGCGTTTTCAGACTGGCTAAAGCAGGGGTGAAGAAAGATGAACGTCGTTAGAAAGTTATCCGATTACAGGCCGCAGGAACGCCCTGTAGAGACACCGGAGGCGACCGGTAAGGGGTTTGCCTTGATACACCGTCAATTCATGGATAGCAGACTGTACAAGGACTCGCAGGCAGTACACCTTTGGCTTCACTTGATACTGAAAGCCAACTATTCCCCGGCAGTGGTTAAGACCGACATTGGCGAGATGATGGTGGGGAGAGGGCAGATGATCACCGGGCGGCCAACGCTGGTATCTGAAACGTTTATCCCTGACAACAAAGTGAAGAGTTTGCTTCGTAGTTTCGAGTCAAAAGGCATGCTGAAAATCGAAGCCATGGGGCGCAAATTCAGCCTGATTACCATCCTAAAATATGACGATTTTCAGGCCCAAAATTGTCCAACGAATGTCCAACAGTTGTCCAACGCGAACACCAGTAATAACGAGCCTATCAGCGGTGTTTGTCCAACGAATGTCCAACAGTTGTCCATAAACAACAATATAACTAATAACTCTTTATCTAAAGATAAAGAGAGTGTCTCAGCAGCAGAAAATTCAGAACAGAAAAAACCATCCCACACATGCCAAGACGTGATCGACGCCTACCACCGGATACTGCCTGAATGCCCTAGCATCCGAGCACTGAGTGACAAGCGGAAGAACCTGATTAAAACCTTCTGGGTGAAAGCAGGGAAGATTACCCGCCAACTGGATAACGCGCCATTCAGCATGGCTGCATGGGAAGCCTACCTGACATACATCTCGCTCAACTGCCGGTGGATGCTTGGCGCTCGGCCTGATGCCAAGACTGGCAAGACGTGGCGCTGTAAGAATCTCGAATACTTGCTGAGCGACGAGGTTTATCTCAAGGTCCGGGAGGGAAACAGCGATGACGTCTGATTACTTAACACCTCCGCACAGCCTAGAAGCAGAGCAAAGCGTGATCGGCGGTCTGATGTTGGACGGCGGACAAAGCGAACGCTGCCAGAAAGTTCTTTCGTCACTCAAGGCGGAGGCGTTTTTCTGTCGGCCCCATCAAGTGATTTACGAAGAGCTGAGAGCGTTGAACCAGCAACAGAAGCCGATAGACCTGCTGACTGTGTTCGATAGTCTGGAGAGAAAAGGCATTTCTGAAACCATTGGCGGCTTTGCCTACCTCGCCGAACTGTCGAGATACACACCAAGCATGGCAAACATCGTGGAGTATTCGAAGATTGTCCGTGACCGTGCCAAGAGGCGATACGGCATCGAGAAGCTAAACCAAATGGTTTCCCTGATGTACGCCAACGACGGCCTATCAGCTGATGACAAACTCGAATCAGTGCAGACACTCTTCACGCAGATCACCGACTATTCAAAAGTTGGGGCCCGGCGTGGACTACGCACCTTCGGGGATGTCTTTGGTGATTGGGCCGAGATGGTTGAGAAGCGTTTCACTGGCGATCAGAGCGCCATTGGGCTGACCAGCGGCATTCCTTCACTGGATGCAATGTTGGAGCCAAAACGGATTGTCAAAGGCTCGCTGTTCGTTGTCGGTGCCCGGCCAAAAATGGGCAAAACCACGCTCTATCTGAATATGGCGATCAACTGCGCACTGAATGAAAACCTCCCTGCGTTGGCGTTCAGCCTTGAAATGCCAGATATCCAGCTCGTTGAACGGATGATCACCCAGCTTTCCGGGGTGGCCAGCAGTCACTTCTACGCCAGCGGGTTCGATCAGATGAAGTTTGGTTTGGCTTCCGCCAAGGCAGGCGAGCTTATCCAGAACGGTAATCTGTACATCGACGACACGCCCGGACTATCACTTGCTCACATTGTCGCAGAGTGTCGCCGTATCAAGCGTGAGCGCGGCGTGGTGGGTATGGTGCTGGTTGACTATCTGACGCTGATGAAGGCCGAGAAGGCCGACCGTAACGATCTGGCGTATGGGGAGATCACAAAAGGGCTGAAGAATCTCGCGAAGGAACTCGACTGCGTTGTTGTGCTGCTGACCCAGCTAAACCGCCAGCTTGAGAACCGTTCCGATAAGCGACCACAGCCAAGCGATAGCCGCGATACCGGTCAAATTGAACAGGACTGTGATTACTGGCTTGGTATCTACCGGGAAGGCGCTTACGACGAACATGCAGATCAGCGCGCGACAGAGCTGCTGCTCCGACTGAACCGTCACGGCGCGTCCGGCGTGGTGTACACCGAGCAGCGAAACGGGGCTATCTACGATTGCGACCAGGCTACAGCGAAGCGCAATGTGGAAACGCGTGAGGCTCAACCTACCAAGAAAAAAGGCGGATTTTAACCATGGATAAGCAACTGACAACGGTTTACATCACGAAATACGCGCTGAGCACCGGCGTTATCAAACGAGAAGGGGAGATCATGGAGTCTGGCTCGTTTATTTGGAGGGAAAAAGGGTTTCATAATTCAGTGTGGCATACCGACTACAGGCTTGCTGAGACCGAGGCGCTGGAAAAGGCCGATGACATGCGGAAGAAGAAAATCGCCAGCCTGAAAAAGCAGATCGCAAAGCTTGAGGCAATGACCTTCACGATTAAGGAGTGACCATGGATAAGCAAACAGAGAGCCGGAGCCAATTCGAAGCTGAGTTCAAGCGTCGGCATGGTGATATACCCGAATCACGGATGAGCGCACTGCTAAGAATTCACAACTTCGGCACCGATGAAGATCCAGAGTTGGATTACTACTCGTTACGGGCGCGTGATGCCTGGGAGTGGTGGCAGAAGGGCCGGGAGAGCCTCGTTGTTGAGCTGCCAGATTACGCTGATGTTAATTCAGCTAAATCTTTCGCTGGTCGCGCCATGTTAACCGGTAAAAATTCAGCGATAACAAAGTTCTCCGAGTCCCTCCGGGCTATCGGCATCAGAATCAAAGGGGAAGGGGTATGAGATTTATTGCAGCCCTAATTTTGTGCTCTATTGGCGGATGCCTGACAGCGGAAATACTTATCCAGCCTGTTGGCCGCTGGGTTCTGGCGATAATGGCTGCGCTGGTCATCTCCTTTTTGTCATCACTTTTCATCTGCAAAAAACTTGGAGTCGAATGATGGATAAACAGGTTTTCTACTTGAGAACCCCACAGATACGCCAGAACCTGAAAGCCTACATCGACAACCTCCAGCTCAACACCGAAAAACCTCTCGCAGTAACCATCCAGGAACCTACCCGCACACTAGACCAGAACGCCCGTCTATGGGCCACTCTGCGCGATATCAGTGAGCAGGTCGTTTGGTATGGCCAGAAGATGGATTCGGAAAGCTGGAAGCACGTTTTCACCGCGGCGCTGAAGAAGCAGCAAACCGTGCCGGGCATCGATGGTGGCTTCGTCGTTCTGGGGCAATCAACCAGCAAGATGAAGGTTGGCGAAATGCGTGACCTCATTGAGCTGATGAACGCTTTCGGCGCTGAGCGCGGGGTTAACTGGAGCGAGGATTCACGGCAGGCAATCGAGTGGGCAAAGCGTTACGGCGATAAGGCGAGGGCTGCATGAAATCATGTTCACGCTGCGGAGAAATAAAAGACGATTACCGGTTCCGGCCGGGGCAGAAATACTGGGTTCAGCAATGCATGCGTTGTGAGAGGACTCCAGTAGGCGAGATGCCGTATCGACAAACCGAGGAGGACATATGGCGAGAGCCCGCAGAAGCGCAACGCAAATAGCGATTGATAACCTGATATTCCGTACCAAATCCAAGTCACCCCGTAAACCGCAACCAAACTCTACAGACATCCCTACATTTGACGCCGTTTGGCCGCTACTACAGAGCCGGTTTAACCGCGTACGGAGGACAAGATGAAATGCTGCAACTGTCCCAAAGAGCTATCACCCGATGAAACTTACATCTGCGGCCAGTGCAATGCCGAGATAGACAGGTTCGCAGACGAAACCATGGGCAACCAGGAGGAAGATAATGAGCATTGCAGCGATTAAAGGCGCGTTTATTTTGTTTGGGATTCTCGCAATGTTCATTGCCTGGATAGCAACGCTGGAAGAGTGCCAAGACTTCATGAAAGGCAGCCTGTATTTCGTAGGCACGGCGGCATCTGGCGCACTATTCACAATAGGATGGTTTATTCATGGCTAAAGGCATTAAGCCGCCGAAACCAAAGACCTGCCGAGTATGCAAAACCAAGTTCCCCCCTCGTAACACTCTCCAAATCGTCTGTAGTCCCAAATGTGCAATCCAACACGCAAAGCAGCAATCAGAGCGCAAGCAAAGCAAATCTGAGGCTGAATCACGCCGTGAGTGGAATAAGCGCAAGGCAGTGTTAAGGCCCCTCAAGCATTGGGAGGATATGACGCAGCGGGTGATTAACGACTACGTCCGGGAGCGTGACAGGGAATTACCGTGCATCAGTTGCGGTACTTGGGACACCGCCCAATGGGAAGCAGGACATTACAGGTCAAGAGGCGCAGCATCACATCTTCGATACGTCGAAGACAACATCCACAAACAGTGTCATCGGTGTAACGCCGAGTTATCAAGCAACGCAGTTCCCTACCGGGCGGCACTAGTAATCAAAATCGGCCTTGAGCGCGTCCTGGCGCTTGAAAACAACAACACCGCTCATCGATACACCCGAGAAGAACTCGACACGCTCAGAGCGTCGTACAGAGCCAAAACCCGAGCACTTAAAAAACTATCGGAGGCAGCCTAATGGCAACCGTATTTAACGATCTCCAATCTGCAATCGAAGAGGCTCGCTTTATGCGCAAGAAATACCACCGGGACTATGGCGTATTTCAATGCACTGACGTGATGAAAGTAAAGCCAGCTTACAGCGGGGTAATGCCGATGTTCACGACCAGGCACGACAAGCACGGCACGGTTAACACTGAGGTGAGGGTATGAGTGTAAGAGAGTTAAGCCTCACAAAGGACCAGCATGATTGGCTCAATGGCTGGCTAGAACTGTGGGGGGCATGGGTTTATAGCGGAAGGCTCGAAAAGCGCATGAGCAGCGTTATAGCTCAGTACATGGCAACTGTTGAGCCACAGCCTGGAATGAGTAGGCCAATGTGCAATGATGATGACGGATTAATGATTTCTCAGGTCGTAGACTCCGTCCTCCGCATTGACCCAAAGGCCATGGGTATTCTGCTCAGTTACTATGCTCACGGCTCAACAAAGTACGCCATTGCAGTGTATAGCCACAAGAGTGCAATTCCCCGCAAAATCAGCACAAGGGGAGGAAACCGGTTTAAGCGTCCATCGTTATCAACGTGTCGTCGGGAGGTGGAGGAAATACTGAATGCTAGTCTGTTCATGATTTACGAACCGCTTAAGTTTGCTTTCAACTCCCGCAAACGTGTCGGCAAAATACAGAAAGTGGCATGAAACCTGTTGACACATTTGAACAAATGAGCAATCATTAAAGGGTAAGGTGCCGTATGTGTGTCTTAAGTGCGTCACCACCCAATTCAAAGCCTCGCCTCGTGCGGGTTAAAAGGCATTTTATGAATAGGGAAGAGCTTCAAGATCAGCTTCAAAAGCAAGCTCAACAAGTCACAAAGGCGTCATCAGCAAAGCCGCAGCCAAGAGAAGAAATCCCACGCGGGTGCAGCATGTGCAGATACACCGGATTTGTTAGTACGTCGCAAGAATGCAATTCTGGTATTGGGTGGTTTGATAACCTATTCAAGTACACTCATTGCCCTTATTGCAACGATAAAAAATAACATCCAAAGCCCTGGCATTCGCCGGGGCTTTTTGCATTTAGTCGCCCGCTAAAACAGTCAATCACCCCAAACATCCTCTATCGCTGAGTGACAACAGCGGGCGGCTATCCCATTTCTACCACCCGAAGATCGGGCGAGAACCCGGCAGGGGGAGGTCATGCGAATGCCTATCAAAGAGCCAGAGTCAGTGAGTATGCTGGGCGTTGTCCTTGTGCTCATCATGACGTTACTCGGAACCATTGCGAACTATGCCTGGCGAATCATCAACGGCGAGCAATTCCGGTGGTCGTTTTTCCTTCTGAAAATCCTGATATCAGTATTCGCCGGTGCGTTGGTGCTGTTGCTTGCGAGTTATTCGAGCTGGGCGGCAGAGATTGCAGGTGGGATTGCTGGCCTGGCTGGTTGGTCTGGTGCTGAGGCCATTAGGATGGTCGAGAGTCGCTTTCTGAAGCGCTTGGGGGAAGGCAATGCAAATCAGCAATAAGGGCATCAGCCTGATTAAAGGTTTCGAAAAGCTTGAGTTGAAGGCTTATCCCGATCCCGGCACTGGCGGAAAGCCCTGGACTATTGGCTGGGGCCACACGAAAGGCGTTAAGCCCGGCGACCAAATTACCCAGGCGCAGGCCGAAGCATTCTTGCGTGAGGATTTGGCAGTATTCGAAGCTGCCGTGAGTTCTGCTATCAAGCGCTCAATGACACAGAACCAGTTCGACGCCATGGTATCGCTGGCATTCAATATCGGCGGGGCCAGCTTCGCATCATCCACGCTGGTTAAGAAATTCAACGCTGGCGATGTGCAAGGTGCTGCTGACCAGTTCCCTCGCTGGAAGAATGCTAACGGCAAAGAGATGAAAGGGTTGGTGAGGCGTCGCGCTGCTGAGCGTGAGTTGTTCCTGTCATGAAGTGGCCGCTACCGCACTGGCAAATGGCTATTGTGTCGTTGGTGCTCGGTCTACTGGCTTACTTCACATATGCAAACCAAGGTTTAAGGCATGACCGCGACAAACTTCAGTCAGCAAATAGCCAGTTATCGCAAAGCCTCCGCATTCAATCCGACTTACAAATTCGCGCCAGTGCTATCGACACTCATCGCACCAAGGAATTAGCAGATGCCAAAAGTAAGATTGCTGATTTGCAGCGTGATGTTGCCGATGGCACTAAGCGGCTGCAACTCAACGCCAGTTGTAAATCGGCCACAACCACCACCGGCGGCGTGGTTGATGCAACCAGCCCCCGACTTTCTGACTCCGCTGAACGGGATTATTTCACTCTCAGAGAGCGAATCGAAACCGCTAACAGCCAAATAGCCGGGCTACAGGACTACATCAACGATGTATGCCTGGCTAAATAGCTCATCACTTAAACCAATGGAGCCAACTGACAGGGAAAGGTCGTACTTCAGGAGACTCCCCATAATGGGAATTATTCAAATGACAGAATTACAAGCCATGAACCTGGAGATCTTCCGCTTGGTCATGAGCGATACAGCTGCTGGTGAGAAGGCTATCTCTTTCATCGGTGGAGACCAGTTCAAGTATGAGCTCTTCAAAGATGCTTATGCCAAAGCGCAGGTAGAAGGTCAGCCGGTTTCACGAGTCGATAAGGCTATCAAGCTGACCGAAGAAGCATTAACCATTTTCCAGACCGCATCATAAGGGGTGAGCATGAATAGTCCATGGCCTTTGTACTCTGGCAATAGCGAAGTCGTTAATGCCATCGATATCACCTCAGTTAAGCAGTTGGATACCGGCTACGGTGAAATCACACCAACGAACAGTTTCCCAGTTGTGACGGTTACCGACAGTTTCATGCAGCAATATCGGCCAGTGGCCACTGGTTACTTGGTGAGCCGTACTGGTGGCCCGATGTTCTATATGAGCAAGTCAGCATTTGAGGCGGTGTACACCAAAAACGGCACTGGCGCGGCATGGGCTGATATCACCGGCAAGCCATCAACGTTTGCACCAGTGATTGGCACGACCGCAACTACTGCAATGGCAGGTAACAAGACGCCGACATCAACAGATCGCGGTGGTGTACTGCAACAGACGGCGGTAGCAGCTTTGACCGATTCATCTGGTGGCACATCAGGCGGAAACACTGTAGCAGCAATCCCCGCAGCAACGGCTGCAACAACCGATACCACTGCGGCATCGCTGACATCAACGAACGCTGCTATCACTGCAATCAAAAACGACGTGGCCACCCTGGCAGCTAAGGTCAACGCCTCCGTGGCTGCGAATAAAGCCGCAGGTGTTACTGCATAGCAAATTACACAGCCTATTCACCG
Source organism: Serratia sp. 14-2641 (assembly GCF_001692375.1). Taxonomy (NCBI): domain Bacteria; kingdom Pseudomonadati; phylum Pseudomonadota; class Gammaproteobacteria; order Enterobacterales; family Yersiniaceae; genus Serratia; species Serratia sp. 14-2641. Next base: position 279,178 of record NZ_LXKR01000044.1, on the reverse strand, counting down.
AGTGGGCTGGATAATGAGTTAACGAGGATGGAGAGATGGCAAAATCAAAATGGCCTAAACCGCCAACGTACCAAGTGCCACTCTTTAACTGTGCTGATATCGTTTTGCTACGTCAGCGTGAAGAAGCGACTGATTACTTCACAAGGCTTGGGCTTGAGTTCGACTTGTCTGGTTTTGATGGCTTTGCTTACACGCACCTCATGGAAGGCAAGCCCCCATTGCTCCTTATCGGAGTGTTCCTGCACGAACCACAAATCCTTGCTCATGAGGCATGCCATACAGCATTTGAAATATGCAGTCACGTAGGGGTGCCAACACCAAATGATTCTCAGAATGAAACCTTCTGCTATTTGGTGCAGAGAATCATGCATAAATTCATGCCTTACATCACAAAGGAATAATCATGGCAGCACCAAAGGGTAACCGATTCTGGGAGGCCCGCAGTAGTCATGGGCGTAACCCTAAATTCGAATCGCCCGAGGCGCTGTGGTCAGCATGCTGTGAGTACTTCACGTGGGTTGAAGAGCACCCTTTATGGGAGATGAAGGCGTTTGCGTATCAGGGAGAGGTGACGCAAGAGCCCATAGCTAAGATGCGCGCAATGACACTCGGCGGCTTGTGCTTATACCTCGATATTACGAAGCCAACATGGGCTTTGTATAAGTCACGTGAAGATTTTAATTACGTCACTACGCGAGCAGAAGAAACCATCTACGACCAGAAGTTTTCCGGCGCAGCAGCCGACCTACTGAATGCAAACATCATCGCCCGTGACTTGGGCCTCAAAGAGCAGTCGCAAGTCGAAGACGTGACACCTGATAAGGGAGATCGCGATAAGCGCCGCTCTCGGATTAAGGAGTTACTCAGCCGTGGTGGAAGAAGCGATCCTTGATGAGCTGACAGAAGACGAGCAGATAGAGTTGCTTGAGCTTCTTGAAGTCGAAGATGAATACCGCCGTAGTCACCAGCTTTTCGAATATGCTCCCTATGGCAAACAGCGTGAATTTATGGACGCTGGTGCAGAGTTCACTGAGCGTTGCTTTATGGCTGGCAACCAACTTGGGAAAACGTTCACTGGCGGTGCGGAGGTGGCTTTTCACCTTACAGGCCGCTATCCAGGAACAGTTGGGTATCCAGAAGATGGCGCATATGACGGTGAGTGGGTTGGCCGGAGGTTCAACGAGCCGGTAGTGTTTTGGGTTGGCGGAGAGACGAACGAGACTGTAACTAAATCGACGCAGCGCGTTTTGTGCGGACGCATCGATGAGGGTAACGCTCCTGGATACGGCATGATCCCCAAGTACGATATAGTCAGCTATGTTAAGTCGCCTTTTTTCCCAGGACTCATCGACCGCCTTCTCGTTCGTCATCATAACGCGGAAGGGGTTGAAGACGGGGCCAGCCTCGTATATTTCAAGCCTTATTCACAAGGGCGAGCTCGCTGGCAGGCTGACACCATTCATGGCGTGTGGTTTGACGAAGAACCGCCATATCCTATCTACAGCGAAGGTTTGACGCGTACCAACAAATACGGACAGTTTTCAATCCTGACGTTTACCCCGCTGATGGGTATGTCTGAAGTAGTTACCAAATTCACAAAGAATCCAAGCAAGGCTCAGAAGGTTGTCACCATGACAATCTACGATGCCGACCACTATAGCGACGAGCAGAAAGAAAGGATTATCGCCTCATATCCAGAGCATGAGCGTGAAGCTCGATCACGTGGCATCCCTACGATGGGTAGCGGTCGAATATTCCAGATACCGGAAGAGACTATTAAGTGTCAGCCATTCGAATGTCCTGATCACTTCTACGTTATCGACGGCCAGGATTTCGGATGGGATCACCCGCAGGCCCACATACAACTGTGGTGGGACAAAGACGAAGATGTTTTCTATCTCGCAAGGGTATGGAAGAAGTCAGAGAGCACTGCAGTTCAAGCTTGGGGCGCCGTTAAGTCTTGGGCCAGCAAGATACCAGTCGCCTGGCCACATGACGGCCATCAGCATGAGAAGGGCGGGGGTGAGCAACTAAAGGTTCAGTACGCCGATGCTGGGTTCCAAATGCTTCCGGAGCACGCTACGTGGCCTGATGGCGGTAACGCTGTAGAGCCAGGGCTTGCTGAGCTGCGCGACCTCATGCTCGATAGCCGGTTCCGAGCATTCAACACTTGCGAGCCATTCTTCGAAGAGTTCCGCCTCTATCACAGAGATGCGAACAGTAAGATTTCCAAGACAAACGACGACGTCATTGATGCCGTTCGATATGCCTACATGATGCGCCGTTTCGCCAAGATGATGCGCGACATCAGAAAGCCAAAAGAAAAGAAAATGCCCGCCCCAATTAAGCCGATTCCACGAGGTAGATAATGGCTGACGATGACAAGCTGCAAGCAATCCTGACGCTGTTTGATCGGGATTGGATGTCTAGCGATGAAGCCAGAGCCGAAGCGACCAACGATCTGTTCTTTAGTCGTGTGTCGCAGTGGGATGACTGGCTGAACCAATACACAACGCTGCAATACCGTGGGCAGTTCGATGTAGTCCGACCGGTAGTGCGTAAACTCGTCGCAGAGATGCGGCAGAACCCGATTGATGTCTTGTATCGACCAAAGGACGGCGCGGCTCCAGACTCTGCTGATACGCTCATGGGCATGTATCGCACTGACATGCGGCACAATTCAGCGAAGATAGCTGTGAACATTGCTGTTCGTGAGCAAATCGAAGCTGGCTTTGGTGCTTGGCGCATTGTCACTGAGCACGAAGACCAGGACCCGACCAGCAATAATCAGGTGATCCGCCGCATTCCAATTCACGAGGCATCATCACACGTCATCTGGGACAGCAACAGCAAGCTGATGGACAAGTCTGACGCTAAACACGTCACGGTCATTCAGCCGCTCAGCATTGCCGGGTGGGAATCGTTCGCCGCTGATTATGGCTTTGATGCTGACAATCTTCCCGACTTCCAGAGCCCTGATAGCAACTGGCTATTCCCCTGGCTGAACAAAGATGTCGTTTATGTTGGTGAATTCTACGAGGTCGAAGAGAAGAAAGAGACAGTATTCATCTATCAAGATCCGCTTGGTGGTGAGCCGGTCAGCTACTTCAAACGCGACATCGCCGATGTTATTGATGAGCTGGCAGAGTCCGGCATGGTTAAGGTTGGTGAGCGCAAGGTTAAGCGCTGCCGTGTCTACAAGACAATCCTGACCAGCTCGACAATCCTCAAGTCACGCGAGCTGATAGCCGGTGAGCACCTCCCAATAGTGCCTGCATACGGCGAGTGGGGCTTTGCTGGCGACAAAGAGGTTTACGAGGGAGTCGTCAGGCTGACGAAAGACGGTCAGCGCCTGCGCAACATGATCATGAGCTTCGACGCCGATACGGTCGCCAGAACTCCGAAGAAGAAGCCTTTCTTCTGGCCTGAGCAAATCGCCGGTTACGAGCACATGTATAGCGGCACGGACGATTATCCCTATTACCTCGTCAACCGTACTGACGAAAACAGTGGTGATCTTCCCGCTCAACCTATCGCCTACATGGAGAACCCGGAAGTATCGCAAGCCAGCGCTTACATGCTGGAAGCAGCCACCAACGCAGTGAAAGAAGTGTCACAGCTTGGCGTTGATTCTGACGCTGCTAATGGGCAGGTGGCATTCGATACGGTTAACCAACTGAACATGCGCGCCGACCTATCGACATATGTGTTTCAGGACAACCTGGCCACAGCCATGCGCCGTGACGGGCAAATCTACGCATCCATGGTTAATGATATCTACGACGTTCCGCGCACCGTTATGACCACGCTACCTGATGGCAGCGAGAAAGACGTGCAACTGATGTCCGAGGTTATCGATTACCAGACCGGGCAGTCAGTTGTGCTTAACGATGTCCGTGGCCGGTATGAAACCTATACCGATGTTGGGCCGTCATTCCAGAGCATGAAGAGCCAGAACCGAGCGGAGATCCTTGAACTGCTGACCAAGGTTCCACAGGGTACGCCTGAGTTCCAAATGCTCATGCTGCAATACTTCACGCTGCTCGATGGTAAGGGCGTCGAAATCATGCGCGAGTACGCCAACAAGCAACTCGTCACGATGGGCCTCAAGAAACCTGAAACACCTGAAGAAATTGAGATGGTGCAGCAGGCGCAGCAGAAGCCGCAAGAACCAAGCGCCGAGATGGTTCAGGCGCAGGGCGTATTGCTTACCGGTCAAGCCGATTTGCAGAAAGCCCAGAACGACCAAGCACGCATTCAGGTTGACGCATTCAAAGCGCAGTCAGAAGCACAGGTTGCAGCCGCAAGGGTTGTAGAAATCCTCGCATCTGCCGACAGCACCAAGAAACAAGATGTGATCGCTGCGCTGAAACTGCTCGGTGACTTCCAGAATAAGCAGGGCGACGCAGCCCGCGCTGACGCTGAGCTTGTCCTTAAAGGGCAAGAACAACTCCACTCAAAACGCATGGACCTAACTGGTCTCATGCAGCAAGCAATGCAACCTTCCGGCAGAGCAGCCGAGATTCCTCAATAAGAGAGAGCTAAACATGTCCAATACCACCGAAATTCAGGCAATTGAAGAACAATCCCTGCCCGTTAATCAACAGGCGGCACCTGTAGTTAATCAGCCAGAAGTTAATGCCAACTCTGGCGAAGGGCAGGAAGAGGGCTTCGAGATTGTCCTGAGTGGCGATGAGAAACCGAAACAAGACCCGGCAACTAACGCACAATTCGCAGCAAAACGCCTGGAGCGCAAGCGTCAGCGTGAGCTTGAGCAACAGATGGAGTCTGTGAAGCGTGGAGAGGTGCCGGAGAACCTACGGGTTACCCCTGAATTACCGAAACAGCCAGACGTTAACGACTTCCTTTCGGATGAGGCGTTGGCTAGGTACGACTATGACCAATCTCGCGCTCTGGCTGCATTCAGCGCCGCTAACAGCGATTGGCAGGTCAAGGCTATGGACGCTCGCAGCACTGGCGTAGCGGAACAAGGCCGCAAGATTCAGGAGTACACCCAGCAGTCAACGCATTACGCCGAAGCAGCCCGCAAACACTATGACGCGGCAGAGAAGCTCAACATTCCTGACTTCCAGGATAAAGAGGACGCGTTCATGCAGTTGGTGCCACCGCAAGTTGGTGCCGACATCATGGCGCTTTTCCCTGAGAAATCAGCCGCACTCATTTACCACCTGGGCGCCAACCCAGAGAAGGTTCGTGGCCTCCTGGCGATGAACGGGCAGCAAGCGCTGATTGAACTCACTCGGCTATCAGAACGTTTAACTCTCAAGCCTCGCGGTAAGCAAGTATCCGGCGCACCTGCTGTTGACGAGCCTATTCAGGGTTCAGTCACTGCGGCAAACGTGGCTTCTCTTCAGAAGAAGATGGAAGAGGCCGCAAGCAAGGGCGACACGGAGACTTACCGCAAGATAAAAAATCAGATTAAAGGAATTAAATAATGGCTCTTAACGAAGGTCAAGTTATCACCTACATGGTCGATGAAATTATCGAGACCGTGGAAAACCTCACGCCGATGGCTCAGCGCGTTGGCAAATACACTCCTCCGGCCGGTGACATGCAGCGCTCACAGAACACCGTGTGGATGCCGCTGGAGCAAGAAGCACCAACACAACAGGGCTGGGATTTGACCGGACAGGCTACCGGCATCCTTGAGCTGTCTGTTAAGTGCAACATGGGCGTACCGGATAACGACTTCTTCACCCTTCGCGCCGATGACCTGCGTGATGAGCGCTCTCTGCGTCGCCGCATCCAGGCGTCTGGCCAGAAACTGGCTAACAACGTGGAAACCTCGATCGCCAAACAGGCTGTTGAAATGGGTTCTCTGGTTGTTACCAGTTCAGACCCGATCGGCTCCGCAACCACTGGCTGGGATTTCATCTCAGAAGCAGAGGCGCTGATCTTCTCTCGCGAGCTGAACCGTAGTTCTGGCTTGTCTTACTTCTTCAACCCGACCGACTACCGTGGTGCGGGGCAGGATTTGACCGGCAAAGACTTCTTTGGCCGAATTCCAGAAGAGGCCTACAAGTCAGGCACCATCCAGCGCCAGGTGGCGGGCTTTAACGACGTGCTCCGCTCTCCGAAAATGCCAACGCTGCCAGCTTCAACGGCAACCGGCATCACTGTGGCTGGCGCGCAGAAGTTCAAGCCTCAAGCGTGGGTTGCTGATACCGATGGTAACCGTGAGAACGTGGATAACCGTACCGCAGTGGTAACTCTGAGTTCCGGCACCGGCCTGAAGCGTGGCGATAAGATTTCCTTCACTGGCGTCAAGTTCCTGGCTCAGATGGCTAAAAACGTGCTGACTCAGGACGCGACTTTCTCAGTCGTTGCTGTGAACGGTGCGCAGGTGACAATCACGCCTAAGCCGGTAGCGCTGGATGACACTTCGCTTCTGCCGGAAGAGAAGGCGTATGCCAACGTTAACACCTCGCTGGCTAACGCCATGCCGGTGAACATCCTGAACACCACGACCGCGCAGTCAAACGTGTTCTGGGCTGATGATTCCATCCGCTTAGTGTCTCAGCCGATTCCAATCAACCACGAGTTGTTCTCTGGCATGAAAACCCAGAGCTTTGCGATTCCGAACGTTGGGCTTAACGGAGTAGTGGCTTACCAGGGCGATATCAGCACCCTGACCGGTAAGTGCCGTATTGCGTTGTGGTATGCGCCGACAGCGGTGCGACCAGAAGCGATCGGCGTCGGCTTGGCAAATCAGGCATAACCAAAGGGGCTTCGGCCCCTTTCTTATTTGGAGCAGAACATGACCCAGATGGTGTTTCGCCATGGCGATAGCAAAAAGTGGAAAGGCGTTGGTTATGACTTCGAAGTCATCCCAGAAGATGAGTTGCAGGAATATCTCGATGCTGGATGGTTTGCGCATCCGGATGAGTTGTTGAAATCATCTGCTGAGCCTGAGCCTGAGCCTGAGCCTGAGCCTGAGCCTGAGCCTGAGCCTGAGCCTGAGCCTGAGCCTGAGCCTGAGCCTGAGCCTGAGCCTGAGCCTGAGCCAAAGAAGAAACCCGGCCGCCAAAAGAAGGTGAGCACTGATGAACCTAACAACGAAGGGTGATCTTGTTCTTGCCGCTATGCGCAAAATCGCCGTGGCATCTAACGCAACGCTTACCGATGTTGAGCCGCAATCAGTCGAGGATGGTATCAACGACCTCGAAATGATGATGGCTGAATGGTACGAGGACGGTAACGGCATCGACGTTGGCTACCTGTTCTCGGCTGATGATGTTGCTCCTGACCCTGGCGATGATCACGGATTGAAGATCGGCCACCTTAGCGCGGTGTTTCACAACCTCGCCGTGCGCATTGCTCCTGATTACGTGATGGAGGCAATGGGGAAAGTTGTCGCCACTGCACGTTACGGCAAAGAGCTTCTCGTTAAATCATCAGCAGCCAGCAAGGCCAAGAAAGCCAAGGCACAAGCGGGATATCCGAACCGCATGCCAATCGGCTCCGGTAACCGGCTATTAACGCTGAACGGCCATAACTATTTCCACAATAGGGATGAAGATAATGCCGACGACTCAACTCCCCCTGGCTAAAGGATTGGGCAAGGACTACCGCAACACGGATTATGTGGACCTGCTGCCCGTCAACATGCTCGCAGTACCTAAAGAGGTGCTGAACGCCGCCGGGTATTTGCGATCATTCCCTGGTGTTGCAAAGCGTTCAGATGTCGCGGGAACGTCCCGTGGTGCGCAGTACAACACCGTGCAGAATGCGGTTTATAGAGTGTTAGGCGGCAAGTTGTATAACGCCAGTGGCGAACGTGGCGACGTGAGGGGAAATTCGCGGGTAAGTATGGCCCACAGTGATACAAGCCAAGCCGTTGCCGCTAACGGTGCGATGACGCTCTACCGCTACGATGGGACCAACAAAACACTGGAGAACTGGCCAGCACAGGTTGGGGATGTCACTTACACCCAATACGACATCGGTAGCGTCAGGGACATTTGCAGAGCTCGCGGGCGCTACGTGTGGGTAAAAGATAACTCTCAACTGTTTGGTGTAACGGATCTTGACGATGAATCGCATCCTGATCAATTCCGTCCGTTCTACCGTGCTGAATCCCAACCTGACGGCATCATTGGCTGCGGCGTGTGGCGCGATTTCGTTGTCATGTTCGGTAGCGCCACGATTGAGTATTTTGCGCTAACCGGCACCTCAGATGCCAAGGCGGCTCTCTATGTCGTACAGCCATCATATATGGTGCAAAAGGGTATTGCAGGGACCTACTGCAAAACCGTGTTTATGGACTCCTTTGCATTCATCAGCCACCAGGCTACGGGTGCGCCGTCCATCTATGTGATAAACGGCGGGCGGGCGGAGCCTATTGCTACCGCAACGGTGGAAAAGGTTTTGCGTGGCTATGCTGCGGATGAACTGGCCACCGGTGTGCTTGAAACAGTCCGGTTTGATTCGCATGAACTGCTGATCGTGCATTTACCCAGGCATGTGATGTGTTACGACGCTTCTGCATCGCAGAACGGGCCTCAGTGGTGCATTTTGAAAACGGGATTGGCGGATGATGTTTACCGTGCAATCGACTTCATATTCGAAGGCAACCAGATCAGCGTTGGCGACAAAACAGAGCCTGTAACCGGTGTACTGAAATTCGACTCTTCAGCGCAATACGATCGGCAAGCTGAACACCTTCTCTACACCCCGATGTTCAAAGCGAACAACGCTAGGGTGTTTGATTTCGAGCTGGAAGCCGCAACAGGGGTTTCTCAATTTGCAGAACGGTTGTTTATCTCAGCAGCAGCAGACGGATCAAACTACGGCCGGGAGCAGATGATTGATGCCAATGCCCCCTTTATTTATGACAAGCGCGTGTTGTGGCGGCGGCTCGGCCGCGTGCGTAAAAACATTGGTTTCAAAGTGCGGGTGATCACCCGGTCGCCAGTCACATTAAGCGACTGCTCGGTGAGGGTTGAATAATGGCGGATGACAACCTCAACGTGCCTGTTGAAATACAGGCGACGCGTATCGACGCGACCTTGGTCCCCCAAACATTCACGCCGGTCTACCGTGATTATGTCGTGAACCAAGGTACCGATCTGGGCAAAGTGGCGGGCAAAGCCAACGAGGCTGGGCAAGGTGCCTGGGACGCGCAGGTAAAGAACGACGAACAGGACCTGGTGCTGGCTGACCACGAAACTCGCATCGAAGCCGCAGAAGCGACACTGATCGACCATGAACAGCGTATCACTGCCGCAGAAGCTGCGCTCGTCAACCACGAGGAACGCATCACCGCGGCGGAAGCGGAGCTGGTAGACCACGAAGCGAGGATTACCCAGAACACGGCCGACATAGCTGCTCTAACGGTGAGAATGGTAACCGCCGAAAGTGCTATCACTGGCTTGCAGAACAATGTCGCCACGCTGACAACTCGCGTTACCACGGCAGAGGGCAGCATCGTCACTCTGCAAACTGGTCTTACAGCGCTGACAACCCGTGTCACAACGGCTGAAACCAATATCACCAACCTGCAAACGCAGGTGACGGCGCATGGCACGCGCTTAACCGCGTTGGAATACAAAACCACGCGCAAGAAGTCAGAGCTTACGTTCACCGGGTTAACGCTCAATATCCCGACCACGGCGACTAACTTGGTCGCGTTGCTGAAGGTTTTAACACCTGCATCGGGTACCTTTGCGCCGTTCTTCGACACTGTAGCCAACAAGATGGTCGTTTTTAACGAAAACAAAACGGTCAACTTTAAGCTGTCGATCATCGGCACCTGGACCGGCGGGACGACAAACCGGTCGATGCAGCTGACATTCTCTGGTGCGGTTCCTGACACCCTTGTTGTGAGCCGAAATGCTGCAACGGCGAATGACAACGTGCTGATGGCGACATTCTTCAGCGTTGACCAGGGCGGATTCCTCGCAACAAACGGCAGCACGATGACCATCCAATCCAACGGCTCAGCCTTCACGGCGACCACAATAAAGATGATCGCGGAGCAGTAAATGACCCCCATAGACAAAATAACAGGCTCACGCCTTATGCGGCTGTGGGGCGTTCCGTCGTGGCCAGAAATTGAGGCCAATTACCTGCTTTGGAACGGCGTCGGTGTGTTTGTCCTGCTGGATTTTGGCGACCACGTCGATATGCACATGGCAATGAAGAAGGGCGAGCGCCACCGCTGCCGGGACGCTGTCGCGGATGTGCTGGCGCTGATAGGCCCGCGTGAGATACACGCGCCGATCCTGGCCGAGTGTCGGCATGTTTGCAATCTGGCGCGTAAGTTCGGGTTTGTCGAAACATTCAGAGGCGTCGTTGAATTTATCGACAGCTCCACTGGCGAATTAATTTTAATGAAGAGGTATCCAGATGGGCGGAATTGTTAGCGGTATCGGTGGCGCAGTTAGTGGCATCCTAGGCGGCATTGGCGCTAACAAGGCGGCCAATCAGCAGCAGAAAGCCCAAGATGAGGCGATGAACCAGACGCGTGAGGGGTATCAGAACGCAGTTGGTTGGATGACACCTTACGAAAAAGCGGGGCAAACCGGGTTGGAAGGCCTACAAGGTCTAGCGGGGAAACCTATCGATCGTAACGCGCTGTTGGCCCAATATTACAAAAGCCCTGAATATGCCGCGATGGCAAATCAGGCGCGATACCAGCAACTGGCCAGTGCTGAAGCAACTGGCGGGTTAGGTAGTACAGCAACAGCGAACGGCCTGGCGTTCATCGCCCCTCAATTAGGGCAGAACTATTTGGCAGACATGACCAATCAGCAGCAAACCATGTACAGCCAGCTTATGGGGTTATCAGGACTGGGCGCGCAATCTGCCAACGCCCTAGGCAACTGGGCAATGAACCAGGGCAACACTATGGCAGGGATGGAGCAGCAGAAAGGGCAGATCTTGGCCGGTAAGTCGGCAATCCCTTGGCAGACAGCCGCGAGCGCTAACTCCAGCATCAACAACGGCGCATCACAAGACATGAACTCGTTCGGCAATATGTTCTCATCGCTAGGAGGGTTGTTCTAATGGCTCTTGAAGGCTTGGCGGGGCTCGGTGCCCCTGTTAATTATTATGAATCGATGGTGCCCGACTTCCGTCGCGAAGCCCTGATGGAAACCCAAAACCGAATGGGGCAGCAGCAGGTGGCCAGCCAGCAGATGCAGAATCAACAGCAACTGCAGGAAAACCAGCGCCGCCAAGCTTTCTATGGCGCTATCGAAACAGCCACACCGGAACAGTTACCAGCACTACGCCGCCAGTTCCCTGAGTTTGCACAGAACATTCAGCAGGAGATCGGCATTCAGGGGGCTGAGCACGCGGCCTTTGTCCATGGCGCGCTGAATAAACTGTCTGTGGCGGCATCAAGCGGTAACCCACAGCAGCTACAGGCCACAATTCAACAGAACGGCCCTGCGTTGGCATCTGTTGGCGTATCACCGGAGCAGGCAATGCAGTTGTATCAGCAGGATCCGGCGCGCTTCAATGGCATTCTCACCGCTGCCCGCCTTGCGACTCTGCCAATGGAAAAACAGTTTGATGTTCAAGCTGACCAGGCCGAGTTAGCCGAAAAAATCCGCAGCAATAAAGCAGGGGAGGACAACACTCGGCGAGGGCAAAGCCTGTCCTACCAATCAGCTATGACGGGTCACAACTTGGCGGCGCAACGCCTTTCTTTGGACCAGCAAAAGTTTGGTTTCGATGTTCAGCAGGCGCAGCAAAAGGCGCAGCAACTAATATCTGATGCGCCAGAGTTGTCAGTTAACATGGAGAAATCGATTGAAAAATCGGTTAACGACTCAACGGCAAGTCGTAATTCTGCTGACTCCATGAGCGCCCTAGCTCAGCAATTTAGAGCAGAAAAACCCACCACAGGCCTGTTTGGTAACGCTTCTAACATGTTTGCAAAAGTCACGGGGAGCGACACAGCATTGCGTGATCTGCGAATTAGGCAGAATGCGCTGGTTAATAGCCAGGTGTTGCGCTTCCTTCCACCAGGACCAGCTACAGATCGTGATGTGGCGATCGTTCGGCAGGGTGCGCCTACAGATATGGATAACCCCGAAGTAGTTGCTCGCTGGCTGGATGCCATGTCTAACCTTGAGAGAAAGTCTGCCCAGTTCAATGAGTTTAAAGCTGAATGGATGAGTGCGAATGGCAACCCGGGTCAGTCTAAATCAGGGGGTAACGTGTTGGGCCTTGAGGTAAATAAAGGCGAGTCGCTTGGTCAGGCAGCTAAACGCTACATGGCAACTGAAGTGTCTACCACGGCACAGCAACCAGGAATACAGCAGCAAACCCCACCGGTGCAGCAATATGGGCAAACTCAAGCGCAGGCACAACAGGCAGCACAAACACAGGTTTCGCAACCACAATCTACGGGGTCGTATACCTCCAAATCAGGTATTAAGTTTGAGGTGAAGTGATGCAAGTTACAGCGAACGGGAAAACATTCGAATTCCCTGATGGCACTAGCACTGATGATGTTGGGACTGCGATTGATGAGTATTTTGCGGGGCAAGCGGCACCACAAGCACAGGCCCAGCAGCAGGATCTCGGTTGGCTGTATAGCCAGGGAATTGTTCCAGAAACTGCGCTCGGTGTTGTTGAGGCAGGCAGGGGGGCTGCACAAGCCGCCGTAAAAACAATTAATATAATTCCCGAAGTCGCAGATATGGTGTCGAGCGCTGGCGCATGGGCGGGGGAGAAATTGGGCATTGGTGATGGAACCTACAATCCATCACCAAGACTGTCAATCCCAGAGGCTATGCAGCCACAAACTGAAGGTGGCAAGGTGGTCTCCGAGATACTTCCGTTCTTGGTCAACCCAGGTATCGCCGCCGCACCGGCCGCAGCAAGTAAACTAACCAAAGCGGCAAATTTTGCTAAAAGAATGGTGGGTGAAAATACAGTAGGTGTACTGGCACAAAACAGCGATAAGCCTGCCGATATCGGTGAGGTAACCAAGGATTTAGGCGTAGCATCGGTTATAAGCGCAGGTTTCCGAGGTGTGACAAAAGGCGCATCAAAAGCATACCAAGGATTTAAAGGCGCATCTGCAAAAGCAGAAAGCAACGCCGCAGAGGCTTTGGCTAAGGCCGATGACGCAGAGGCGCAGCGTATGCTTGGCTCATTATCACCGGAGCAACAGGCGGCTGTTAGGCAGAGAATGGATGAACTTGGTAGGGATTCCATTAACACAGGGATGCGTGATTTAGCCTCTCAGAGCCGTTCTGCTGTGCGTTCCGACTTACAGCAACTTGCGGGTAATGTTAACCCGGATCAACGTGTAATTCAGGCCGCGCAAGACGTTGGATTCCCTATTGATCTCGCGCCTGCTGCCTGGACGTCTAAGAACCGACCTTATGTTGAGTTCGAGAGAGCTCTTAAATCGCTACCTGGCAGCAAGCTTGCAGAGCAGGATCGCATAGCCCTGGGGGCGTTGAATAAAACGGCAGATGATTTTATCACCAATTTGAAGGGCAATCCTGACCTGTCTGTTGTTAGCCAGTCTGTGGCTGACTCTATGAACGCTACGCGTGAAAAAATGGCAGTTGCTACTAGGGGGCTCTATAAAAAAGTAGATGCAAAAATACCTGCTGCAACTGAAGTCGACGCCGCACCTGTTATCGATTTCGTTAAAGACCGACTGAAAGGCCTTGGAGGCGAAAGAAGCCTGCTTAACCCTGGTGAGAGGAAGATATTAGCTACACTTTCACCTCGTCAAATTAAGGACAGCACCGGAGCAGTGGTGGGTACCAAGGGGCCAACATACGCAGCTTTGGACCAGACCCGTAAAGATATCGGGCAGGCGAAAAGAAGCGCGACGGGACCTTTTGCAGGGGCTGATTCTGCATTGCTCGGTCAGCTTGAAGGCCGGCTGTTGGAGGCGCAGCGTGGAGCTGTGCAAAAGACGGCTCCAGACATGCTTGGCGTTTTCGATGCTGCAAGGGCTTCGACCAGGGCACGAAAAGAACTTGAGGATAACATCGTTAAGTTATATGGGCGCAATAAAGATGGCGATATAGTCAACAATATGCGTACTTCTATCAATATGCTGGCAAACGGTTCGACATCAAACTTCAACCGACTGATGAAAAATGTCCCAGCGGACATGCGCCAATATGTTGCTGCCTCAGCGCTTTCAAAAGCGCTCACCGGCAAGGGGACAACACCGGGTGTAGCTATAGACCCAACGCAATATGCGAACTGGTATCGCGGAATGATGCGGAATTCACAGTCGCGGAAAGCGTTAGCGCAGAATATCCCCCCCGGTGGGATGAAGGCGCTTAGAGATATGTATGTGTTCAATGATGGGATTTCAAAGGCACTTAAATCTGATATTCAAACAGGAAAAATTATATCCATCAAAGACGCTTTTGACGAAGCCAGTCAGTTAGGAGATGCGATTGTTAACCGGACGGCAAAAAGTGTACTTGGTAAAGTTCCATTCGTTGGGGAACCCATCGGGAACATGGTCGCCGCAGCAAACTCTACGTCCAAAAGAATGGAAATTGCCACGGACATGATCTCCTCCCCTGAGTTCCGTAACTTGGCGCGCCAACAGGCGGTGTGGAACAACGCATCAGCAAGGCAGGTAAAAATAGCAGAGGCTGCGTTAAAGAAATCTGATCGTTATAAACGTTGGACATCTACACTTGAACCGCTTGAAAGGAAGCAAATATACACCAACGGTATTGTTAACTTCCTTAAGGCAAAAGAGCAGGCCAAAGCTTCGGGGGAGTGAGCAGACGCCAAGAATGGCTCATTGCCCATAAATGCACGAATAGTTAATCGGGCCATTGGGCGTGTAGCAATTTTTCTTCTGCTCAGGAGCGATGATAATTGTTTGTTGCTGTTGCTGCGTTCTCTGCCCTTGCTGGATTTTCTCCCTTATCGACGACGCTATATCGGGCGATTTTCTAGCATTGGCTGACAAATATTCGTTGTTTAGTGTCGCGTATTTTTCCTGCAGAGCCAAGGCTGCATCTTCGTCATGCATTTCCCCTCGGCGAACCCTACCGGCTAAACTATTTGCCGTAGCGACGTAAATTTTCGCTTGGGGGCTGCTGTAAGTAAGATCATCCGATTTCACCTTTTTGGAGAGGCATGATGCCATTTCGGTAAATTTATCAAATTGCTTTTCACAATCGCTTTGATAGTCAGCGATCGATGTGGCTGACGCAATGCTTGGGGCGAGAATTCCGAAAGCGATTAGTAATGCTTTCACCGCAACCTCCTAGGTATGAACTACATCTGATTATTTTTTATCAGCATACATCTGCACGAGCGTTTCGAAAACCATCTTCTTGACGGTTTCAGCCTGCTGATCGGCTATCTGTTCTGCGTCGCTCCGGTAGCCTGAAACGGGCGACGGCTGCGCCAGGGCATCACGCACGATCTGCACCAGTTCGGCATTGAGAGAGCGGCCATTCAGTGCCGCACGTTGCTTAACCTTATCCTTCAGTTCCTTAGGTAAGCGCAAATTGAATTGCGGGTCTTCTCTTGTCACGGTCGATACCTCACCAATGGGTGGATCGGCATCATATGATCTACTGTTTTTATAAACAATGAGACCACTGTGGTCTGAATAAACCTTAATACACACCACCGCAAGCCGCGCCTTGTGGGGTTTCTGCACGCCTGGAGAAAAATAAATGGCTGACACCATTACCCCGAACGTTGTTGTATCAATGCCGTCACAACTATTCACCTTGGCGCGCTCACTTAAAGCGGCTGCGAACGGGAAAATCTATATCGGTAAAATCGATACCGATCCAACAATCCCCGAGAACCAGATCCAGGTATACATTCATAACGAGGACGACAGTCTGGTGCCGATCGCACAGCCGATTGTCATCAACACTGGCGGGTATCCAGTTTACGGCGGTCAGATCTCCAAGTTCGTTACCGTTGAAGGCCACTCAATGGCGGTCTATGACGCCTTAAATGTCCAGCAGTTCTATTTTCCTAATGTCCTTCGCTACGACCCAGATCAATTGCGTCAGCAGCTATCTGCCCCTGGCGGTGACAAACTGGTCGGCAGTACGTTCTATGGTTCGGTCTATGACTCTTACCTACCTTCGTTATACCGCCGCAACGGGAATATGGGTAACGGAGTGACAATTACCAGCCGTCGCCAAGCGTTCTTTTATACAGTAGATGGGTTTTACTACACATACTCCGGCACGCTCCCGCACAACGCAGTAGAGACTGCGCCTACATCAGAATACGTCTGTGTCGGCCTGCTGAACGGCGCGGACGTGAACACGCCCGAAAACTTCGGGGCGGTAGGGGACGGTGTTGCAGACGACACAAAAGCGGTGCAGCTACTGTTCAATTCTAAACTTGCTCACATGAAAGCATCTGGCACATATAAGCTGGCGAACCAGGCGCGATCGTCGGGTGGCTACGACAGTTACATGGCTTACAACTATGTGCTGAGAATTAACGGCTTTGCGGGGATGATGGACTTAACGCAAGCGACGTTGATAATGCCTGGTGGCGTTCCGCGTATAACTGCGATTGATATCCTGAATTCATCCGGCAGTATCAAACTGCCGAAGATCATCGGCAATATGCAGCAGACCTCAATGCCATCCATGTACATTGACGATTGTGGCGTACGCATCGGCGCCAACTGCAAGAATCTCTATGTGTTCTCGCCAGGCATTGACCACTACCCAGGTCACGGCATTGTTGTACGGCACTATATCCAGGATGGTGTGCCAACACTGGATGATGGCATTCCTTACGACATCACTATTGTTGCCAAGCTTATGCGCCACTGCTGGCAGTCCGGGATTGTACCGATCACCGGTGACACCATCCGCATTCGTGACTTTGATGTGCAATATTCCGGCTCACTTGAAAACCTAAACGGGCAAGTGGCCACTATCGGGCACAACATACACACCGAGTCTGTGGCCGGTGCGGGCGGGGTAAATAACCGGTTGCGCAATATCTGGGTGCAGGACGGTAACGGCTTCAATGCCCGCATGCATGGGTTGATGGCCCATACGGCGATCGACAATCTTAACGTGATGAACAACAACTTCAGATTTAACGGGCTGGACGGCGGGCGGTTCGAAGCGGCTGCGCACAAAATTAACTCGTATGGCAACCACTACTCAAACAACGGCGGGCGGGGAGTTACATTCAACTGCGGTAGCCTGACATCAGCTGGTTATCCGCTATTGCAGCATGCGGCTTCATTTAACGATGTGATCGAGAGCAACGGTGCTGATGGGTTTACAGACCTGTCCGGCAGTAAAGCGCTGGTTGTAAGCGGGAATATCGGGTTAAACGCTGGTAATGGCATAACACTGCAAGAGGGTGGTGAGCAGTCTCTCAGTAACCTGAACATTTACAATAATGGTAAGGGGGCCACGGAAACCAAGTATGCGATTAATGGTGGAGCGTCGTCCTATTCAAACGTGCGGATTTATAACTCAGCACCGGAAGTTAACATCCAGCGTGCGTTCAACTTCCGCGCCCGCAGCCGCATTGCAAATGTTATCGTTGATGCCAACTCTACAGGATTCGATGTTCTTGACGGGCATCCGGCTTACTTCCCAGCTAACGACGGCCTGTTGCGCCTGAGCGGTACATTCGGAACGATTATCGGCAGGCGCATGCTGGTAAACCCTAAAGGAGCTGGCGGCTGGCTCATGCCTGATACCTTTGACTACATCGGCATTTCGTTTACTGCGTCGGCGGATATGTTCTTCCCAAACCCTAGCTCTAGCAATTTATTTGCTCAGTTCTCACTTGAGTTGCTTACTGGTAGTATAACGGCGACGGTAAAGGTACAGACTGGCACGGTGAATGGAACGACACAATTCGCAGTATCAGCGGGACATGTTTACTCACTGAGATATACGACGCTGACAAACCTGCAAGTGACGCAGATAAGTTAAAATTAACTTCCCTTCTCGATCAGCACCCTACCATTCACCCGGCAAATCGATCTTCACACAGCGATTACCTCATGCTTATACTGTATGCATGAACAGTATTTGTTGTGTGAGGATTGTATGGCATCAAAATTCCCCAGCCCTGCGCAGGACTATGCGCATAGCCGCATCAGCTTCGATGAGTTGTGCGGCACCCAGCGCCACTCCGTGTATCTCGTTACTGCCAAAGGTGGGGCTATCATGGCCGGAATCCACCCAGGAGCGACGCTAGTTCTAGACCGGGCGCTCACTGCTGTAGACGGCAGCGTCATTCTTGCGTCCGTTGGCGGTGAACTTGTTGTGCGTCGTCTGCGCCTGGTGCCGGTGCGTTGCCTGGAGTATCTCGACGGTTCCGGGAATGTAACGATGATAGATGATGGGGATGATATTGATAGCGATGGTGGCGGTGTCGAAGTGTTCGGCGTGGTCACGTACGCGCTTAACGACATGAGGACGTGCGAGTTTGACGACCTGGTTGTGTGATGGTTTTTACAGTAGGGGCATAGCGGGGGCAAAAAATTACCGCAAAGCAACTCTCGAATATCGGGAGCCAGTTTGCGGTAATGCTTTACTTTTTCAGGTCACTATCAACGGCTAAGCTATTGATCCATAGTGACTGGAATTGATGTAAACTGATGCAAAAAATAGCACAAAGTTTAATCTAATTGTGGATCAATACGTTGAAATATAAATGATTTAATGATTTCATCACGTCCTTTGGCAAGGATCAAGCGTGCGGTCATAATTAAGTATGCTGCCAGATAGAGAAAAAAGAGTGACACACTCTGGGCATCAGCGCAGAGAATGCCTGTAATGAAATCGATCAGGAGCCGATTATGACACAAGTTTGTATTGCCGCGTATGTCTATGGTGTGGTGCAGGGGGTAGGATTCCGCTATAACACCCAGCACCAGGCCACGGCTTTGGGGTTAACCGGTTATGCACGTAATCTGGATGACGGCAGCGTGGAAGTATTGGCCTGCGGCGAGCAACAGGCTGTTGACCAACTGATGGCGTGGCTGAAAAGCGGCGGCCCACGCAGCGCCCGCGTTGACCGTGTGCTGGTGGAGCCGCGTGGGGTTGCCGAATATAAGGGCTTCAGTATCCGTTATTAACCCGTGGCTAGATACACTTCACCGGCTTTGGCAAACCGGCGATTTTGGTCGCCTGTTTGGCCGGGCCTTTCGGGAACAGGCGATACAGGTAGCGGCTGCTGCCTTTCTCTTCGCCGTATTTTTGCGCCATCGCCTTGACCAGCATGCGAATGGCCGGTGAGGTATTAAATTCCTGATAGAAGCTACGCACAAAGCGTACGACTTCCCAATGCGCTTCGCTTAGTTCAATCTCTTCCTGTGCCGCTAACAGTGGGGCCAGCCCTTCGTGCCAGTCGGCGCTGTTTTTCAGGTAGCCCTGGGCGTCAGTTTCAATCGTCTGACCTTCAAACTCCAACATACAGCCTCGGTGATCGGTAATTCATTGCGGGCCACAGTCTAGCAAACTTTTGCTCCGGCAAAAATAAAGCCCCGCATCGCGGGGCTCAGGTCAAAACAAAAGTGCTGTATCAGTTGCTGCGGGCGAAGCCCAGAATGCTCAACAGGCTGATAAACATGTTGTACAGCGAAACATACAGGCTGACGGTGGCACGGATATAGTTGGTTTCACCGCCATGAATGATGTTGCTGGTTTCCCACAGCATGGCACCGGCAGAGAACAGAATAAACAGTGCGCTAATGGCCAGGTGCAGGGCAGGGATCTGCAGGAACAGGTTGGCGATAACCGCCACCAGCAGCACCACGAAGCCCGCCATCATCATGCCAGACAGGAACGACATGTCTTTACGGGTGGTCAGCACATAGGCCGAACAGCAGAAGAACACCACTGCGGTACCGCCCAGCGCCAGCATGATCAGGTCACCCGCGCCAGCGTTCAGGAACGAGCTCAGGATCGGGCCAAGGGCGTAGCCCATAAAGCCAGTGAAGGCGAAGGCCGCCAGAATGCCGGCAGGGCTATTGGCCAGCTTATGGGTCAGGAACATCAAACCATAAAAGCCGACCAGCATTAACAGCAGACCAGGTGCCGGTAAGCCCAGCATGGTGCTGGCGGTTGCGGTCAGTGCTGAGAAGGCCAGCGTTAACGACAGCAGAAAATAGGTGTTACGCAGGACTTTATGCGTGCTTAGCAAAGAGTCGCGCGAGGAGGATGAGACGACAATGCGGTCCATATGATCTCTCTTATCAGGTCATCACAAAATTGATCATGATGATAGTGCAGTGCAAGCCATTGATTAAAGATTGTTTACCATTCTTTACCCTACGTGACTACTAGGGTATTGCTGCACCCCGATTGTTGATTTCTTCATCGGTCAGATTGCAGATGCGGTTTTTTCGTTCGGTTGAACGGTTTCAGGCTTTACAACGGGATCGGCTGTGTTTATAGTTCGCTGCATTACGGAGGGGTGGCCGAGTGGCTGAAGGCAACGGTCTTGAAAACCGTCGACGGGAAACCGTTCCAGAGTTCGAATCTCTGCTCCTCCGCCATTTTCTTGTCTAGCAACCTATCTCGAAGTCTACTGAAGCCAGAGCCAGCAAGGCTTCAGTAGCAAAATCATTATCTCCTCGTCTACTGAAATCAACCCAAATCTACATAGAGTTATGCATAGTTTTGTGTATAGTTTCCTGTTCTACAGGTTCTCTACACATCCGCGAGGAAAACTATACACATGCCGCCGCTTTCCGACCTCCAAATCAGGCGCGCCAAGCCTGAAGCCAAGACCTACAGCATGACTGACGGCTTCGGCCTATCCCTCATCGTTGAGCCAACAGGCTCGAAAGCCTGGCGTTTTCGTTATCGCTTTTCCGGAAAGGCGAAGATGATCTCCCTGGGGACATATCCCTTGACCACCCTAGCGGAAGCCAGAGAAAAACGTGATGAGATGAGAAAACTTGTCGCGTCCGGGCAAAACCCAAGCGATGTGCGCAAAGAGAGCAAGCGGGCGCTGTTATTGGAACAGTCAAACACATTCGAGGCTATTGCCAGAGAATGGTATGGGCGCAACGTTGAGCGCTGGTCTGAGGGGTACAGCAAGGACATGATGAGCGCGTTTGAAAAAGACGTTTTCCCCTACATCGGCCATCGCCCCATTAAAGAGATCAAACCCCTTGAGCTGCTCGATACCCTATCGAGGATGGAAAGGCGAGGCGCTACTGAGAAAGTCCGCAAAGTTAGGCAGCGGTGCGCCGAGGTTTGGAAATATGCCATCATTACCGGCAGAGCCGAATACAACCCAGCCCCCGACCTCTCCAGTGCGCTACAACCCCACAAGCGCGACAATTACGCACACCTTAAAGCAAATGAGTTACCCGAGTTCCTGCATGGCGTAAACGGCTACCGTGGAAGCGAGGTAGTGAAAATAGCGTTAAGGTTGCTGATTATCACCGGCCTACGTCCTGGTGAGCTTCGTGGTGGGTTATGGCGCGAAATAGACATGGATAATGCCATTTGGGAGATCCCGCCAGAAAGAATGAAAATGCGCCGTAGCCATGCAGTGCCGTTATCTAAGCAGGCGGTTGAGCTGCTGCACCGAGTTCACCCGATCAGTGGGCGGGGGGAATTGGTATTCCCTGGCCGGGGAGCTGGCGATAAGTCGATTAGCGAGATGACAATGAACCTCCTGATCCGCCGAATTGGTTACAGCGGGAGGGCAACTGGTCACGGCTTCCGGCACACAATGAGCACCATCTTACACGAGCAGGGTTTTAACACCGCCTGGATCGAGCTACAGCTCGCGCATATCGATAAAAACCGCATAAGGGGCACTTACAACCACACACAGTACCTGGATGGGCGTAGAGAGATGCTGCAGTGGTACGCTGACTACATGGACACTATGGAACGCTCGTGAGCGGCCAGCCAAACGAAAGGATTTCGTCTTACCCCCCCTTGCAAAAGTTTTTAGGTGGTTTTCGGTCTACCCGGTCTACCTAGCCGAGCTCAGTAGCGCGACCAACAGCACCAGTGAAACCCTGGCGGCAACCCCTAAGGCAGTCAAGGCCGTCCAGGATGCCGTTTCAGCCCTTGATAAACTGACCGTAAAAACTGTCAACACTCACAAACCGGATACCGCCGGCAACGTCAAGCTGGGCACGGCAGCGGATGCTGATGTCCAGACGTCGGTAGCAGATTTAACGGTCGGGCATGTTTTGACGGTAGGCAAGGCGTTCGGTCTTGGGCTAGTGCGAACGGACCAAACAGCACTTTCGCTAATGCGCAGTACCAGTGGATATACTGGTTTTACCTGGTCAGCCAACAATGACCCTGAAGCGCCGTCATTCTTGTCTGCTCATGCCAGTATTGGTATTCAAAACCAGATATGGAAGGACTCAAGCGGCCAGAGCTACGTGCTACAAACCGCCTGGCGTGATGGAAAGATAGGTTTTAGAACCGTAGAGGCGAATACGGTAGGGCCTTGGTGTGAGTATTTCCACACTAAAAATCTGCCGACTGCTACACAGACCGGTGCCCTCCCACTGACGGGCGGCACGATGGCCGGTGAAATCAAGTCAACCAGCGCTAATGCCGTGAGGATGATACAGGGGGGCTATGGCGTCATATTGAGAATGGACGCCAACGGTTTTTATATTTTGCAAACCAATAAGGATGACTCGAACGGCAATTATAACGGCAACCGCTCTTTGACAATTGCTAATAATAATGGCGCAGTCACCATAGGTGCTCCTTTTACTGTTAACGACGGTGACTTCATTCGCAAGGATGGTGTAAATACCTATGTGGACAGTGGCATCACCTACCATCAGACCAATGGGGTCACACTGCAGGGCATGGGTGACCAATACGTGCAATCTTATGCGCTGGAAACGGTAGGACAACGCTTTGCCCTGCGCTGGCGAATTCACTCCGGTGGCGTTGATGGTTGGCCAGAGTTCCGCAATGACGGTTCGTTGTACCTCGCGGGCAACTGGCCGGTCATCCAAAACAGCGCAGGTACCACCTGGCACTCCGACGGCAATATTCAGGGGGCATGCTGGGGCGGCGATTACCTGAGCAACTATTTACACAGTGCCATTCTCAACATCGGACAAATATCCGTCAGCGGCACGCAGTGGTGGGTAAAAATGAACGTCAACGGCGGTACGCTGATTGTCCAGGGCGGTTATGCCGAAGTCCAGGATGCGGAAGTGACAGACCGTATTCCGCTGAATATCGCTGTCCCCAACCGTCTATTACATGTTTCCATCACGAACCGAAACTTTGCCCAAGGGTATGCGACGTACAACCCTCAGGTATCAACGTTAACGGATGATAATACTGGGTTTAACTTTGTGCATGGCAAGAAAGAACGCATGATTTATTGGATGGCGGTGGGGTATTAATCATGAATACATACAAATTCAGTGCAACAACAGCCGGTTTCTACCCGGCAGATATGCTCGGGATGTATGAGCAGGCAGGCACGCTACCGGCTGACCTGGTGGACGTCACCGATGAGACGTACAAAACTTTCACCGGCCAACCTCCCGAGGGCAAGCAACGCGGCAGTAAGGGCAACCAGCCCGCCTGGGTCGATATCCCGCCCCCCACGGTAGAAGAAACCCGACAAGGAATGGCATCACGCAAGGCACAGTTGCTGAACGAAGCCTATGCGGCGATGAAGCCATTGGAACTGGCCGTGAAGCATGACATGGCCACGGATGAGGAAAAGGCCAAGCTCGACGCCTGGGAGCGCTACAGCGTGCTGCTGAGTCGGGTTGATACCAGCAAAGCGCCTGATATTGCGTGGCCGGATAGACCGGCGTGATAAAAACCGCGGCGTGGCGGCACATCGCCACCGCCCTAAAACCGGTGAGGTTTTCTTTTCGCGCAGCGCTTTCTGCTCTGCAATCAGTCTAACAGCGATACGGTTCCGTCTGATGCCCATTCTGCCATAAACCCCGCATTTTCAATGGGTACGGGGTTATGTGAAAGCGCAATTTCTATCACAAAACCCAATTCATTGCTCGCCTATTTTGATCGGAAATGTCGATCAATAACATACAATTAATCGAACATGGCTATTGATGATTGATTTTTGATCGTTACAAACGATTGGAAGGTTTTAAAAACCGTTTATATCGTTCAGGCAACATAACAGTCTGAACGGCAGATGTTCTCAATGCTTCCTTGAGCAGGCGTCTGAGCATCGTGCCGGTGAAAAGAGGTACGGTGAATATGAGAAAAATGAGCGAAGTCGGGTATACGTTTCGGCGGCTTTATGAGCAGCTCGTGCAGTTACCAGTGTCGAGGCGCAAAAGGGCCACACCACAGGTACAGCCACGTGTGTCGAAATACCGCGTACGATTGACAATCTGGGTCGCATTCTTGTTACATACGCCTGTGTCCGCTGTACTGGCCGCACAAACCGTATACATGCTCGGGCCAATAGGCCCAGCTGGCAGCATCATAACAGGGGGATCCGTATCTGATTCCAAAGATAAAAATCTTTCATGCTCTTATAGCAGTAACCAGTGTGGACTAGGCGGGGGAATGGGCAACTATGTCTCTAGTACCGACCCGGTATACCTAGGAACTAGCCAATACGGTCCTGGTTCAACCAACCGAGACTCGGGTTATGGCCAGGTGTGGGGGGTACCCGTGGAAGGTAAACCCGGCGTCTATGGAATACACAACCTTGGCAATGACACTTATACCGTACTCGAGGCCGGCTCCGTCACCCTCACCGTGCGCGGCGGAACTGGACAGAATGACGCGTCCACGACCGTCATTCGCATGAATATCGACCCCCGCTACCCAGAACTCTGTTCTCCTGATGTATACTGGTCTGTGTCCGGTGCCCAGACAGCAACAACCGGGGATATAGCCTTCCAACTCGACCCTGGTAGCATATGCGCCGTTAAACAAACCAAACGGCCAGCATACGGGACCCCCGCAAGTAACGACTTAAACGGTAACAAAGCACCTCTCCTCCAAGGCACGGTCACGACCAATACGTATGCCGGTTCCGCTGCTCGCTCCGGCAACTTTGGGACCAACACATCCGCTCCTGGTCAGTTCTTCTTTGCCTCTGATCGAACCTACTCCAGAGGGACACTCGAGCCCATCGAATTGCCCATGAAATTGGTCGCATCAGGATTCACATGCTCTATTGCATCCGAAAACAATGGGATTTCGACTTTCCCGTCTGTCTCCGTGGGGGCTACGGACGTAGCTGGCCCACCTTTAACGATTACCACCACCTGCGACGGCAAAAACTCCTCAGGTGTCGCCATACCCGTGGGTATCAAATTTACAGCATCCGGGGGAGCGTTTACGACTGGTGGGGGTAAGCAAATGCACCATGACTCGCAGAAGTCCTTCTACCTCACTCTCTCAAAGACAGGGAACCCGTCCTGCGATGTGAACACCAATGGGCTCGTCACCTTAGATGGATCAGATACAAATAATGTGGCTACAGTAACGACCGGTCAGACACTCAAAACAGCAACTTATCCCTTACAAATTACACCGGCACTGTGCACGACCGGAAATCTATCTCAGCCACCGGGGCCATACGAAATGCAGGTGACAGCAAACCTTACGTCCTATTAGCGACAATGAAGGGCCTAACAAACGGCCCGGTTCCGCCAATTGACGCGAGCCCAGAATAGTGAGGAATCACAGGAAACTTCGGTGCTGCCCTGGAAAATCACCCTACCTTAAACCCCGCGGCAGATCACTGTGGGGATTTAACGACGCTTACGAAACTTTGCTCAAGGGTATGCAACCTATAACCCGCAAGTCACCACACATTAACGGATGATAATGCGGGTTTTAACTTTGTGCATGGGAAGAAAGAACACATGATTTACTGGAGGGCGGTGGCATATTAATCATGAACACATACAAATTCAGAGCGACAACAGCCGGTTTCTACCCGGTAGATATGCCCGACAGCTACGAACAGGCTGGCACGTTACCGACCGACCTGGTAGATGCCATCGACGAGACATATACCGAATTCACCGGCCAACCACCGAAAGGCAAGATGCGCGGCAGTAAGGGCAAGAGACCCGCCTGGGTCGATAGTCCACCGCCAACGATAGAGGAAACCCGGTAGGGTATGGCGTCACGTAAAGCGCACCTACTTGAAGAAGCCTATGCGGCGATGAAGTCCTTGGAACTGGCTGTGAAGCACGACATGGCCACCGATGAGGAAAAGGTCCAGCTCGACGCCTGGGAGCGCTACAGCGTACTATTGAGCCGGGTAGATGTAGCGAAGGCGGGTAAAGTGAAGTGGCCGGCGATGCCGACAGGGAAGGTTTAACTATTGGGTGGCGGTATGCAGCTGAGTTTTTTGCCTTGCCCTGCATCCCTGCGTACCATCATAGGTTGGTGCGACACCCAAAGCTGGGGCAAAAGAATGTCGCACCGTGTCCTCTACTACGTAAGCGGGCGGAAAAATAAAAACGCAAAATAACCATATCAATAAAAAATAATGAGAAGCACTGCGTATTGTTGAGTCGTGTGACTTTTGAGGTTGTACCTCATGTTACTTGGGCAGAGAGGTCATACAAAATAACAGCAACGTGTTGTCACGTTGCCGAGTGTCGAGAATATTAGTTATTAAGACTAATGACTAAAAAATCATTATCAAAATTAAAGTTAAAATCACTGATGTTGGCAGGATTTCCATCTATACAAAGCATTTCATTTGCGGCAAGCCAGAACATTAGGGCACCAAGGTTTGTCTCTGTTTCACCCATATTGAAAGAGCAAGACAGTATAATTTGCCCTTCATTTTTTCCATCTTTTTTAGTGAAGTTGAAACGGGCTTTAGGGGTGTCAGCATTTCCTTTGCCTAGTGATGTTATGTCACAATACTCATTCGTGAAACCACAAATTGATATTTGTGTTTTTCCTGAATGCAAGTTGAATATTGTTTCTTGTTTTGTTGATGTTATTTCATCCGCATAAACCCATAAATTTGCACTATCTTTTAAACTGTAAATGGTATTTTCATCATGAGTTAAAGTGGCTACTTTTAGCTCTGCATATGATTCATCATTTAATTCAATTGGACCATTGACAAAACAGGTGGTGGCAGAGGTGTTGTTAGCGCTTATAGATAATTTTGCATTATTTTCAAGATTGACAGTTTGGTGCACATCTCCAAAACGGAAATGGTTTTGTAAAGAGTTAATATATAATGTCCCATTAGATTTGATGCTTATGCTACCATCTGTATGAAAATTATAGCATCCTTGGATTTCAAAACTGGCATCTAAATCCTTTGCTCCACCTATTTTTATATTTTGTGCACGGATAATAGCTGATGAGTCTTTCCCCCGAGAGAAATCTAACACAAACCTTCCTGATAGAACCTCAATAACAGAGGATTCATCCCAGTATATAGAAGTGATGTCCTCAGATGGTTTGACTACATACTGGTGGAAACCTGCATTCATTGTGAACGTTTTACCGACAGCCTTGTCAAGGCCATTGATAGTATTCATATTAGTGAATTGTGAACCATATTTCTGACTGTACACCTGATCACTATTTACGTTCCAAGTGAATTTTTCAAACATGCATAACTCCTAATAATGGTTTTTACTGTTAGTGATGAAGTCTATTTTAAATTAGACGTGTGTTATACTCGCAACGGTAAAATCAGCTGTCAATGGCAATTGCCATAATTTTCATACATGAATAATAAAGTAAGTCTAATCATGTACCATGAAAAATGAATGCCAGCCTAGTGCTGAATTTTGCGTTCTAAAAATAGAAAGCCTAGACAACTATGGTTGAGGCTTTCTTCATATTTCGCTTCAATAACCCGATTGAAACCAATCATCCGCACTTTCCCAAGTTTCCTGCAAAATTTCCTCGTTCGCTTCCCTGTCTGCTGGTGTAGCTCTACCTACTGATAGTCCATCCATGCCTGCAAAGCGAACGGTTGCCACTGCGTCAGGAAACTTTCGCTGTAGGCGATTGTTCAGTTCAGTGGTCAGCGCATCGGCGGCACCCTCCGGCAGTTTCTTTTTCTTATCGATAGTCACTTCAACATGCAGCATTGTTAGCGCTTCCAGGGTTGATTTCGGCTAAGCCCAGAGTTGGATTGTCGTTCTGGTGGGAGAAATTCTTGAGGGCATACGGGAAAGAAGGCAGTTTCAAACCCGATCCGATGCATGCACCCTCTAAAAGAGTATTCTAGCCGCTGGTGGTCTTCACCTTTTACCGCAGCATCGACAGCGGATAAGATATCGGCGACTAAATCGTCATATTTCTTCAAAGCAACACCTCATAATTGAATACCGGGTATTCAGATTCATAATCGTCTACTTTTAGCACAATTAGGTAGAGGTGGGTAGAGCGTTAGTAGAGGCAAAAAATTGCCCCTCTACACTGCTTCAAGCCTTGTCCTGTCTGGCTTTGGTCAAAAAGGTAGAGCAGGTAGAGGCGAACTGGCCCCAAAACTTTACACAGGGGGGTATGCAAATAAAATCCATAATCGAGTGTTAAATTTATGGTTGATAAATGAGCTATTTTGCGATGCAGGAGCACTACTCAGGTAAGGAGGAATTCGCTGTGTATAGTCGTGTGTATAATTTAATTTTTAATTATATGTAAAGTGTTATATATCAATTATATAAGTGTTTATTTCGATTCCCTGCTCCTCCGCCATATTATGAATGACCCCAAGCTCAAAAGGCTTGGGGTTTTTCGTTTTGAGCGTTTCTCAGTATGTCATCTAGTATGCCATTGGATGTTGACTGCAGTTGTCCTTGTTTGCCTTGCGTTGGACAGGTAATTGAGTGTTCCGTTATTCACAGCGCGGTCTGCCGGCTCCATTGATGGGCGAGGATGGGAGAGGTAGCAGGAGGTTTGTGTGAGATTGGGAGGCTAATCTGCTCTCCGTCATCATAGTCGCGATGCTAACATCCCTGGAAAATGCTTTGCCACGATGTCATTCATCGTCTCAACCAGCCCCGGTTTCCTAAACGTCAGATGTGCCGAGTCCTTCATAAAGTATTTGATCGAAAAATACTCATCTTCATACACCTTCGCCATCTGCGGATTGGCACGGATATGCTCATAAAGCCGAGTGGTGAGATCGCTACGATTATCAGGCAGCGGCTTGCCATCGAGTAAATGTAACATCCTCTCCAGATCGGCCAGTTGTTCACGCCGATAACTGTGGTTCAGCGTAAATCCCCATTGGTTATAACTCACCAGATTGGTCACGATCACCTTTTTGCCAAAGCGGCACGGGCTGTTGGTTTTGTAATGCCAAGATAGCGACTTGAAGATGTTGATCTCTCGGTATGCTCTGGACAACAGACCAGAGGACGTTGCTTCGCAGTGCATAAGCTAGAGTTACATGTTGATAGTGTTCGGTGTCATCGGTTTGGGTCAGTGCCACGCTCTGCCAGCGAGAGCGGTTCACCATCGCCAATGATCAGATGATCCAGCACACGGATCCCCACCAAATCCAGCGCACTCACCAGGCGATCTGTCAGTGAGCGATCGGCTTCGCTGGACGTGGGATCTCCAGCAGGGTGATTGTGCGCCAGTGCCACCGCAGCGGTCTGGTGGTGTAATGCCTGGATCACGACTTCGCGAGGATAGATAATAAGCCTTGGTTGAAGAAAAAGGATTTCTGCTGCGGCATCCCGTTATACATTGAGTGGCTCAAAATTAAAGTAAGTATCTATGTCTGATAAAGTGACTGGTTTAGTAGAAAGGTTTTATGTAGGGTAAGGTTTTGGTTTTATCTCTCTGGCTGATGGTAGCAAAGATGTCTTCGTGCATTTATCTGCAGTCCAAAGTAACGATTTTAAAATCTTAGATGAAGGGAGGCGTGGAAATTTATATTGAAAATGGTACCAAAGGTTCTTCCGCTGGTAATGATTTCGCGCTTTAACGATCGCTAATTTTGCTAGCGCTGGAGCTAGACATAGCGATGAGGGAAAATAGCCTGAGCAGTTCAGCCAAAGCGATCAAAGCCCGCTCTCGTAAAGCGGGCTTTTTCGTATGGAAAAATCAAGAGTATGATTAAAATGCTAATATTTTTTAAAATCGCTACCTACAGTTGTCTGAGAGAGAGTAAGAGTGCAAATAGATCATGCCCAATCATAGCCAAAAACATCAAGCTAACGACTATTTTCCAACCAAACACCGTGCCCTCGCACCAAAGTCATCAGGTAAAGTTAATGTAAACTTTACATAAATATAAGTCACAGGAAAATAAATTTACACTTCTCATTAGATTTTCTCCCTGTTAGTGCCCTTTAAGCATATTAGCGAATGAAAGGGATTATCCTCATTTTGTTTATGGGCTTTATGGAGGGGATGCGAACAGAAAAACGTGTCAACAAAGTCTGTCACAGCTTTTCGGGTTCTGCCTACGGCCAGAGCAGACTACCAATGCGGACAGTGAATCTGAACGTTAGCTATGAGTAAACCTCAAAGGCCAGTTATTGTGCATCAAATTCAACCAACTGGACGTTGTTGTTTTTTTATTCATATATTTCAATTGGATACTGATTTGTGTGTTTGGTTTATTCAACTTTATTTTTCCCGGCAATCAATCTGTAAGAACAATCCTAGTCTGATTTAGACTCTGATTTAACGGATTTAGCTATCATTGGTATCTTTTGGATTGTAATATTTTTCACAGCGAACCAGGGATGGCGGGCAGCAGACTAGTAAAAGACGTGCATTACAGTTCCTGTCACAAGAGTAGCGAGATAAGGGCAATGATGCCTGCACTATGATAACTACGCAGGAAAATGTAGTTTATTTAACTAAAAAACATGCAAATTATGTTGTATATGTATCAATGATAATTTCAGTTTGTTTTCAGGAGATAGTATTGATTTGATGCATAAAATGCAGTGTAAGATCTTTCATGAATTGCATAAAGCAGAGTAAAAAACCATTTTGTTCACGAGGCGTGGGTTTAACTTCTTTTATTCAAATCAATTTGAAAAGTCGTATTTCATAGCCTTAAAATAGGTCCGCTTAATCAGGATGCATGGCGTAGGGTATGACGGTGCGCGTTGTTTGAGGTTTTACACATGGGGAAAAGGACTTTACACGGCTATCGCATTGGTTGCGATATCTATGTGGATATACGGCATAAATGCCTGGTCTATAAGGTTTCTGATAAAGATAAAGAAGCCTCTGGCATCAAAGTAGTGCATTTAAGAAAAACCATGATGCAATTATTAATCTACATCCTGGATAATGCGCAACAACACATTATCCAGGATGAAGATATCATGCTAAATGTTTGGGATGCTCAAGGGTTGTGTTCCTCCAGACAACGACTATGGCAAGTCATCAATACACTGACTCAAAAGCTTTGCGCTTTTGGTATTCCCGCTCACTTTATTGTGCGCGTGAGAGCTCAGGGTTACATTGTTGATAAAGAAATCATCACATTAATTTATGGTGAAAAAATGTAAGAGAAAGAATCCTGATGTTAAGCAATGGAACTCAAGGTATGATTACTATAATTTCTGATGATAACTATTTTGTATTGGGAGCTGATGCGTTGTTGAAGCAATCAGGATACCAAGTGGCCATCATTGATATACATAAACTTAATTACCCTGTTAACTCGCAGCAGAACGACATCATTCTACTGTCATCTAACGATAGAAACTTGATCCATAATGTGCTGCTGTTTGCCGGGATTGAGAACAGGCGTGTCATTCAAATGATTGATGGACACACGCCATCCGATATGTGGGCTGATGGTGTTCTGTCAAAAAAAACGGCGACACATGAGTTTCCACGCATCATAAAATACATCTTGAATCTGAAGGTAAAGGACTGTTTGAAAGATCTGACGCTTCGTGAGGTGGAGATCATGGATAAATTATTAAAAGGTAAAAAAAACCATGCCATCTCCAGAGAAATGCGAATATCTGAAAAAACTGTCAGCGCCCATAAGTTGAATGCATTAAAGAAGCTGGGTCTCACGGGATTAAATTCACGGGCCATACTGATCTACGGAAGCTATCAGAACAGGCTACAAATGCAAAGATCTCATTAACCGGTTGTCAATGTTTTTTAAATTACCGGAGGATATCTGTTGCTGACTAAGTTTCCGCCAATTGAAATAAAAAGGATTTTAAAGATGCGGTAGTTGATTTAAAGCAAGTGACGCTATTTTTACCAACCTGACACAATGATTGCTCAAAAAGTATAGCCTTGTTACATGGGCGAAATACTGGTGCGCTATCAATGGTGAGGTTGTTTATACCACCCGGGCAACACTATGTTTGCCAATATGTACTTATCACATACTTTAATGGATTTAAAAATGAAAAAGACTTTAATTACGCTCGCCTTGGTTGCTTCCGGTGTTCTGGCATCGTCTGTTTATGCCGCCGATGGCACGGTAAATTTTGTCGGTGAAATCACGGATTCTGCCTGTATCGTCGACAGTACTGCGCAAAACCTGCAGGTGACACTCGGTAAAGTTGCTGCAACCTCGTTTAGCGGCGCAGGCAGCTATTCTTCCGCAACCCAATTCAAGCTGGTGCTGAAAGACTGCCCTGCAGGTGCAACAACGGCCACCGTCAAGTTTGACGGGACCAGTGTTGACAATGACAACAGCGTGCTGGCCTTGACCCCAGGTGGCGCAAGCGGCGTAGGCATTGAGTTGTCTGACGCCAGCCAGAAGGTGGTTAATTTATTCACCAACTCCGCGCCTTATACACTGACCGCGGGCGTAGGTACTGAAACCGACCTGAATTTCACCGCACGTTATAAAGCGCTGAGCGCCGATATCCAACCTGGTGTTGCGAACGCGTCGGTGCAGTTCTCTATTATTTACAATTAATCCGGATTTTCTTTGCCTGGCAAAGATCTCTTGATGAAAGCAGGTCGGTATTTATACCGACCTGCTTTAACCAGGACCGCCAACCCGGTTTTACAGCACTTGGTACCCGGACTGAAAAACCACATTGTTCACGTTCTTCGTTAACACCAAAGCGTCATTTTTATGTGCCGTGTCATTACGCGCAATGAGCGTTAACTAAAGCATAAGCCGGTCTGTCCCTCTCTACGCGCTTATCTTTTATTCAACACTTATTCATATTCTCAGATAGGAAGTACACATGAAGTTATTGTCAGTAGTCTTGTTGGCGGGTTTGTTTACCTCCACATTTAGTGCAACCGCCGGTGTGGTGGTGGGCGGGACTCGCCTGGTTTATGACGGGGCAAAAAAAGAAGCGGCATTAAATGTCAGCAATCCCGACAAAACACCTTATTTGATCCAGTCCTGGGTTGACACTCAAGAAGGCGGCGAGGCTAAAGCCCCCTTTATTATCACGCCACCCTTATTCCGCCTGGATGGTAAGCAGAATAACGTATTACGTGTCGTTCGCGCAGGAGGAAACCTGCCAGAAGATAAAGAGTCCCTGTTTTGGTTGAACATAAAGTCTATTCCATCCAGTGAAAAACGGGATAACACGTTACAAATCGCAGTGAAGACGCGCATCAAGCTGATTTATCGCCCGAAAGGGATTAAAGGCACGCTGGAGCAGTCTGCAAAGGACATCAAATGGCAGCGGAGCGGCAATACCCTGAAAGCCACCAACAACTCCGCCCATTACGTGACCTTCTTTTCGGTGAAAGTCGGTGCAAAAGATATTCCCGACTTTCCGATGGTTGCCCCCGGCGCCACACAAACCATAACGCTGCCTGCTGTCAGTGCCGGGAGTCAAGTCAGTTGGGAAATCATCAATGACTACGGTGGCACCAGTGAAGCTTACCAGGCCTCACTGTAAAGCCAACTGATGGGTAACTTTCAAGATCCGCTGCGTCAACATATTGGAAACGAGTAAATGGAAAAGCTGCTGAACAAGGGATATGTAAACAGGACCCGGCACTGCGTTCATTTGACGCGGCTCAGTTATTTGATCCTCTGTCAGTTAGGGTTACTGATGACGGATATGGGGTATGTACAGGCTCGGGAATATTTTGACCCCGCCTTGTTAGAACTGGGTAACGCACCTCAAGCCAGGGCTGATTTATCTGTCTTTGAAGACAGCAATACCCAGGCGCCGGGTAAATACCGGGTCGATATCTTGCTGAATGACCAATTCATTGAAACCCGTGAAGTGGACTTTACCCTGGTAAAAGATGCCAGCGGCAACCAAAGCCTGCAGCCCTGCCTTAATCAGGATGAGCTGGAACGGCTGGGTGTCAAGGTGGCGGCATTCCCAGGGCTGGCCAAGGAAGGTTGCGCCGACATATCAGCGGCTATTCCTCAGGCCTCGACAGAGTTTCGCTTTGGTCAACAGCAGCTTAACTTCAGCATTCCACAGGCAGCGCTAGCCCGGCAGGCGCGCGGATATGTGCCACCAGAACAGTGGGACCAGGGTATTTCGGCCCTGTTGGCCAACTACAGCTTTAGTGGTTCTAACAGCCGGGCAACCCATGACGAAGGCAACAGTAACAACAGTTACTTTTTAAATTTGCGCAGTGGATTGAATATCGGCCCCTGGCGGTTACGCAACTACTCTACCTGGGCTCGAGACAATGAAGGCAGCGACAAATGGAACTCCATCAACACGTATTTGCAACGTGACATTGTTGCCCTGCGCAGCCAACTCACACTGGGTGACAGCACCTCTCCCAGCGAAGTGTTTGACAGCGTGCCGTTTCGCGGCGGTCAGTTGGCTTCGGATGAAGAGATGCTGCCGGACAGCATGAAAGGCTATTCGCCTGTCGTGCGTGGCATTGCCAAAAGCAACGCTCAGGTTACCGTGCGGCAAAATGGCTATGTCATTTACCAAAGCTATGTCTCACCCGGGGCATTTGAAATTAATGACCTGTATTCCACTTCGGGCAGCGGCGATTTGGCCGTAACAGTCACCGAAGCAGATGGCAGTGAGCAAAACTTTATTGTGCCATTTGCCTCTGTGCCGGTGTTGCAGCGTGAAGGTGCCTTGAAGTACAGCCTGACCGGCGGTCACTACCGTTCTTCAGACAGCCGCGTGGATGAGACGGCGTTTGCGCAGGGGACCGCTATTTATGGTCTGCCCTGGGGGCTGACGGTCTACGGTGGCGTGCAGGGTGCCGCGCATTACCAATCGGTTGCGGGCGGTATAGGGAAGAACATGGGCCGTATCGGGGCCATCTCACTGGATATTACCGAGGCGCAGTCAACCTTATCCGATGACAGCACCCGCAATGGCCAATCATGGCGTTTTCGTTACGGCAAGAGTTTTGTTGAAACCGGCACCAACTTTAGCCTGGCCGGATACCGCTACTCCACTCGAGGGTTCTATACCCTGCAGGAAACGCTGGATACCTACAGCAACCATAACTCTCCGCTCGGCGAACAGCATAAACGCAGCCGTGCGGAGATGGTTATCAGCCAAAGCCTGGGGGAGTCAGCAGGCTCCCTTTCATTGAGCCTGGTTGATGAAGGGTATTGGGACAACGGCCAAAAGACGCAATCCCTGAGTGTTGGCTATAGCAACAACTGGCAAGGGGTGAGCTATGGCATCAACTACAGCCAGAATAAAAATGCGGCCAGCAGTAATGGCACACGCAGTGAAGCCACCGACAGGGTGTTGGCGCTGAACGTGAATATCCCGCTCAATCGCTGGATGGGTAACACCTGGGCGAATTACGCCATGAGCAATACCAAAGGGGGCGCGACCACGCATAACGTCGGTCTCAGCGGCACGGCGTTGGACAATAACAATCTGAGTTGGGGAGTCAATCAGGGATATGCCACACAGGGCGGCCGGAGTAATGGCAACCTGACGGCCAGCTACGACGGCGGTAGCGGCCAGATTAATGGCGGCTATAGCTATGACAGTCATCAGCAGCGCATCAACTATGGCGTTGCGGGCGGTGTCATTGCTCACGCGGGGGGCGTCACGCTATCCCAGTCGCTGGGTGAAACGGTCGCACTGGTTAAGGCACCTGGAGCAAAAGGCATCGATATCAATAATAACCGTGGCGTGAAAACCGACAGTCGCGGTTATGCGGTGGTGCCGTATATCAGCCCTTATCGCAATAATGCCATCAGTCTGGATACCACCTCACTGCCTGATGATGTTGAGCTGGAGCTCACCAGCCAAACGGTTACCCCGACGCGCGGAGCGGTGGTGGTTGCCCGCTATCAGACCAAGATTGGTCAGCGCGTCATGATGACGCTGCTCCGTGCCAATGGTGAACCGGTGCCGTTTGGTGCCACGGTCAGCGACGCCGCCAACCCGGGTGAAAACGGCTTTATCGTCGGAGACCGGGGGCAGGTTTATCTGACCGGTCTGGCCGAGAGCGGCAAGCTAGGGGTGCAATGGGGTAAAGGTGGCGATAGCCAATGTCAGGTCAGCTATCAATTAGCCAGGCAACACTCTCAGGATATAACGGACAACGGCATTCAGATAATGAATGGCCGCTGCTTATAAAGGAACCCAAGAAATGAAGAATATCGTCAAGATGATGGGGGGGCTGTTGTTTTTATACAGCACTCACGCCTGGTCTTTCTTTGCTTGTAACACCGAATCTGCGGGTGTCACGATCAATGCCCCGACGCTGGTTGTTCAGCGCGATGTGCCTGTCGGTACCCGGTTGGCCGCACCGGAGTTTACCTCACCTATCACGCTGTTATTCAGTTGCCCGGAAGGGAGGTCCTACCCCACGGCGGTGCAATATTTAGGTATCAAGGCGGCGACAGTCTATTCCGGAATGACGGCTGGCGGAGGCCGTATCTATAAAACCAATCTTCCCGGGTTGGGGATACAGTTGGGAGGGACGACGGAAACTGTTGGTCCCGCTGGATGGATTGGGACTAGTAATAATATAGACGGTAATGTGAACCAGGGGGCATTTAGGTTCACTATAGGTTCGGGCGTGTTGAGGACGTGGATAGGCGGCGCGGCGGTCACTTTTTATAAAATAGGGGACATGTCGTCAGGCGTTCTTAACCAACAGGTCGGGTCATTGATCCTGGGTAATGTGGACAGTTGGGCCCAACCCGAAGTCCCGGTCAATATTACCGGGATGAGTGTGTCGGTTCTGGCTTGTTCACTGACCACGCCGACGGTGGCGGCCCCGCTGGGCAATGTTTATGCCACTGCCTTTACCGGAGTCGGTTCAACAACGGGTAACGTTGATTTTAACCTGGGGCTCAATTGTGCTGCCGGTACCAAAGTCAACGTGACCATGAACGGGACACAAAACACGGATACCGCCAATACCAGCGTGCTGGCATTAACCGGCGCCGGGAGTGCGGGGGTAGCAAAAGGGGTAGGTGCGCAGATTTTGTATAACAATACGCCTTTGAACATTGGCTCTCGCCTGTTGTTGAAAACCGCTGCCGGTGGTATTGAGACCTTCCCTTTTAAAGCGCGTTATTATCAAACCCTGAGCAATATTTTACCGGGTTCCGCCAATGCAACAGCAACACTGAGTATTACTTATCTTTAAATCAACGTTAATAGAATAGTTTGTGAGGATTAATGAAATTATCAAAATCAAGAATGGCGCTGACCGGCTTATATTTTCTTGCCAGCCCGCTGGTGATGGCTGCGGATAACAGCACCATTAATATTACCGGCAATGTCATTGCCTCGCCGTGCGTTGTTGATGCGACCAACTCGGTCATGAATATTAAACTGGATGATATTCAGGCGACCGCCTTGAGTACCGCGGGTTCATACAGCCCCTGGAAAACCTTTTCGATCACGTTAGCCAGTTGTCCCGCATCAACCAGCAATGTTGATATGACCCTGTCTGGCACCCAAGATCCGCAGGATGCGACACGCTATAAGAATACCGGCGCGGCAACCAATCTTTCTATTGAACTGACGGACAACGCCGGGACCAATCTCGGCAATGGAAAAAAAGCATCCGTCGCGGTGAACGCCACCACCAAGCAGGCCGTTTTCACCTTGAAAACACGTGCCTATTCGGCTACAGGCAGTGTGATGCCGGGGAGTATCGCGGGCACGGTTTTGGCCACCTTTACCTATAGATAAAGCCCGGCAGTAAAGCACGGGTGGGTGATGAAAGGACTGTAAGATGAAACTGAGTACTCTTGGCCTATTACTTTTATCTGGACTGTCAAGTTGGGGATGTCTGGCAGAGGATTCCAATCTCACTATCAGTGGCAACGTGATGGCCAGCCCTTGCGTTGTTGACACTGACAGCGCCAATCAGACAATCGATTTTGGTCAAGGCCGCAGCCGTGACTTTCTGGTGGCGGGCAGCGTGGGAGAATGGCAGCCTTTCTCGGTTTTACTCACCCAGTGCCCGATAACCACGCGTCACGCGACCGTGTTACTGACGGGGAGCGCGACCTCCGGGCCAGATGGCGTGCCACTTTATGCCAACCTGGGTTCGGCTCCCTACGTCGGGATACAAATTGCGGATGGCAATACTCAACAAACCCTAGGGCCAGGCAGCCGGGTCACCCTGGACGTGGATAATACCAGCAGGACCGCAACCCTCTCTCTGGTCAGCAGGTTGTACAGCACTGGCCAAATGGGTGCAGGCCAAATCAAGGGGGCCATGCAGCTCGACTTTACTTATCAATGAATAATCTGCAGGTTTGTTATAAAAGACGTTTGGATTAGATTCAGGCATCCGCTAAAAACCTCATTAAGGTCGGGATGGCGGAACATTGCTGTCCCCGATTAAGTTATAGGTAGTGCAGTCAGATGATGCTTCGCTATCTATCGGGGAGTCGCATGAAATAGCCGATACACGAGTGCTATAGCTAAAAGCTGTGATATAGATATAAGGAGTGACCTTACAGTCTGCCCCTAACTCTCTAATCGACTTTATTTTCCCAGGTAAATCGTAATTGGCAGGATTCGTATATATGATACATCCTGAAGGTTCAGAATGGTGCGTGTAATAGCTTAGTGGAGATAACTCCTTATTTTTAAAAGCCAAGTAAGTCACCCACAAAGTGACAATAAGAGCCAATGTTACCATCATGTAAAAATACGGACTCTTTAAATTGACACTTTTTTTATGCTGCAAGGGATTAGTTGGATAAACATTAACATTATCTTCATGGCAAAGGGCTTTAGTAAGGTTTTCTATCAGCATGTCACTATTTGAAGACGACTCGATTATTTCCTCACCAATTTGTTCCTGCACAGAAAAAATCTGATTAAATTTGAATCCCTTTCGCGGGATCGTCAATATCATGACTTTATATTCTTTTGATATGCTTTTCAGTGCTTTACGAAGAAGCGAGATACTTTGATAGAGTGTGTCAACGGACACATTTTTAGCGTCATCCTGCCAAACGTACTGGTAAAAATCATGTTGGGACACCAGATCAAAACGCCGCTCAAGAAGCAGTTCCAGACACCGGCTG
The DNA here is from genome assembly GCF_001692375.1 of Serratia sp. 14-2641. NCBI lineage: Bacteria > Pseudomonadati > Pseudomonadota > Gammaproteobacteria > Enterobacterales > Yersiniaceae > Serratia > Serratia sp. 14-2641. The sequence goes on along the minus strand of NZ_LXKR01000044.1, from coordinate 239,863 downwards.
ACAGGTACGTGAAGAGTAATGACAAAGTCTTCAGCACCGAAAACAGTCAGTTGACATGTTACCGGACAAAACTCAAAGCTCGAGTCAATGATGTATCTTTTTAGCATTCTTCACCAGAATTTTGATTGTATAATTAAAATAAATTTAAATACCTTACGCCTATACTAGTTATAACGTACAGCTGCTTGACCTTAATCACATGACAGCTTGTCTATTAAGCATATTCAAAGTAACCACTTTCGGCCATGCCGGTTTTATTTATTTTTTAAGTCATCAGACCTACCCTCAAAAGATAATGCATCTCAATGTCAGTAAGTAAGCGGTTTAACGGTTGTGTCATATTAAGGTGGGTTATGGTAACATGCTGTTCTTTATGATATTAATTCCGCATTTTTTGTTCGGGAATGTCTTTGGTCATCGGCATTACCCCATCGATGTTATCACACGATGTGTTCGCTGGTATCTGGCTTACTCACTGAGCTTACGCAACTTGGAAGAGATGATGGCAAAACGCGGTATTGTTGTTAACTATTCACTCTCGATAAAAGTGGGGCCAACACCGACAAACCCGATGAAGATACGATTACGGTGAGGTAGAGTAAATACTTGACAACCTTGTCGAGCAAGAGCACCAAAGTATCAAGCGTCGAATGCGACCCACGCTGGCATTCAAAACCTTTTAAGGGGCATAGACTTTGTTGGCAGGTATCGAACTGGTAGAGATGATACGCAAAGGACAACTCCATCATATTAGGTGCAATTACGAATGAAATTACGACTACAGTTTTATTAACTGACGCAATAAAGTGTAACAAACTTGTCACTCATAAAAAGGTAGCCATCATTCCCTACTTTGTACATATTAAGCCTGTAGTCCTTATCATTAAATAACATGAATTCAGGAAACATACCCGTCAATAAATCAGTTGAAGCCATGTTTCCTGGAAGTTCTGAGGCAATGGATTTATCAATGGCATAGGTATTTCCGTAGTGATGTAATGTAAAAGATGATGCTCTACGGATAGTGATTTTTACGTTTTTTTCATTGCTTATTATTCCGTCAAAGTTAACTCTTCCACGCTCCCCAGTTAAGAATATAGAAACTCTTACCCTGCTGGACATCAGCTCATTTTGGGTGACTAATGTGCCATGGCAAGAGATATTTACTTTATCCGGTCTGTCAAGGAAGATGTAATAAATCAATAAAGGTAGCAAGCAGGAAGCTAAAATGATGGGGGCTACTAATTCCTTTCTCATTTCACATTGCTCCCAATCAAGTTATAAGTAATGCAGAAAGGTGAACTGGTGTTTTCTAAAGGATGACGGCACGCAATTGCAGAGGTGCGAGAACTATATCTAAACATAGTGATATAGAGGTATGGTGTGGTTTCGCAATCGACACCTAACTCGCTAATCTCTTGAATCCTCCTCGATAACATACTATTGTTAGCATTAGCATATATGCTGCATGTAGATCCATCTGCATAGGGTGTGTAATAGAACAATGGATATATCTCCTTCCTTTCAAGAACGAAGTTAAAAGCCACCAAAATAGTAATGGCAACCAAAATACTCAAGGCATAAAATAGTGATACCTTCAATTTTGTATTTGTTCTATGCCACCATGGGGAAGTTTTATTTCCATTTACGATATCTTCATGAGATATGTGGCTGGTGAGGGAGTCTATGGATATGTCACTAGTTAAAGAATAGTTATCTACTTCCGTGACGAAATTTTCTAATACAGAAAAAATTTCATTGAACTTAAAACCCTTCTTAGGGACTGTTAGTATCATAACTTCATATTTTTTTGATATGGTTTTTAATGCCTTACGAAGCAATGCAATGTTCTGATAGAGTGTGTTAACGGAAATGTCCTTACCTTCATCTCCCCAAACATACTCATAAAAATCACGTTGTGGCACCAGATTAAAACGTCGCTCAATAAGCAGCTCCAGACAACGACTGGCAGGAGTGTTAAGAGTAATAGTAAGATTCTCACCATCTAAAACAGTTAACTGGAAATTTTGTGGGGAAAACTCAAGGTTTGAGTCAATAATGTATCGCTTTAACATGCTTTACCAAATTTTTTATTATTTAAATTTAAATTAATTATAGTGCAAAACTAGGCTGTGTCCCGTAACTATTTTTGGCTATGTCGCATTAAGGCGCTGTTAGGTCACATGGTTTTTGTGATGTTACTGCTCATGTCTCTGATCCGAAACGTCTTCAGTCACCCGCATATTGCTCAGTGCGTCCACTGGTATCTGGTTTACTCACTGAGTTTATACAACCAACCTGGATGAGTTAATGGCAGAGCGCTGTATTGTCGTTGACCATTTAACGCTGCATCGTTGGGTTATCTGTTTGCCCTGGTGATGGTAAAAGAGCGGCTGGTGGATACCACGCCTAACTGCGGCAATATGCTCTGCGCGGTCGGGCCTTTTGCCATTGAGCAGGGGCAGGTGGCCGCGACAGATCCTGTTATCGGCTTTCATGGCAGTTCAACATTCTCCATAAGTTAGCAACCGCAGCGAAAGTCTTGACGCATGACCCAGTCTCTTGCCATTCCGGTGATTTCAGATGCGATTTAAACTCAGAGTCTGCAATCTTAATCATACGTTTGTAGAAAAATTTCTCATATAGTCCGCATATAAAACAATCGTTTTACGTGCGGGGTCGAACGCTAAGATAGTGAAGTTTCGTTAACTATTGAGTTCCCCAGATGTTTAGTACGCTATGTAAGTTGGCGGAAAGTTCTTTCTAGACTAACTGCTTACCCAATCCAATCGGTGGTCGTTGCTGAGCGGGTATCATTACTTGCCGACTTTTGCAGATTCAGTCAACCATATACCACCCTTCGTAGTATGTCCCTTTTGTGCCGGACTCTTTTAGTTCGCAAGCAATGGTTTTTCCATTAGACAGGTTGCCAGTAACGATTTCAGGCTTATCTCTGATAATGATGACGGAGAACAGTGTTGAGACTTATCCGCAGTACCCTTGCCGTATCGCGGCATCCGGAGCCATTCATCGCCATATCAACAATGGTTTGATGGGTATCCGGTTTAGCACCGTTGTAGCGATACTGGAGCTGAAAGGTTTTCAGGCACTGCTTACAGCGATAGAGCTGCGCTCCTGAGCTGGAATGGCCGTTCCGGATAACCCCCTGAGTTTCAGAGCAACGGGGACAAACCACATCAATCTTTGCCATCAGTCATCCAAAAGAAAAAGAATACAACAGCACTAAATCGGAGTCACGACCGAAAAACTGCTTCAGTTAATAGCCTTCAGCTTATTACATTATTTTTAGCACGCAACGCGAGTTCACCGTTCGGTTATGATCATTTTGGGAGATAGTTAGGACTTTGTGTAATAGGGCTAAGAAACAGTCCCGGAATCAATAGGTTCGCTCCAATCAAAACACTGACTTTCGAAATGGAATTCCTGCATCAAATCTTTAGCAGCCAGGGTTAAAGGGCGCTCCGATGAATAAACCAGGCTAAACTTGGCAGCAGGCAGCATTTCTTTTACCGGAATAACACAAAAATCCTGCTTGAAGAGATTATTGCGAACCATCTGGCTAGTTGCAATGGTCAAATAATCGGCCTTCATCACCATTTGCAGTGCGACACTCCCGGTTCCGCGCATGATCGATTTATTTTGACTGTTGCTGGACTTAAACAGGATTTGCTCTAACTGATTATAATGGCCTATTTGGGTTAGGGGTAAAAACCATTCAGCATCTTGCAGTTCTACTAACGAGGTACAACCCGCTAATGGATGTCCTTTACGGGCATAGATAAAGTATTGGGTATCAATTAAAGGTTCTTGAACCAATCCACCCAGATATTCTAAAGGAGCATGGGAACATATGATAAAATCCAGCTTGCCGTTTCGTAGGCCGGGCAATAGCTCGGATATTTGTCCCTCGACATTAGTCACGCATGACTTGGTGTGTTTTATTTTAAAACGCTTTATCGCACCAGGGAATATAGTTAAAATAGGTAGCAGTGATAGCCCGATGGTGACGTGACCTGATGTGGAACTATTGTGATGTTCAATTTCGTCCAACGCACGATCTAACTCATTTAATACTAATTCAATACGTGAATTAAATAGTCGCCCAACATCGGTAAGGACCACACCGGTGCTTCCTCTTGTCATCAGAGAAATACCTAATATTTGCTCCAACTCTTGTAGGCTGCGTGTCACTCCTGGTTGTGACTGGCCCAGAGCCTTGGCAGCAGTACGGATACTACCATGCAGCAGAACGGCTCGAAACGTTTGGAGTTGTTGCAGCTTAGGTAGGTATCTCATATTACCTCTTTTTATGTGTTGCAATTTTTATTAAAACGAAAGGAAAAAAGTCATGTAAATACCATGTTTTATGATGACGTGCAAATAGGAATATCTATATCGTATTATTTTTTTGGTATTTCGGTATTTATTGATATCATCATAATTTTACTGCTAATGATTGCATTATAGTTTTTATCAAAAATGTAAAGGCGCGTCAGGGATTTAAGTTTATTCTATGATGTTTGATAAGAAGGTGTTGATTATAGTTTTCCTATTGTAGCTTTTGAACATGAGTGGTTGTAATGTGCGAATACCTAACTTAAACAGTGCGGAACGTTTATGACTGCTTACGGTTTTCGGGCTGATATGCATGTCGTAGGCGATATCAACTGTTTTTTGCTCGTCCAGCAACCTCTGTAATACCGCCATTTCACGTGGAGTGAGAGAAGGTGTTGTGGAGTATCGTGGTGAGGGACGGTATGTTAAAAGATCTAAAGTATTTAGCAGTTGAAGTTGCAGTGTCTCCACCGATCTTGAGGTATCCAATATGGCCCAAACATTCTTGAATTCGCAAATATAGCGTCCCATAACGCCGAAAGACACCATGTCGTTAATGAGTATGGTCTTTACCTTTGGATTTGCCAGGTAATACTCACCGAGCAACCTAAGTGTAGATGACGGGTTGTTCACCATGCTACTCAGGGTCATGATTAATATGTCTGGGGCAGGCCCCGTATTTAGCAATTTGATACATTGGCTAAGCCGATCTAAACTGGCAATGACTTCGAGTTCAACCAACTGATGTATATTGTGCAACACTGCCTCAATCCCCTTGCGGGTAAAATGGCAGGGACATTGAATGATTATCTTTTTATTTTGCATGGTACCTCCTGGGGTTACACCACCTATCCGTGCGCCTGACATCATTTATGCCTTTGGGGTAATAATAAAGTTTAACGTGTCAGAATGAAGGCCTTCCTTGGTCGACGAGTTTTTGAATAGATTTATTTTTGGTGTCCAACATATTTCACTGTGATCAGACGAGTAATTATTTTTTTGTTCTAAAGTGATATAGTTTGGGGTGCCTGTTGTCGGGAAGTTGAAGTTTTTGGCGGTATTTCCGTCATTGTTCGATAACTGCAAATTATAAAATAATTGGCTGCTATCTGGGCCCGGTAGCGTGAACAGGTTACGCCCCGCTTGTGAACTGGCGCTATTGGTAACTGCTAACGCATATTGCTTGCTGGCAACTCCCGCCGTCACGTAGCGCACGCACAGATTGTTATTGTTAACATTGTTAATCGTTACTGGGTAGCCGGTGCCTGCAGAGGTGACATTTGGTATGTCACCCACGTCGGTTGTTTGCAGCATCCACTCTACCGAATTCATGGTAAATTCGGGGTCGACAGGCATTAGCTCTGTCACTGGCGGTGGGGTCACGGGGGGATTGCTCCCACTACCAAAAGAACAGCTACCCGTGGTATAGTTGGGTATGAACCAGTAGTTTCCAACCACCCCTTCACCGGTTGTATTGCGGGCTTGCACAGAGACGACTGCCGCGGGGTAAGCCTTATTTTCGGCTGTTGGCGTGATAGTAAATTCCACGCGCCCTTTCGTCCCGGCTGAAGGTACGAGTAACAGGGGACCCGACCCTGGTGGGGCGAGAACCAATCCTGGGGCATAAATTGAAGGCGTACCCCGGACTGCAACCCCAGATGGCAGGCTGATATCTTTAACCGGTACCGGACTCCAGACAAAATTTGTCCTGCTCATGACATTACCAGAAATGGCTGGAATTTTTATAACGAGGTAATTAAACTCGCCTGAGCCAATGGCGGGTCCGTTTCCCATGACGATGGTGTTCATATTAAAAGTCACCTTCCATTGTTGATTACCTATATCGGTAATCATACAGCTAGACAGATCGGTTCGGTACCACGCGCCAGCCAACGCTGGATTGAGCAAACTGCACAGCTGAAAGATGCCAGCAAAGGCCAGCGCTAGAAAACATCTGTTCATCATAATTCCTTGATAAAATAAATCTGATTCAAAACGCCGACATCACTGGGGAAAAACGTTATATGTTGACTTCAAACAACAACATTAGCTCACCCACATAGTCGCCAGTGATATCACCCCGAGCCCCTGCAGGCTGATGGGCTGACACTGACAGGAGATAATTTCCTACCGAGGTATCTCCCAGAGGGATCGAATTGCTGAAATCCATCGGCGTAGTGCTTAATGTCTGCAACGTAGTCGCACTGCTGCCAAACTCGACCAGCGCGGAGCTGAACGTCAGCGAGGGGGTTGTGCTGTGGGTCAGGATCAGCGGGTTAACTAGCGTGACGCTGAAATCGCGCTCATTACGGATGCTGACCTTCACCGGAACTTGAGCTTGATAAAGGGTGGTGTCTCTACCGCTGCTGTTGTCCAACGCCAGTGTGTCGTACCAGCCACCCTCCGGTTTTTCTACCGTAATTTGTGGCAGTTTGGTCAGGTTGATGGTGATCGGCACCCCACCCAATGGTGAGTCAACTGCATTTGCTGCAATTCCTGGCAGTAACAACGTTGCCGCTATCATCTGTTGCCATAGCTTCATGGTGCTCATTCCTTTTTATGCGCCACAGTGCAGGGTAAACGTTTTGTCCTGCGCCTTGCCGCGTAATGTTTTGCCAGCCATATGACGCGGCGTGCCGGGATAGACGTTAAAGCTGTCCACGTCTTTGCCATCCAGCGTCAGCTCACTGAACTCAACCCGCACGTTGCCGGTTGCTGCCAACTCTATTCCTTTCGATCCGCAGTAGTGCTGCCAGGCGGTGGTAGGGTTAGTGGGCAGTTGGCGCACCAGGCCCATATACCCCAGATTGACCACCATCACATTGCCACGGGTGCCGCTGATGCTGAGCTTTTGCTGCGGAATAACCGAGAGCCGATACACCTTTTCTTGATCAGGCTGTTTCAACGCCTTCAGATGTACACGTTTTTCCTGGCGCGGGCCCAGAGACAGCTTGAACGGCGCGGCATACAGGTAAGGCGTTTTGATGCTACCCAAGGGGATCAGCTGTTCCTGTTCTGGCGGTACGCCGGGGTTAATCAGTTCGAACAGGCCAATCTCGACAAACTCGGATTTATCGCCGGTATTGATCACGTTCACTACCGCCTCTTTGCCTTTCATTTCGACGATTTTCGGTCTGATATCAATCAGTGCCTGGGCTGTTCCCCATGTGATCGCACAGAGCACCATCGCTGCGGCGGCCTTATGGGCAGCGCAGATCAAAGGGTTTGCCATCGGCTTGGCCTTTCAGGGCTTTCACTGGGAATACGCGTGGTAAGCCCGGGAAGATTTTTTGTTCATCAGGCATGCTGCCCGCCGGAACTGCCTGCAAACCGCTAAACAGCGTATGCATGTTGCCAGTAGAGGTCAGTTGCAGCCCACCGGTTTGGCACTGATGAGCCCAGCCGTGGGTTTGCGAACCGGAGGAGGGTAAGTGGTTCACTAACACCCCATAGGCTATGCCAAAGGTGATCGGCGCCTTGATTTTCTCTTTGCTATTCTCACCCACCACTTTGATGCTATTGATTGGCACGATGTATAAGCGATAGAGGGTTTCTTTCGCGGGCGCTTTCAGCACCACCAGATTGATGTCGCGCTTTTGGCCCGGGCCTAAGGTCAATTTGGCCGGGTTGGCCATCATTTCCGGTACGGTGAGCTCGCCAATCGGCGTTTTACGCTCAGGTTTCTCACCGGGGTTTTCAATACGTACCATATCGATTTTCAGATAAAGGGGTTTATCCCCAAGGTTACTGACCTGCACGGAACGATTCTGATTGCCTTCAACGGTGCTGCGTGCGGGCATCACCATCAGTTGGCCATCGGCCAGAGTTAACCCACTCATAGCCAGTAGGGCACTCGCCAGAGTGATGTGCAGTGGATTGATTATCGGTTTCATTTTTCTACTCTATTCCATGCGTTAACCGCCAGCCCTTACAGGTGCCGGCAGAGGTAGCGGTTGTTATTCTGGCGTTGACTCAGATCGCATTGATAACGCCCCTGTTTGCCATTGACGGTGACGACCTGCAGCATCATTGACGTCGCTACCGAGAATAGACCGTTCGGGTAAACGGTATCGCCGGTTTCTTGCAGCGTACCGCTCACTGGTAACCCGTGGTTGTCCATCAGAAAACCGTTATACAGCAGGTTCATTTCAACCTCCGCCGTCACTGGGTACACTTGCCCGGGGTGAGCACGAAGAACGTTGGCCGGCAGGCGAATGTTCATATCTGAATTGGCATCCACCGACTGCGCGCGGGCGAAGGTCACATCCTGATAACTGGCCAGCGGCACCGCATAGGTGCTGCCACCGGCAACCGGAGAGCCTTCAACCTTGAAGCCGTACTTCACATCCCCTAGCACAGGCGTAGTCACCAGCATCGCGGCACCGCTCGGGCTGGTACGCCCCAAGGCAATACCGTCGCGGCTTGCCGCCAACATGCCGTTGTAGTTAAAACTGGTGTTGGTGATGCGGTCATCTACACCGATGCGACCTGATACGTCACCGCGAGAGCCGCTGCGGCGGGCGTTGACACCAATGGCGTTGGTGCGGCCGATTTCACTGAAGTCCAATCCGGCGTAAGTTGTGCCGTTGACGTCTTCAAACTCACGGCTATAGCTACCGCCAGTGTGCAATTTGCCGTTGTTATAAGCGGCATTAAAAGTACCTGTGTTACGGTCCAACATGATGGTGGTATTCAGAAACAGCCCGTAGTTGTTGTTGCTGGTTTCAAATCCTCCCTTCTGTAAACCGGTAGAAATCACCGCCCAGACTCCATTTCCGCGCCAGTTCCAGGTGCTTTGTAACTGGTGGCGTTCGCTGCGCGCGAAACGGCTGTAGTGATAAGCCATACGCGTCGCCCCGAACTGACGGCTGTATGACAGCGTGGTGCTGTCACTGCCCCGATAGAAATCAGATATCGTGGTGTTCTGGTACTGCGAGGCGCTCAGGTAGCCTAATAGTGGGCTGCCAACGCTCAGACTGGCATAGCCACCGACGCTCTTCTCGCCCGCCATGACTCCTGCGGTAGGGGTCATATCCACATCACCAATCTGCATGGGCCGGGTGATATTGTGTTCCATCGCCCATTTTTTACCCGTTCCCTTGAGCAGCGCACTACTCATGGCAAACCAGTTGGTACTGAAGTTGGCCCCGGCGCTTGCCAGGTTTTCCTGGGTATCCAGCTCCTTACCCAAGGTCACGAACCAACCAGCATTCGCCCCATAGTTCAGGTTGGCAATCTGTTGATTTTCGCGGCTAACCACTTGACCATTGCGGTTGACCAGCCGGATTTCCACACTGTAGAAGCCGCCCGGCAACTGGTTGAAGTCAATTTCATTGCGGCCAATTGTGGCTGGTAGACGGCGGATCAGCCGCCCATCGCGGTAGATCTCATAGTCACCATCGCTGGTGGCGAACAGCACCATCTTGCCGGCCGACTGATTATCGCGTTTGAGATTATCCTGGCTGCCGAGGGTGACAAACTGGTCAAAGCTCGGACTGATAGTGGTGCTGATGCTGCCGGCCGCGTAATCCCGGCTGTCCTGACGGCCACTGCGCAGGTAAGTGCTGGAAAAGTTCTTCTGCAAATACCAGGTACTGATACCCTGATCGTTTGTCTGGGTATCGTAACTTTTGCTCTCGTTGTAATACCAATTCAGGTAGCCATAACTCTGAAATGGCATGCCAAGATAGGCTTGGCCCATCGCAGAGACCGAGTGGTAGTTGTTGGACGCGGTGCGTACATCCAGCGACTGGTTATGGATAAACCCCATCATGGTGTGTGGCCGCACGTAACGCTGCTTGCCATCGGAGATGGTGAGTGACTGCCTGACCTTGTCCAAAGAAACGGTCTGACCGCTGATGCTATAGTCGCAGCCGTTGGGGCAGACGGCGTAGGGGATCTGCGTCAACACTTTATTCAGCAGATCTATCTGCTCGGTTGGAATACCGTTCTGGCGGAACAGTGTTTCATCAAAAGTCAGGCGGTTCTTCTGCGCGGACCAACTGATAGTGCCTGGTAAAGGCTTGCCATCCAACGTGGCGAGAAACTGCATGGAATTGTCCTGCTCGGCCTCGGAAAAACCCGCAGGAACCTGGTATTCAATTTGGGCATTATCTGCATAGGTTGCTGCCGATGGTGCCAACAGCAATAATCCGGTTGCCCATCCTGGGATAGTTTTGGCCATGGAGAGTCCGTTCCATAAGTAGATTAAAGAGTGCCGCTAATAATTGCTTAACCAAAACACCCGGTTAAATTAAGCAATCCATTATTGAGTGGATTTTAATGCTTTAATAACACGGTAACTGACACTAAACCGAAATCACCATTATAAGAAACGCTGATGACGATTGAATGATAGGGTTAAAAATATAACCCTATCTTGACTTCTGTATTATTGGTCTAATCCTCATCCAATTACGGGATAACTATCAGGCCAAATATAATCAGCTTTCCAGCAATTAAATCTTATGGCATTGGTTCGAACAGCATCACCAAATCGCCCTGATAGTCACCGTTGGTGCTAATGCCAGTAGCAACGTTGGTTGGTGCATCTGCAGTGATCTTCAGGGTATAGGTGTTATCAAAACCACCGGTTACCGGGGTGGTCTGAGTGAGTTCTGCAGCAGTTGCAGTGCTCAATTCTTTGCCGCCAAGAGTGACTTTTACGCCATCTAACTGCGCGCTATCTGCACGGGACACGGTTAAAGGTTGAACCATGGTCACATCCACTTTGTCAGTGGTACTGTAAATACGCACTGGCAGATCGTTAGAAGCGAAGGTCGTCTGGTAGCGATCGCTGGCGAACAGTTCTTCTGTGTCGTACCAGGTGCTACCATCCGGTTTGGAAACAAAGATCGCATCGTTAATGGTGGCAACGATTGAGATTTTTTTGTTGATACCAGGAGCGGCGTTAGCCATGCTGGATGCCAAAATGGCAGCAGCGACTACAGACAGAAGGATCTTTTTCATGTTTTTCCCTTATTAAATGATTTTGACGTCCTTATCATTAAGAAACGTCTCCTGCGTTTATTACTGAGCTTTATACAAATAACCCTTTAAAAAGGTTATTTGCAATGAGTTCAATCCATGATCAAAACATTCAGTAAGCATCAAAAAGATAAAGAATGAAAATTAAATTGATGACCAAGATATGTCTGTATTATCAATGTGTGGCACTATAAGATCATTCTGTTTTTTATGGAAGATAATATTTATTTATAGGCGATGCAGATTAGTTATACTTCCGTTCCAGTCAGGAATAATTTGGGGTCGTGACTCCGATTTAGTGCTGTTATATTCTTTTTCTTTTGGATGACTGATGGCAAAGATTGATGTGGTTTGTCCCCGTTGCTCTGAAACTCAGGGGGTTATCCGGAACGGCCATTCCAGCTCAGGAGCGCAGCTCTATCGCTGTAAGCAGTGCCTGAAAACCTTTCAGCTCCAGTATCGCTACAACGGTGCTAAACCGGATACCCATCAAACCATTGTTGATATGGCGATGAATGGCTCCGGATGCCGCGATACGGCAAGGGTATCAGGAGCTGCCTCAAGGCTGACGCCTGACGCAGCTGAGCCTGACACCTGAATCGGGTCGGGAAGAGGCTCTCCACCCGCTCATGACCTATGAGTACGATGAGCGGGGGCAACTGAGTGCCGCTATCAATGCGGCCGGGGAAGCCGAGCGCTATCAGTATCGTGATGATTATGTATTCAGCCTGCGGCAGTTGGCTGGCGGGGCTGAGTTTTACTGGGAGTGGCAAGGGGAAGGCAAACAAGCCCGTGCGATGCGCCACTGGAGCAACCTGCCGAACCTTGACCACGTTTTGTGGGATGAACAACCCGGGGCCGTCACCCACGTCAAGCGCCAAACTACAAGGGCAGGATGAACGCCAGCAGGGATCGTCATACCGGGTGCGCTATGCCAAGAGTCTGCTTGAGACCGGCACTTCTGTTGACCTGACTGCCTACCGTTACTCGACACGCAACTACAACAGTTTTGCGGATTTCAACAATATAGGTCACCGATTGCGTGACGGCCAGGTGCCGTGGGCGCTGGAGCGCCAGCGTTCGGCGTTCCAGATGCGTATCAGCCAGCAGTTGGAGCGATGGGGAGCGTTGTACTTGTCGGCATCACGTAATGATTACTGGAGCACAGACAAGGTCATAAATACGGTATCTGCGGGTTACAACGGCAGCTATCAAGGGGTGAGCGTCGGGCTGGCGTACAGCATTGACCGAGTCAAGGGAGACGGGGGCGAGTGGCCGGAGAACAGGCAGGTCGCCTTGAATATCCAGGTGCCGCTGAGTCTGTTCGGCCCACAATCCATGTTAAACCGTGCCTATGCCAGCTACCAGATGACTCACGACAATCAGGGGGCGGGTAAGTCAACAGACAGGCATCAATGGTAATGCGCTGGATGACCGCCTGTCCTACAGCGTGATGCAGGGCTGGTCGAATGGCGAAGACAGCAGTACCAGCACACTGAATGCGGGTTACCAGGGCAGCCGGGGGATGGTGAACGGTGGCTACAGCTACAGCAGCAGCAACCGATCGCTGAACCTGGGGGGCAATGGTGCCGTCCTTGTTCATCCGGAGGGCGTGACTCTGGGCCAGATGCTGGGGAGTTCGGTGGCGGTGGTGAGTGCACCAGGCGCGGCAGGGACTCAGGTGATGAACGGAGGCAACGTGCGAACGGACAGTCGAGGGTATGCGGTGGTGCCGTACCTGTCGAATTACCAGACCAACAATATCAGCCTGAACCCGTCGACACTGCCGGACGATGTGGACATGACGCAGTCAAGCCTGAATGTATACCCGACCAAGGGGGCCGTCGTGTTGGCAAACTTTGCAACACGGGTGGGATATCATGCGCTGGTGACGTTGCCTACACCACGCTGGATGAGAAACAGCTGGATTTCAGCATCAGCTGTTATGCACCGGCCAAGGTGGCCATCAAGGCAACTTCTCAACGCGGTGACAGCGCAGTTAGTCAGGTTGATGGGAAGCTAAGCACTTTCAGCAGCACAGGCGAAGAGGGTTCGCAGCATGAAGAAATAACAGCTAGGATATTGTATGGGATGAGACCACGTGTTTGCTCATCGACTCCTGACTCCTTATTCGCCCCGCATAGGCAGCCCCAAGCGCTGTGATGGGGGGCAACCGTCAGGCTAGCGTCATATAGATTATATTGTGGGGTAACCTCATGACTAACGAAAAGAAAAACAAAATCGTACCCGCAGCCAGTCTTTCAAAAGAAAAGAACCCCAAGCGCATATCAGGCAACAGTGTGCCACAAAGAAAAGGCACGGCAAAAATACCGGAAAAAAAATATCAGCAAGAGCTCAGGTTATTACACGAAGAACTTGTCCATTTACAAAGTTGGGTGATAGCCAAGGGGCTGAAAGTATGCATCGTGTTTGAGGGGCGCGATGGGGCTGGCAAGGGCGGCACGATAAAAGCACTGACCGAAAGGGTCAGTCCGCGAGTGTTCCGTGTTGTTGCCCTTCCTGCCCCAACCGAACGTGAAAAAACCCAAATGTACCTGCAACGCTACATGCCATACATGCCAGCAGCAGGAGAGGTCGTTATCTTCGATCGTAGTTGGTATAACCGAGCTGGCGTCGAGCGAGTTATGGGTTTTTGTACGCAAGAGCAGACGCATCAGTTTTTGGAGACGGTTCCGATGGTGGAACGATTAATGGTGGAGTCTGGCATCATTCTCATCAAATACTGGCTGGATGTAAGCCCAAAGGAACAAGAACGTCGATTGCGTGCACGTATTGATGATGGCCGCAAGACATGGAAACTTTCAGAGATAGATATCCGTTCTTTCGAACTCTGGGACGACTATTCCCGAGCCAGGGACGACATGTTCGCCGCCACAGACAGCCTTTGGGCTCCTTGGTTTGTGGCTAATTCAGAAGACAAAAAGCGGGTTAGACTAAATGTTATCCACCATTTTTTGCAGCATATTCCCTACAAGCGGTTGCCGAAAAAGAAGATTAAATTGCCTAAACGCAAAATCGGAAAATATCATTCACCAGACTATCCTTTGAAACATATTCCTGAGATTTTTTGAACAAAGGCGTCATTCTAATTCATGGTGATTTGCTGTTTAAAAACTCATGGCGTTTTTATCCATTGGGTAGCAAAAACTGACGGCGAAAACGATGAGCCTGTAAAATCAGAGGGCTGACGGGTAGTGATGGAATATGGCTGATATAATGGGGATTGTTATGAAATGATGCTGGTTATCCTACCCTCGGCAGGCGAACCATTCGCGACTTTCCCACACTTTTTTATGCCCTCTGATCACATCCTGCAAAAATCCTCGTACACACCATCCAGACAATAATCGTCCGAAGCACAAAGGTTGCTGGTGCGGATCGCGTCATCAAGCCGCAGATGCCGCTTGCCATCAGGCTGTTCGCTGGATCGCTGCAATAATAATCCCCCCTTAAAGAACGCAATTGGATCCCTCAAGTAATCGTGATTGGCACTCGTTTATAGGGCCGTACACTGTATAACCAAGTGATGTTGTTTCATATTTGTGAACAAAAAGTAACAACTAACCCTCTAGACGCTAACTTTTCCTGGTCATTAACGCTACCGGGTATCAAAGGATGATATATGTCTTGCGAAAACATTGGCATTTCCCCGGCATTAGCCGCAGGGGAACGGACTCTTGCACCCGTCAAATCACTGACTTTTCTTGAAGGGGTAGCAATGATAGTCGGCACTAATATCGGTGCAGGCGTGCTTTCTATCGCGTACGCTTCCAGTAAAGCGGGTTATTTACCTTTGCTATTCTGGCTGGTACTGGTTGGCTGTGTCACCACCATCTCTATGCTGTATGTCGCTGAATCCACCCTTCGTACCCGAGAACATCTGCAACTAAGCGGTTTGGCCCGGCGGTATGTCGGTGGTTTTGCTTCATGGGTCATGTTCGCTTCAGTATGTGTCAATAGTATCGGCGCGCTTACCGCTTACATGTCTGGTAGCGGCAAATTATTGCAATCCCTGCTCGGCATTTCACCTGCGCTCGGCAGCCTGCTGTTTTTTATCCCGGCGGCGTTGGTGCTGTATCTTGGCTTGAAGGCGATAGGCCGTGGCGAAAAGTTTATCAGTATTGGCATGGTTGCCATGCTGAGCGCTTTGGTTATCGCGACGCTATTGAAAGAGACCACCCAGATGCGCAACCTGCTTGACGGTGATTGGCTCTTCATGGTGCCCGTGTTCAGTGTGGTGGTGTTCTGTTTCTCTGCCCAATATATTGTGCCTGAGATGGCGCGTGGTTTTGCGGATAAGCCAGCACAGCTTCCCAAGGCTATTATTGTCGGGATGGTAACGACTTTTGTGCTGTTGGCGGTGGTGCCGATGTCGGTGATCGCGCTCAGTGGGTTGGGTAATATTTCTGACGTGGCGACGATCTCGTGGGGGCAGGCGCTTGGCCAATGGGCTTTCTTCTCGGCCAATATCTTTGCGCTATGTGCCATGCTGACATCCTACTGGGGGCTGGGTGGCAGCTTCGTGAGCAATATTTTCGATAAGTTCAGGTTAGGGGACGATGAACGGCCGTTGCGACGCTTCGGTGTGTTGATGGTGGTCGTTTTGCCACCGTTCGCGCTGGCCTACAGTGGTCTGGTTTCATTCGTCAATGCGTTGTATTTCGCCGGTGTATTCAGTGGAGTGATCTTGTCCATCATGCCGATACTGATTTTGCGCGGTGCCCGCAAGCATGGCGACCAGGTACCGCTTTGGCAGTGTAACTGGATCACGCATCCGCTGTTGCAGGTGAGTATTATACTGCTGTATCTGGGAAGTGCGGTCTATGCGATTGCGTCACTGTTTGGTTATTTGCCAGCTGGCTGGTGATTGTTGCAAGGCTAGTTGCGACGATTGCTGCTATGGTTATCTTTGCCATGTTCGGCCAGGATGAGAGATAAAACAGTCGAGGTACAAGATGGAAGAAAAATCGGAAATAAGCGCTCCTCAGCGTGATGCCTTTTTGGATGAGAGAACCTTCAAGTCGCGAACTATCCTGCTGTTTGGGCAGATCAACGACACGGTGGCCTACAATGTCGTCAAGCAATTGGTGGTGCTGTCCGACGAGTCCTCTGCGCCGATTAATTTCCTGATTTGTTCACCTGGTGGTCATGTAGAGTCGGGTGATGTGATCCACGATGTGATCCGCTTTATTAGCGCGCCGGTGAATATGATCGGCAGCGGTTGGGTAGGGAGCGCCGCGGTTAATGTGTTCTTATCGGTGCCCAAGGAGCGTCGCTTCTGCCTGACCAATACCCGTTTTCTGATCCACCAGCCAAACGGTGGTATCGGTGGTCAGGCTACCGATGTGGCGCTTCAGGCGAGAGAAATTATCCGCATCCGGGAAAGAATCGCCACCTTGATCGCCAAGGAAACCGGGCAGAAACTGGAAAAGGTCTTGAACGACATTGACCGCGATTTTTGGATGCCGGTGGCAGAAGCGATCGACTATGGCCTGGTATCAAAAGCCATTGTCAGCGAAAAAGAAATAGCCTGAGCATAGCGCAATAATTCACCGAATCACCCAATCCCCAAATAACCCCAGCAGGCCATTTTGTTCAGTTCCATAACCCACAAGCTGTACGGGTTATGGACGCTGTAAACGGCCTGCGTATTATCAAGCCCCAATAGCCCACTCGCGAGGGATGTCACCAAGGCCGTGAACCGAACAACGAGAGGCTAAAAGTGGCGGTTTGTGACCCGAATCACTGCCCCGTGTAAGCGCACCGAGTGTTTTCTTCTCATTCTGCATGTTAACCACATGATAACAAAACGTTATCCGATAGATGGCGGTAAAACACTGTGCTAGGATGATTAATCACCACCTCTGGCACCAACGCCAACTTGAAAAGGATATGACCATGCCTTTGAATAATAAAAATATTTTTGTAGCTCTCGCCGCTGCCTTATTTGCAGTCAGCAGTTACGCGGCTGCGCCGAAATCCGTGGCGATCCTCTCTATCGTTGACCATCCGGCATTGGATGCTACCCGTGATGGGGTGATTGATGAGCTAAAGGCTGCGGGGTATGACAAGGATAAGGTCAAGATCCAGTTCCAAAGTGCGCAGGGAAATACGGCCACCGCAGGGCAGATTGCGCGTAAATTTATCGGGGACAAGCCCGATGCGATAGTGGCGATTTCAACGCCTGCGGCCCAGTCCGTGGTGGCGGCTACCAAGACCATACCGGTGGTGTTTACTACAGTAACCGATCCGGTGGCGGCCAAGCTGGTGAGTAGCTGGCAGCCGAGTGGTACCAACGTTACCGGCGTTTCAGACAGCGTAGCCATCGGCCCGCAGGTCGATCTGATCTTGCAGGTTAAACCCGATGCCAAGCGAGTCGGCATGGTCTACAGCCCAGGGGAAGTCAACTCGACGGTGGTGGTCAAAGAGCTGAAAGAGGAATTAACCAAACGCGGGATGACGCTGGTTGAGGTTCCTGCTGCACGTACTATCGACGTAGCCCCTGCGGCCAAAAGCCTGGTAGGCAAAGTCGACGTGATCTACACCAATACCGATAACAACGTTATCTCCACCTACGAGTCGCTGGTTGGCATTGCCAATCAGGCAAAAATCCCGTTGATCGCCGGTGACAATAGCGTTGCCAAACGTGGTGCGGCTGCGGCGTTGGGGATGAGTTATTACGATCTGGGCCGCCAGACCGGTAAAATCGTTGTCCGTCTGTTAGAGGGTGAGAAGCCAGGCGCAATAGCTCCTGAGGTGGGTAACAAGCTCAGCCTGAGTGTCAACCCTGCTGCTGCCCAGAAGCAGGGGGTCACTCTGCCAGCTGAACTGGTGCAATCAGCACAAGAAGTCATCAAATAACGATCTGCGTTGAATGATGGTTTACATCGGGTGTAAATGGCCTGCCGCAGGTGGCAGGCCAAGATGTTTATGAGGTACGCATGTCGTTAATTTCCCTGATGGGCGCTTTGGAGATCGGCCTGATCTTTGCGCTGGTCGCGTTGGGCGTATTGATCTCCTTTCGCTTACTCAATTTTCCCGATCTGACGGCCGATGGCAGCTTCCCTCTAGGGGGCGCAGTAGCCGCGGTGATGATTGTCAGCGGTTATAACCCTTGGCTGGCGTGTTTGCTGGCGGCTATCGCGGGTGCCGGTGCTGGCTGTTTGACGGCCTGGCTGCACGTGCGGCTCGGTATTTTGCAACTGCTAGCCAGCATTTTGGTGATGATTGCCCTGTATTCCATCAACCTGCGCATTATGGGGGCACCAAACCTGGCCCTGATCGGCTTACCTAGCGTTTTCACTCCTTTCATCAGTCAGGTTGAAGACAACGCCTGGCTGATCCAACCAATATTGCTGCTGGTGGTGGTTGTCGTTGTCAAACTGGCACTCGACGCGTTCCTGACCTCTGAGGTCGGCCTTGCGCTGCGGGCTACCGGAGCGAATCCACGCATGGCACGCGCTCAGGGGATTGCGACCAGTCGGCTAACGGTGATCGGCATGGCGGTGTCCAATGCGCTGATAGCGCTGGCGGGGGCACTGTATGTACAGACTCAGGGGGGCGCCGATATCTCCATGGGGATCGGCACCATCGTCGTCGGGCTGGCGGCGGTGATCATCGGTGAAACGCTGTTGCCTGCCCGTAGCCTGTTCCTGATCACTATGGCGACCCTGTTAGGGGCATTGCTGTACCGCCTGATGATCGCTCTGGCCCTGAATGCAGACTTTATCGGCTTGCAGGCGCAGGATCTGAATCTGATCACTGCGCTGCTGGTTACGTTGGCGCTGGTCCTGCCTAAGCTGAAACAAAAATTGAAAAGCAAGCGGGGGAGGCAGCCATCATGATGCGCGCCGAGCAGCTGTTTAAAACCTTTAACCCTGGAACCCCGCTGGAGAACCCGGTATTACGTGGCCTGTCGTTGAACATCGAGGCCGGGCAGTTTGTGACGGTCATTGGCAGTAATGGGGCAGGGAAGTCTACCTTGCTCAATGCGGTCAGCGGTGATATTACCCCCGATCGCGGCCAAGTGTTTATTGGCGAACAGGACGTTACCCTGATGCCCGCCTGGCGCCGTGCTGGTATGGTCGCCCGTGTGTTCCAGGATCCGCTGGCGGGAACCTGTGAGGGGCTGAGCATTGAGGAGAATCTGGCACTGGCACTGCAGCGCGGCCAAACCCGAGGATTTCAGCGTGCCGTCAAGAGCAAACAGCGGCAGCTGTTCCGTGACAAGCTGGCCACGTTGGAACTGGGGCTGGAGAATCGTTTAGGGGATCACATGGGCCTGCTGTCTGGCGGGCAGCGTCAGGCTGTCAGCCTGCTGATGGCGTCGCTACAGCCTTCTCGTCTGCTCTTGCTGGATGAACATACCGCCGCGCTCGATCCTAAAACGGCGGCCTTTGTGCTGGCATTGACCGACCGTATTGTCGCCGAGCAGCAATTAACCGTACTGATGGTGACACACTCCATGCGCCAGGCGCTGGATCATGGCCATCGGACCGTGATGTTGCACCAGGGACGGGTGGTGCTGGATGTTGTCGGTGAGCAACGGGCCAACATGCAGGTCACCGATCTGCTGGCGATGTTTGAGAAAACACGTGGTGAAAAGCTGGATGATGATGGGCTACTGCTGAGCTGAGGTTGCTCACTTTGTTGGGGCGCGGCATGCTGCGCCCACGCAGCTGAATAAAACAGCAAAAACAACGGTTTTGGCATAACCTGAGAGCAATTGGTTATTTGCCTGGGTTCCCTGTCCGTGCTGAGATTGTCGCCTGATAAAAAAGTCAAACAAGGCGATGACCATGTCTACAGGGAAAACGCTGCTCGCGCTGGCGCTGAGCACACTCTTACCGGCAAGCGCTGCCATCGCGGCAGCTAACGATACGCTGATTTATTGCTCCGAGGCGTCACCGGAGTCGTTCAACCCGCAGATTGCCAGTTCTGGCCCAACGTTTGTTGCCAGCTCGCAGGTGCTGTATAACCGCTTAATCAATTTCGATCCGGTTAACAACACGCCAACGCCTTCATTGGCAACCGAATGGAAGATTTCTCCGGATGGTAAAACCTACACCTTTACCCTGCGCCAAGGGGTGAAATTCAACAGCAACAAAAACTTCAAGCCGACCCGCGATTTTAATGCTGATGATGTGGTGTTTTCGGTGTTACGCCAGAAAGATCCAAATCACCCCTACCACAAGGTATCGCAGGGTAATTACGAATATTTTCACGACGTAGGTCTGGATACGCTGATTAAGGAAGTGAAAAAGCTGGACGATTATCACGTTCAGTTCGTTCTGAGCGAGCCGAACGCCGCGTTTCTGGCCGACTGGGGGATGGACTTTGCGTCGATCCTTTCCGCCGAATACGCCGATGCGATGCTGAAAAAAGGCACGCCAGAATATGTGGATACCTGGCCAATCGGCACCGGCCCTTACGTCTTGCAGCAGTATAAAGTCGATTCACTGATCCGCTATGCTGCCAACCCTGATTACTGGGATGGTGAGGTGCCGACCAAGCATCTGATCTTCTCCATAACGCCGAACGTACAGACGCGCCTGGCGAAACTCCAGACCAACGAGTGCCAGATTATCCCCGCACCGGCTCCGGTACAGTTTGATGAAATCAATAAAAACCAAGATCTGACCCTGCATAAGGTAGATGCGCTGAACGTCGGTTACCTGGCGTTTAACACCGAGAAAAAACCGTTGGATAACGTGCTGGTGCGCCAAGCCCTAAACTATGCCACTGACAAAAAGGCGATAGTTAACGCGGTGTTTTTAGGTTCGGCCACGGTGGCGAAATCGCCGCTGCCGCCAAATATGCTGGGTTTTGATAAAGACCTGCAGGATTACGGCTACGATCCACAAAAAGCCAAGGCGTTGCTGAAACAGGCCGGGGTGGAAAAAGGCTTTGAGATCACGTTGTGGTCGATGCCGGTTCAGCGCCCGTATAACCCGAACTCCAAGCGTATTGCAGAGATGCTGCAAAGCGATTGGGAAAAGGTCGGCGTGAAGGCGAAGATCGTCTCTTACGAGTGGGGGGAATATCTTGCCGGGATGCGTAAGGGCGAGCATGACACCGCGCTGTTTGGCTGGATGTCCGATAATGGCGATCCGGATAACTTTGCCGAGGTATTGCTGGGCTGCAACAGTATCAAAACCGGCTCGAATGCCGCGCGCTGGTGCGATAAAACCTATGATGGACTGGTACAGCAGGCCAGGTTGACTAGCGTCCCTGCCGAACGTGCGAAACTCTATGGCCAGGCGCAGGAAATCTTTTACCAGCAGGCTCCGTGGATTGCGCTGGCGAATGGTAAAACCTTCTATGCCACGCGCAGCAACGTCAGTGGTTATAGCGTCAGCTTGATGGGCAGTGATTTCTCCAAAGCCAAACTGAATTAACCGCAGGCCAGATTGAAAACGGGGGGCTGCAACGGCGCCCCCAGAACACAATGAGACGGTTGAGGTTATTTAGGCTGCCGAACAACTCTGGAGCCAGCAAGTACGGCGGCCAACACCATAAACAGATGCCCTTCGGCGGAATCCAGCAGGAACGAGTTGAACAGGTGGCAGGCCAGATAACTGCCGAGCACGGCAACCAGCAGGTTGCGGCAGGCTGTTGGTTGCTGCCAGGCCGCTCGGAAGCAGCACCACATCCAGCCCAAAAACAGCGCCAACCCCAGCAAGCCATTTTGTACCGTTTCCAGAAGATACTCATTGTGCGGGTTATGCACGCCGTAACCGGTCTGCGCGTTGCCATACCAGAAGCTCCCGGCCCCGTTCCCCAGCAGCGGGGCCTGTTTTATCAGGCGTAGTGATTCGCGGGCAAAGGCGGTGCGTTGCCCCATCGAGTTGTCGCAAGCTTGATAGGCCTGGTCTGCCGGGGCCAGCACGCAATTGCGCACCTCAGCAAGGCCGAGCGTCAGGCGCTCCGTCGCTCTATTGGGGATAAAAATCAGCATAATGGCCAGCAGCAAGCCACAGGCTAATACCCCCAACCGCTGCCAGCGGGGCAGCGTCAGCAGCAACCAAAGCCCCACGCCGACCAATAGCGCCACATAGCCGGTGCGCCCCTGTACCATCAGCAGCACGTTCGCCGTTGCCAGTAGAACCCATGCCCCATAACACCAGCGCAGCACGCCTGATTGTCCAAAAGCACGGGTTAGCCATATCAACGCAGCAAACGCCATAAACACGTTCTGGGTTATCTGCAGTTTAAACACCGTTGGATTCTGCGGATCGAGGCCACCCAGCGTCACATGCCCGACCCCCGAAGCCAGGCTGATCGCCAGTATCACGGCATTGGCGAGCAGAAAGCCGCTGATAAAGCGGGTGATAAGCCTGGAGTCGCTGAGAAAGAACAACGCCAAGGGCAATACATACAGCAGCTTTTGATACTTGCCGACCATCTTCGGGCCGTATTCGTGGTGCTGGGTCAATAACGAGGCGGCCAGCAGTGCGAACATCAATGCGGGCAGCCACACCAGCGGTTGTTTGAGCAAAGGTATCAACTGGCGAAAGTCGCGCTGCCACAGCAGACATATCGCCGCCAACACCAGCGAAGCATTCATCAGCGCATTGGACGTCGGTAGGGACGCGCCGAGCAAAAACGCCGTAAAGCCAAACAGCCGAAGGCGGGTTGGGGAGAGTAACGATACAGAACACGGTTCGGTGGATGACATGAAGTGGCTCAAATCAGGGTTAATTAAACACGGTGTCATTCACCGTGCGGGAAGTTGGGATTTCCAGGCAGGTAAGTTGGCGGTTTATGGCTCGGATAACCTCATTGACGGGAATAGCCTCCAGATAACGTTCCGGGGTAGCGGTGTCCACCTCGTCGGGTTGCGGTAATGAGCGGTAGTTGCCTGCCCATAACAGGATGTGCTGAGCCTGCCAGGGTGACCACTGTTGCAGATTGCTGGGACCGAACAGCACGACGGAAGGCGTCTGCAAGGAGGCGGCCATATGCATTGCTACCGAATCCACACCGATAAACAGCTTCGCCCGATCGATCAAGACGGCAAGTTCCGGCAGGTCCAGGCGACCGGCCAGATTGACCACCCGTTGTGGCATGGAACAGTGGGCCAGAATGGCGGCTATCATGGCGATCTCATCGGCAGAACGCCCGCAGGTCAGCACCACGGTTTCTCCGCTGGCGGTGAGATAGTCGATAACCCGTGCGAATCCCGCCACTGACCAGGTTTTGAACGCCCAGCGCGCGGTAGGCTGGATCAGCACGAAATCCGTCAGGTGATGATGTTGGCTGAGGCGGTCGATCTCATCGACATCGCGCTGCCGGTAAGCCTGGGTGACCTTGGACACCAAGGTCGGTAATGCCAGTGGGGCCAGAATAGCGAGGTTATTGAGCACGGTGTGCCGTTGGTCATGCCCGTCCACCGGCACCAACAACGAATGGCAAGCTCGCCACAGCCGATTATTACGCTTGGGGTAAGCAAACCCCAGGCTGAACGTCGGTTTGAGAAAGCGGCAATACAACGCAGCCCGCCACTGGTCGGACAGATTAATCACCAGGTCGTAGTGGCCAGTGTTGAGGCTGTTCCACAGGGCTTGCTCACCGCGATACTGTGCCTTGCAGCCCTGCCGTTTTAGGCTTCGATCGACGGTATAGGTCAGATAGACATCTCGATTACCTGCCAGCATCGCCTCGGTGCCGTCATACACCAGCACGTCAATCAGGGCGCTGGGGTAATTGGCGCGTAGCGTACTGAGCAACGGTGTAGTTAGCAGGACGTCACCAAAGTGACGCAGCTTGATAACCAGGATGCGCTGTACCCGTTCGCGGTGCAGTAATCGGTTGGGCAAGCGGCGATCGGGTAACCCGGCTTTGCCAGCACTCGTCACGAACGTCATATTTTGCTGATGTATCCCAGAGATCGATAATCTGCCGTGCGGACCTTTTCATCTGTCATCTTCACTTTTCCTGTTTATTGAAAGCCCGTTATTTCGACGCTTGCGGCCGACGTGTTATGCATGGGTTTCAAGATGCACCAAGCCCCACGACACCCAAGGCGATCTTATAGGTGGCGGAAAGACAAAGATAATTGGTTGTACAGATCAATAAGATCAGACCGATCGTTGAAAACGATCAATCCTTGACAAAGTAAGGGGGTATTGTGCGGGCTTGTCAGTCACGGGATAATATGTCTATTAGGAATTTTAGTATGGCAGCCATTGGCAGAAGTGTGAGGATGAATAGCGGGTGGTGAGAGATGCGTGGAAAGCCGAACCTCGTCCCTGAGGTTCGGCTTTTACAGATTAGCCCGCAGCGGCCTCGCGTAGGCGCTGTTTAATCTTGCTGTACTCCTGCTGAACGTAATGTTCTGCCTGCCCTTGATCCTTAATCGGCTCAATCTGCACGGCGCAGTATTTGTATTCCGGCGTTTTGGTTATCGGGCTGAGGTTTTCCGCCACCAGCTCGTTACAGGCACCGATCCACCATTGGTAGGTCATGTAGATCGCACCCCGGTTAGGGCGTTCGCTGACGTTGGCACGGGTAATGACCTTGCCCTGACGTGAACGCACCCACACCAATGCCTGATCCTCAATCCCCAACCGTGCAGCGTCTTCCGAGTTGACTTGCACATAGCCCGGTTCATCGGCCAACGCGACCAGTGCCTTACAATTGCCGGTCATCGAACGGCAGGAGTAATGGCCCACTTCGCGTACCGTCGACAGCACGAACGGGAACTCATCGCTGAGCTGATCGATCGGCGGAGCCCACTCACAGGTAAAGAACTCCGCTTTGCCACCGGGCCGAGAGAATTCCCCGCCTTCGTACAGATAAGGCGTACCCGGGTGATCCAACGTTGGGCAAGGCCACTGAATGTAGGCCAGGTCCGCCATTTTCTCGTAGGTAGCGCCGTAATAGATCGGGCACAGCTCGCGCAGTTCGTCCCAGATTTCCTGCGTATTGTTGTAGTGCATCGGATAACCCATGGCCGTCGACATCAGGCTGATGATTTGCCAGTCCGTCTTCACATCGCCCACCGGCTCCACTGCTTTATAGAAGCGTTGGAAGCCGCGGTCTGCCGCGGTATACACCCCTTCATGCTCGCCCCAGGAGGTTGCCGGGAAAATAACGTCGGCAATCGCGGCGGTTTTGGTCATGAAGATATCCTGCACGATCAGCAAATCCAGCTTCTCAAAGGTTCTGCGGATGGTGGCTAAATCCGGCTCCGTTTGCAGCGGATCTTCCCCCATGATGTAGTGCGCCTTGAGTTTGCCATGGTCGATATTGTGCGGTACTTCGCTTAACGCATAGCCGATCTCGGCGGGCATTGCGTCGATCCCCCAAGCGTTGGCAAACCTTTCCCGCGCCTCGGCATCCGTTACCTGGAAATAGCCGGGCAGGGTGTTAGGCAACGCGCCCATATCACAGGCACCCTGAACGTTGTTCTGGCCGCGTACCGGGTTGACCCCGACGTTCGGCTTGCCCAGGTTACCGGTCAGCATCGCCAGGCTGGTCAGCGCACGCACGGTTTCCACGCCCTGATAGAACTGGGTGACGCCCATGCCCCACAGGATGGTGGCCGTTGGCGCGCTGGCATACATGCGTGCCGTTTCACGGATCTGCTGGGCATTGAGACCCGTGGTTTTTTCAACCGACTCCGGTGGGTAGCCCGCCACGATGGCGCGATACTCATCGAACTGCTCGGTATGCTGTTCAACAAACGCCTGATCGTACAGGTTCTCCTCAATCATCACATGAGCGAGTGCGTTGATCAGGGCGATGTTGGAACCGTTTTTCAACGGCAAATGGATATCCGCAATACGCGCCGTTTCGATGTAGCGTGGATCGCAAACAATGACCTTGGCTCCTTTCTCCTTCGCCTTGAGAATGCGGCGGGCGACAATAGGATGCGAGTCCGCAGCGTTATAGCCGAAGACAAAAATACACTGGGTATCCTCAATCTCGCAGATGGAGTTACTCATGGCGCCGTTACCGACCGATCGCTGCAGACCTGCAACCGAGGGGCCGTGTCAGACGCGTGCGCAACAGTCGATATTGTTGGTACCGACGGTGGCGCGAGCAAATTTCTGCATCACATAGTTGGCTTCGTTACCGGGCCCGCGCGAGGAACCGGTCGTCATAATCGCATTCGGGCCGTATTTTTCTTTAACGGCCAGCAGGCGCGAACTGGCGAACTCAATGGCCTCTTCCCAAGACACCGATTCCAGTTTGCCACCCCGTTCCCGGCGGATCATCGGCGTTTTCAGCCGTGGCGTCAGGATCTTGGTATCGTGAACGAAATCCCAGCCGTAATACCCTTTCAGGCATAGCTCGCCCTGATTGGTCACGCCGTTAGCGCCTTCGGCCTTAACGATCCTGCCGTTGTCGACTATCAGGTTGATTTTGCAACCTGAAGCGCAATAAGGGCAGACCGTGATGACTGTTTTCATCTCCTGCACTCCTTGTTAAACCTGTTCGACATTGCTCAACACGCCACTGGACCAGCAAATCTCCCCGGTGACGAAAAATGTGTCTCACTTATTTGAAGCATAAATTGTGCCACGCTGACTTGATGTGGATTAATGACTGGCATTTATTGTCATCATTCACCCCCGCCCCAAGCTTTCGTGTTACGGTATTAGGCGCTGCTATTCAGAGCCGCTCAAAGCTTTCCCCCGTATCCCATATTGATAACCGTTGATAAATCACCCGTACCGCCTGCGTCACTTTCTCCGTCATCGGGAAATAAAACATCACCACGTCCGGCTGAACGCCGAGAAATATCACTTCCTCAATATCCTCACGTAGCTGGTCGATCAGGAAATTGAGCGGCATATTGTGGGTACTCATAAAGAACATCTCGGCAATATCGTCAGGATTGACGATGCGGATCTCGCCGGGTGCCAATTCCATATCGGTGGCATCGACAATCACCAGCCGGTTGGGCTTAAGATCGCGGATCTGATGGGTCACGTTTTCCGGTGTGGAGCCGCCGTTAACGGCGATCCAACCCTCGATCGGCGTTTCGGCCATCATCTCGGCCAGCAAGGGCCCGGCACCGTCGTCCCCCATCATGCTATTGCCTACGGTAAGTACGACATTCATGGGTTCGTCACCTTCTTCACAATCAGATAGATAGCAGGCTCCCGCTCAATCTCGGCGAGCAAGCCGAGCAGCTTGCTACTCCATTCGCTAAAGGGCGCCGGTTGGCTATCGATCAACGGGGCCAGGGCATTGGCCAGCAGACTGGTGTGGGTGGAGTCGATGGTGATTTCGCCGAAGGTCAGCAGGCCACGCATCTTGCGTTGGGCCTCACCCTCCGGGAACTGCTCAACCCAGGTTTGATATTGCGGCAATGGGCAGCTCAGCTCGGTATTCAGGCAGTCAATCACCCCTACGTGGTGGCCAATCGCCAGCGAGTAATACATCACCTGCTGCGCCTGGGCAGGCATGTCGTCATCGCTATCAAGGAACTTCTGGCGTAATGACCAGAACACCGCCTTACCTTCATTTTGCATGGGTAAGCTCCTGTTGCAGGCAGTCAACCAGGCAAGCGACAATCTCGCGCAGGCGAGGATCGCTTTCCTGTTGCAACCATTCCTCCAGGCGCAACGTGGCCGCATCTATGCTGGCACCGGCCAACAGGGAGAGGAAACGGTCGCTGATGATGCGGCCTTGGTAGTAGCCCGCCAGACGGCGTGCCTCGCGTTCAATCAGGACGCGGGTATGCAGTGGGATGCCTGGCAGCAACAATGCAGCCTTTTCGTCTACCTGCTCAAGGTGGTTTTCTCCCTTCAGCTTTTGCTCCAGTAGGCCCAGGGCCACGGCAAAGCCGTAGATGGTAGCGGCAGGCGTCGGTGGGCAGCCGGGGATCCACACGTCAATCGGCACGATTGACTCGCTGCCGCCCCAGACGCAGTACAGATCGTGGAAAATCCCGCCGCCGCAGCCGCAGGCCCCGTAAGAGATACAGATTTTTGGATCGGGGGCTGATTCGTAAGCTCTGAGCGCGGGCACGCGCATGGCCCGGGTGACCGCGCCGGTAAACAGCAGAATATCGGCATGGCGCGGTGAGGGGACTACCTTGATACCAAAGCGCTCGGCATCAAATACCGGCGTGATGGCGGAGAAGATCTCGATCTCACAGCCGTTACAGCCGCCGCAGTCCACGCGATACACATAGGCCGAGCGTTTGATATCCTTCAGCAGCTTGCTCTTGAGTTTGGCGGTCTGTTCATCAACGGTGATCGGCGTGCTGCGGTGATGATTAACCTTGATATCGGGCATCGTCATATTATTTCGCTCCCGCCGGTTGGCTTAGTTTCATCGGCCGATGCTGGCTCAAAGTCTGTTTACGCTTGCAGGCGGGGCAGGTTTCGAACTGGGGCCGTAAGGCCTCAATGCTGTCTGCCCCCATGCCCGCGTGGGCCAGCAACGCCAGGGCGTAATTCACCGATTTGGTTGGCGTAAAGGGCTGTTGGCAACTGCGGCAGTTGAGCAGGGTAAAGGTGGCGCGGATATACAGATCGGGCTTGTGCATCACCGCCATTTCAAACTCTTCCGACAGCCTGATTGCCCGCGTCGGGCAAACCTCTTCACAGCGTGCGCAGAAGATGCAACGGCCAATGAATAACTGCCAGACGCGCTCGCCGCTGGCTTCATGGGTTTCCATGGTTAACGCATTCGCCGGGCAGGCCACGGTGCAGGCGCCGCAGGCGATACACTGCTCAGGATCGTACTCTGGCTTGCCACGAAAACCCGGGCACACCTCTAGCGGCTTAAACGGGTATTTCACCGTGACTTCACCGGCCTTTAGGATGGTTTTAAACAGTTTCAGCATGATCCCTCCCTCACTTGCACGGTGAATTGGTGCGTTCGATCCCGTAGCGTTCAATCTCCTTGTACGGCACGGTCTTCGCCTTACGCTTGTTGATATCGATCAGCGTGACGCGGTCGGTACAGGAGTAGCAGGGATCGAGGCTGCCGATAATCAGCGGGGCATCGGAAACCGTATTGCCGCGCAGCATATAACGCAGCACCGGCCAGTTGGCGTAGGTGGCCGCCCGGCAGCGCCAGCGGAACAGCTTTTGGTTATCCCCCAGCATGCTCCAGTGGATATCTTCACCGCGCGGGGCTTCGGCATAGCCCAAGGCAAACTTGTGCGGCTGATAGCGGAAACCTTCGGTGAGCAGCGGGCCGCCCGGCAGGTTATCCAGGCCGTATTCGATCATCGCCAGCGAATCCAGCACTTCCTGCACGCGCACCATCACGCGCGAATACACGTCGCAGCCGTCGAAGGTGAACAGCGTTTTCGGCAATGAACCGTAGTTGGCATAAGGGTGGTCAAAACGCATATCGCGCTTGAAGCCGCTGGCGCGGATCATCGGCCCCACCGGGCTGTAGTCGCGGGCAATCTGCCGATCCAACAGGCCAATGCCTTTGGTGCGCTGCTCTATATTTGGCGTGCCGAGCAGCATCTCTACCAGTTGCGTCACGTCGGCGCGCATCTCATGGATCAGCTTGATGGTTTTCACCCGCTGTTCTTTCAGGATGTCGCGGCGCACGCCACCGATCAGGTTGAGCCCATAGGTTTTACGCGATCCGGTTAACAGCTCCGCCATGGTCATCGACTTTTCACGCACACGGAAGAACTGCATAAAGCCGGTATCAAAGCCGACAAAGTGGCTCGATAACCCAATGTTCAGCAGGTGGCTGTGCAGCCGTTCGACCTCCAGCAGAATACTGCGGATAGCATGGGCGCGGGGAGGCACATAGATCCCCAACGCATTTTCCACCGAGGTGGTGTACGCCACGCTGTGGGTGAAGCCGCAGATCCCGCAGACCCGGTCGGACAGGAAAGTGACCTCTTGATAGCCCATACGAGTTTCGGCCAGCTTCTCCATGCCACGATGCACGTAGAACAGCCGGTAGTCGGCATCGACAATGCGCTCGCCGTCAACAAACAGGCGAAAATGCCCTGGCTCATCGGAGGTAATGTGCATCGGCCCGATCGGCACCACGCGCGATTCACCGGTGGCCGCATTTTCAAACGGGTAGGTTTCCACGTTAGTGGTTGGCTCGGGGCGCTGGCGGTAATCCATGGTGTCTTTACGCAGCGGGTAAAGATCGTCTGGCCAGTCGTCCGGCAATACCAGGCGGCGTTCGTCCGGTAGCCCCACCGGGATTAAACCGTACATATCACGGATTTCACGCTCGCCCCACACGGCGGCGGGAACGCGAGGGGTAACCGACGGGAACTCCAGCGTGATGGCGCTAACCTGAGCCTTGACGGTGATAAAACACTTTTCCCCTTCCTCCATCGACAGCACGTAGTAGACGGCGAAATCCCCGGTCAAAGTACGCTCGTCATTGCCAAACAGCACCGGCAGCCAACCGCCTAACTGGTAATAGAGGTATTCCACGATCTCGGGTAACGAATTCAGCTTGACCGTGATGGTGACCTGGTTGGCGGTTTGCCACTCGGCATCCAGCAATGCGGAGGGGAACTTCTCGCGCACTTTGGCCAGGTAGCCTTTGCCGAGTTTTTCGTCGTTGTTGAGGGTCAATACGTGGGTTTCGTAGCTCACTTTACTTCTCCTGCCTGAGGTTCGGCCGCAGAGGAATGATTCTGAACGGCCCATGGCCAGCTCAATGGCTGGGCATGAGTGCCAGGCTTGTTGTTCATCACGATGTGGACCGCGTTTTCCAGCAGTCGGCTGACCGGTTGCGGGATATGGGTGCCCATCACCAGCATCAATACCAGCAGGATCACCATCGGTAAGGTCGTCAGTATTCCCAGTTCGCCTTTGTTGACTTCTTCTGGTTTGGCGCCGAACAGCACGCTGGCCACCATGCGGACCAACCCGGCCAATACCACCGTCAGCAGCAGCAACAAGACGATGGTCAACGTAATATGGCCAGCCGCCAGCCCGGCGGTGACCGTCATAAACTCACTGAGGAAAATGTTGAACGGCGGCATACCGCCCAGCGCCAGGGCTCCCCCTGCCAGCAACACGGCGCTGAACGGCATGCATTTCAGCATCCCTTTCGCCACGGTAATATCGCGGGTGCCATACTTCAGCAGCACGTTGCCAGAGCCGCAGAACAGCAGGGTTTTTGCCAGGCTGTGGTTCAGGGTATGCAGCAGAGCCGCCAGAATACCCAACGGGCCACCGATGCCGATCGCCACGGCGATCAGCCCCATGTTCTCCACGCTGGAGTAGGCCAGCAGCCGCTTGATATCGCGCTGCACCAGAATAAAGAAGGCCGCCACTGCGACAGAAAGGAAGCCAAATACCATCAACAGAGTGCCGGTAAAGTCATGGCCCAGGGTGGTGCTGATAATGATGTAGTACCGGATGATGATCAGCAGCGCGCAGTTGAGCAGTACGGCAGAGAGCAGGGCGCTGGTGGGGCTTGGTGCCTCACTGTGGGCGTCCGGCAGCCAGGCGTGCATCGGGAACAGCCCGGTTTTGGTGCCAAAACCAATCAGGATAAACACGAACGCCAGATGCATCAGCATCGGATCCAACTGCGTGGCGTGCTTGAGCACTTCCGTCCAGAAGATGGCGTCGTTGGGATCGGGCATAAAGCTGGCCGCGTTGGCGTACACCAGAATGGTGCCGAACAGCCCGAAGGCCACCCCTACGGTGCAGATAATGATGTACTTCCAGGCCGCCTCCAGCGAGGAGCTCTGCCCGTACAACCCCACCAGAAACGCCGAACTGAGCGTGGTGGCTTCGATGGCCGCCCACATCAGGATCAGGTTATTGCTGGTGATCACCAACAGCATGGTGAACAGGAACAGGTGGAAGAAGCCGTAGTAGTGACACAGCGTCGCTACCGAAATCTCGCCTTCATCAACCTCATGGCGCATATAGCCAATGGAGTAAAGTCCGGTAAGGCAGCCGATGATACCGAGGATCGCCAGGAATAGGGCGCTTAAGCTATCCAGATGCAGCCAGCGTCCGGCAGCCAGAATATCGCCTTGCTGGTACACCTGCATCACCACCCATAGGGAAATCGCCAGCAGCAGCATGATACCGACAAAGTGCAACAGCGTGACGCAGATCCGCGCAGCATTTCCCAGCAATCGACAGGCAAAGGTCAGCAGCGAGAAGGCCAGCGGCGTCAGCAGTAATAGAAACAGCATGGTGGTATTACTCATCATCTCACCCCTTCAACGCCGTCAGTTGTTCAACATTCAGCGTGTTGAGCGTGCGATAGATTTTGCGCGCCAGCACGGCCATCACGATCACCGCAAAAATGGCATCGGTGGCGATACCAATCTCCACCAGCTCCGGCGCACGATTCGCCAGCAGCGCCAGCGTCAGGTGCGAACCGTTTTCCATCAGGCAGTAGCCAAACACCTGCTTGAGGATGTTGCGCTGGGTGACGATACACAGCAGACCGAGCATGAAATGCCCCAGCGATACCGCCAGCGCCGGTTTCAGCGAGGCCAGCAGCGGCACCTGCACCGGCTCCACCACAAACCAGCACAGCAGTACAATCACCGCCGCGGCCAGCATCAGCATCACCGGGCCGATCAGGCTGCCGTTCGCCGAGGGATCGTCCATTTTGCGAAAGGCATAGGCCATGATCACCGGCACCAGCACCACCTTGGTGATAAAGGCGCTGATCGCCCACAGCGTGAGCTGGTGGGCGCCCAGGGTTTGCCCCAGCGTAAAGAAAACCAGCACCAATAGCAGCGACTGCAAGGCATAGAGCCAGCACGAGGCCACGGGCCGTTTGGCGCCAATTACCAGCAGCGAGGTGACCATCATCAGCCCCGCGAGGTTATTGACGATAAGTGAACCAGTCATAATCAACTCCCTTATCCAAGCCAGGCGACGGCAATCACGCTGGAACCTACCGACATCGCGATCAGAATCACTAGCACCACGCTCATCACCAGCGGCAGCGGAGCGGCCTGTGCCACCTCATCACTGGGTTTGCCGGGAATAACGCGCCCAAACCAATAGATAAACCAGGCAAAGCTGGCGACCGATTCGATCAGCACCAGCACCATCAGCGGCGTCATCAGCCAGAACTCGTGCGACAGTTCAAAACCGGCGGCAAAAATCGGGAACTTGCTGAAGAAGCCGTTAAACGGCGGCACCCCGGTGATCGCCAACGCGGCTACACAGAACCCCACGCCCAGCAGCGGCATCTTGTTCATCACGCCCTGCAAGCGCGGCAACATCCGGGTGCCGCAGCTATAGCTCAGCGCCCCGGCCACCAGGAAGAACAGGCTCTTGGCAAACGCGTGGTTAAAGATGTAGGCCACGCCACCGATAAAGGCGGTTTTGGAGCCGAAGATGGAGATGGATAACGCCAGGAAGATATAGGAGAGCTGGGTGATGGTGGACCACGCCAGCAGACGCTTCATATCCTTTTGCGGTAGGTACATCAGGAAACCGTAAATCAGGGTGATAGTCGCCATGACGATGCCGACCCAGCCGATAATATGCGGCACCGTATCCGCAGACAGGATGGCGCGGGCATAGATGTAGACGCCCACCTTCACCATCGAAGCCGCGTGCAGATAGGCGCTCACCGGGGTAGGGGCTTCCATGGCATCGGGTAGCCAGGCCTGCAACGGAAGCTGGGCCGATTTCCCCCAGGCTGCAAACAGGATGCCGCCAAACACGACCAGACTGGCCGTACCGTTGAGCTGCGCAATCGCGCTCAGGGCGAAGGTGCCGGTATTGAGGAACAGCGTCGCTGCCGCCAGGTATAAGCCGATCGAGGCAATATGGGTGATCAGCAGGGCTTTCATGGCCGAGCGCTGTGCCTTCGGCGTCTGGTAGTAGCTAATCAGCCCCCAGGAACAGCCGCCGGTGATCTCGAAGAACAGCAATTGCCCCAGGATGGTGGAGGACATCACCAGCCCGGCCATCGCCCCGATAAAGATCAGCAGGAAAGCGTAATAGCGGTTGCTGCCCTCATGGGGATGTTCGCGGTTGGCCGTGGTGAGGTAACCGGTGGAATACAGGCTGACCAGCAGGCCAAGAAACACCACCGCGAAGACAATCAGCGTGCTGATGCGGTCGATGATAAAACCGAACAGTGCCACGTTGCCGTATTGCAGCAGGGTGATGGTGGTATCCGCCTTGCCATGGGCCAGGAATAACCAACCGATGATCACCGTACCCAGCGTGGCCAGCAGCGCAAACAGGGTACAGATCCACTTGGCCATCCGTTGCGGCACGCAGGCCGTCAGCAGCGCACCGATAAACGGCAGCAGCAGCGTGGCGAGGGCGGTATATTGCAAACAGAGCGTATTTTCCATAATGGGTTTCCTGGCGGCTACAGACCGGTTAGGTAAAAGACAAAGGCCAGCGCCGCTACGCCAAAACCGAGCCAGGTAACGTGATGCGTCAACAAGAACCGCCCACGCGCCAAGGTATTTTCAAAAATGGAGGCGAGGACAAACACCGCCAGCAGCTTGGCCAGCATGATGACTGCCGCCAACGCCAGCGCGGGCACCGTCAGTTCCGCCGCCTTGCCAAAGGGAATAAACACCGCCAGGAACAGCTCAGCTACCACCACCTGCTTGAGACCGATCCCCCATTTCACCAACGCCAGGCCAGAGCCGGAGTATTCGGTCAGCGGCCCTTCCTGAAGTTCCTGTTCCGCCTCCGCTACATCGAAGGGGATTTTGCCCATTTCGATAAACGCGGCGAAACCGCAGGCCAGCATGGCCAGCAGGGTAGCCGTCGGGGAACTCCAACCTTCGGTCAGGGTGGCGCTGATGGTGCCAATATTGGTGGACCCGGCAATCAGAGCCACCACCAGCAACGCCAGGATCAGCGTAGGTTCCACCAATACGCCCAGCGTCAGTTCGCGGCTGGCCCCGATCCCGGCAAACGGGCTACCGGTATCCAGACCAGACAGCGAGAAGAAGAAGCGGAACAGTGCGAACAGATAGAGCAGGGTGATCAAGTCCCCCGCACCGGCAAACGGCGACGTCCGCGTGAAGATGGGCAGCGTCATCGCCACCAGCAACATGCTGCTCAGCAACACATAAGGCATCACGCGGAATATGGCGCCCGACTGTGCCGGAGCCACCTCCTGGCGTTTGAACAGCTTGCCCATATCGCGGTAGTCCTGCCAAATGCCGGGGCCACGGCGCGAGTGCATCCGGGCGCGGATTTGGCGGGAGATCCCGGTGAACAGCGGCGCGAGCGCCAGCATTATCAGCGCCTGCATCAGCGCGAAGAGTCCCATCATTAACGACGGTGTTTCCTGCATCGACATGCTATTTCCCCTTAAACCGCGACAAGCAACAGCAGGATCACCAAGGCGATCACCACATACAGGCAATAGAAGCGGAAGTCGCCGCTCTGCATGCCCTGCAACCGCACACCCAGACGCTGAGAGGCCTTGACTAGCGGATTGATGATCCAGTCATCCCAGAACGGTTCGGCACGGGTTGCCCCTGCGGTGGTCTGTTCCAGTGCCCGCGACAATGCAGGCGTTGGATCGAGCTGCTTGCGCAGACGGTACAGCGAGGCAAACATGGCACGCAGTGGCTGGGTAAAGCCCCCTGCGGACACCGCCATCGCCTGCTCCCAGTTATAGCCACAGGCCCAAGGGTCGCCACGGCGGCGGAAGCTGGACTGATTGCTTTTCAGCAGCAGATACACCGCCAATGGGATCAGCGGCAGAGCGAGCAACAGGATAAAGGTCAACGCCGGCGACAGCATGGCCTGGCTGGCCAGTTGCGGCACCAGCATTGAACCTTGCACGACGGTAACGTCATGAGTGCCAACCAGCGTCATGGCAACCTGCGCCAGAATGGGTGCGACTACGCTGGCCCCCACGCCGAGCAGTACGCACAGCAGGGCCAGCAACAGCATGGAGACTGTCATCTGCCACGGCACTTCGCGAGCCTGCGCCGCTTTTTCACTGCGCGGCCCGCCGCAGAAGCTGACGCCGTAGACCTTGACGAAGCACATCGCCGCCAGCGCCCCGGTGATCGCCAGCATCACCATGGCAATCGGGCCGCTGAGGCGCATCACAAAGTTACCGTCGTGGCTCATGGAGAATAGCGATTGGTAGGTGTACCACTCGCTGATAAAACCGTTCAGCGGCGGCAGGGCGGAAATCGACATACAGCCGATCAGGAACGCCAGCCCGGTCAGCGGCATCAGCTTCGCCAGACCCCCCATCTGTTCCATATCGCGGGTATGCACGCGCCAAATCACGGCACCGGCCCCTAGGAACAGCAAGCCTTTAAACACCGCATGGTTGAGCAGGTGATACAGCGCGCCGAGCAGGCCCAGCGCAGCCATTATCGGATGTCCGCTAGCCATGCCGACCATCGCCACGCCAACGCCCATTAAAATGATGCCGATGTTCTCTACCGTGTGCCAGGCCAGCAGGCGTTTGATATCGTGCTCGGCCAACGCATACAGCACACCCAACACCGCAGACACCGCGCCGAAGGCCAGCACCACGATGCCCCACCACATTTCGGTGGCACCCAGCAGATCGATCCCGACCTTGATGATGCCGAAGATGCCGATCTTCACCATCACGCCAGACATCAGCGCAGAAGCATGAGAAGGGGCTGCTGGGTGGGCTCGCGGAAGCCAGCTGTGCAGCGGCAGCATCCCCGCCTTGGCCCCAAAGCCAAAGAAAGCCAGCAGGAAAACGACCGATGCCATCCAAGGGGAAAGCGACAGCGAACGGAAGGAGTCAAAGTCCAGGCTGCCGCTCTGCCGCCACATCAGGAAGAAGGCGATCATGATCAGCACCGATCCGGCATGGGCGATAAAGAAGTACAGCAAACCGGCGCTGATGGATTCGTCATCCTGATCGGCGATCACCAGGAACCAGGAGGCCAGCGACATCATTTCGAACAGAATGATGAAGTAGAAGGCGTTATCCATCACCACCAGCCCGACCATCGAGGCGATAAACAGGTTCATAAAGAACCCCATGCTCGCGGCGCCTTTACCGCGATATTCCTGCACATAGGCGATGGAATACAACGCGCAAACGGTGACCAGCAGCGAAATCACCACCAGCATAAAGGCCGCCAGCGAGTCCATGCGCACCACAAAAGCGGCAAACGAGAACAGGCCAGGGGTGGAGAAGGAGAGGGTATGCCCGCTTAACAGGACGGGAACGGCGCTGCATAGTCCTAACAGGCCACCGAGCATTGCGCTGATCCCCGCCAGCAAAATGGCAAGGCGCTCCCGGCGAAACAGCAGCAGCGACAGCACGCCACCGGCGACATAAATCACCAAAGCCCAAAGCAGTAGAGTGAGAGAGTCCATGTTTATTTCTGCCCCCTGACGAGAGAAGGAGAGGATGGCCAGCCGATCGCGACCTGGCCGGCTCGCGCCAAACGCCGGGCCTGCGCTTCCTGCTCAAGCTGCTGTTCATCGACGATATGCAAGGCATTGGTTGGGCAGATGCGTACGCATTCAGGCCCATCGGCGAGGAACGCGCAGAGATCGCACTTCACCGCCACCGTTTTAATCCCGGCATTCCAGGACAGATAGGGCGATTGGCTTGCGGGACTGGTTGGCACGTCGGGCAACAGTTCTGCCGGGACGTACTGTTCAAACATCGACGGGATATTGACCGGCCCACTGCCCGCAGGCGTGATTGCACCGAACGGGCAGGCCAGGCCACACAGCTTGCAGCCAATGCACAGGGTCTCGTTCAGCTCGATGGCGTGCTCGCCGTGCGTGATGGCATTGACCGGGCAAACGCGCGCGCAAGGGGCGTCTTCACATTGGCGGCAAAGCATCGGTGCCGTTTGCTCTCCGACGCGCGTCACCGTCAGTCTGGGATGCGACTGTAGCCCTTCAGCCTTATGCACCTCGGTGCAGGCGGCCATGCAGGTGTTGCAGCCGATACAGTGCTGAGGCTCCGCAATAACAAAGCGGTTCATGGCCGTTCCTCCAACAGAAAGCGATTCACGCTCACATTGCCAACGACAGTGGGGTGAGTGCGGCGCGGCGGCGTTTTTCCGCATTCATTTTTTGCAGCAGCTGTTGGTCTACGCAGTGCAGCGCATCGGTGGGGCAAAACTCCATACAGGCCGGGCCGTTGGCTCGCCCGGAGCAGAGATCGCACTTGTGCGCTTCTGCTTTCTCGGCGGCGGGGAACATCAAGGCATTGCCATGGTGGGGTACCGGGCGGGTGATCACTTCCATCACTCCATATGGGCAAGCCATGACGCAGGCTTTACAGCCGATGCAGCGTTCCTGCGTGACCTTGACCATGCCGTCGCTCTGGCTGATGGCCCCGTTGGGGCAAACGCTGGCGCAGGGGGCATCATCACACTGACGACACAGCACCACGGTGCTGACATTGCCGCCTTTCAGCAGATGCAGGCGAGGCGTGAAGTTGGCGGCATCCAGCGCCGAGACATCCTGGTTTTGGCTATGTGCCACTACGCAGGCGATCTCACAAGTGCGGCAGCCGATGCATTTTTGCGGATCGGCCATGATAAACCTGTTCATCAGTCACTCCTGGTTACCTTCCATCGTTAAACCCCAGGCGGCGAGCCTTTGAGTCTGTGCTGCCGTTAGCTATACATAAAACGTGCCAAACGTAATAAACACATACGAAACAAATGGTTGGGTTTTCATTGGCCGCATATGAACGGCTGATTGGCATAAACGACGACGCGGGAGGGGATATTCGTCACATTCAGCCCGGATTGGCGTCGTCACTTCGTCATTTTTGACGAAATCGGTAGCAAAAATGACGGTTTGGCCCTCACCCCAGCCCTCTCCCACAGGGAGAGGGAGCTGATAGCCCCTACTCTGTTGGGAGAAGGGCTGTCATATCAGCAACCTCGATCGCTCCCTTTAGCAAAGGTGAGTCAGCCGGTGTTTATGACGGATCACTATACTTTCAGCCCAACTCGATCGGTCCCCTCTCCTTGGGGAGAGGGTTAGGGTGAGGGGCCAAGACATCACCTTGGCACCGTAATTGCACTAACTGAAGCTTCGGCCATTCATCACCGAACAACGGAGGACAGATGCATGAAATAACCCTGTGCCATCATGCGATGGAAATCATGCAGCAACACGCCCGGCAAAATCATGCCCGGCGCATTACCGCCGTCTGGTTTGAGATTGGCGCATTTTCCTGCGTGGAAGCGGAGTCCCTACGGTTCTGCTTCGATATGGTTTGCCGTGGCACCTTGGCCGAAGGCTGTGAGTTACATCTGCTCGAACAACAAGCCCAGTGCTGGTGTCACGACTGCCGGGCGGATATGCAACTGCTGGTTCCCCAGGTCTTGGTCTGCCCGCAATGCGGCGGGCGCAACCTGCGGGTGCAGGCGGATGACGGCTTGCAACTCAAGCGCCTGGAAATTGAATAACCAAGAGGAAAAA
This sequence comes from Serratia sp. 14-2641, assembly GCF_001692375.1. Lineage (NCBI taxonomy): Bacteria > Pseudomonadati > Pseudomonadota > Gammaproteobacteria > Enterobacterales > Yersiniaceae > Serratia > Serratia sp. 14-2641. The sequence continues at coordinate 200,168 of NZ_LXKR01000044.1, read as the reverse complement.
GCATGTGTATAGGCATTCCCGGTAAGATTGTGGCGCTGGACGAAAACCAACCCCAGCACGCCTGGGTCGACGTCTGCGGTGTGCAACGAGAAGTGAATATTGCCCTGGTGTGCCAGGACGATGAACCGCCAGAAGCGCTAATCGGTAGCTGGGTGCTGATCCATGTAGGCTTTGCCATGAGCCGCCTGGATGAGCACGAAGCACAGGAAACCTTGTCGGCGCTGCAAGCTATGGGGGAAGTGGAGCAGGACGTCGCGCTGTTCCTGGCAGGCGAAGGTGGCCAGGAACGGCGATAAATTGTGCTATCCCCGGCAAATGACATTCCTGTTGCGGTGTTTTGTTGATCCGGTCGGGAGAAATTACCATTAACAAACCTTACTCTTTGTGAGGATGTTCGCTGGCAATAATCTTCGTGACTCAGACAAGTGATAAACCATGTCGACTGTACGCTTAGAACAACAAGACCTGCTCGAAATTACCCGCATGCTGCTCGGGCAGCATAATTTCATCGATCTGCTACTGCAATTGCGTCAGGTGTTGCGGCGCCTGCAACTGGCCGACAGCGTCGCGTTGGTGCTATTTGATCCCCATAGCGAACGGGTGAGTTTTCACGGGCTGGATCACGCGCAGCAGCCGGTAAACTATCAGGACGAAACGCTGCTGGCGAATGGCCCGGTGAGCCGCTTTCAACACAGCTCGTTACCCCAACGCTGGCAGGCCGATGAGCTGCACGATCGCTATCCGCAAATCCGCGCCCTGAAGTTGCATCCTCCCTTCAACCAATACTGTTTGATGCCGCTACATGCGGGGGGGCGGCCGCTCGGTGGCTGTGAATTACTGCGTAGCGGAAACGAGCCGTTCAGCGATGCCAGCCTGGTGCAGTTGCAAACGCTGATGGAGCTGGTGGCACTGGCCACGCAGCAGATTGTTTTGCTGGAAAACGCGCAAGGGCTACAGCACCAACTGCGTCATGAGCTGGATGACTATCGCATCTTGGTGGATGTCACCAATGCGGTGCTGTCAAAGCTGGATCTGGATGACGTAATGGGGGAGATCTCGGAGAAAATTCACCACTTTTTCAACAGTGACGCCATCAGCATCGTGTTACGCAGTGAGCACGCCGAGCAGCTCACCATCTACTCTACCCACTATCTGAACAATAACGCCGCCGAACGCCAGCAGTACAACGTGGCGCTGGCAGGCACCTTAACCGAACGGGTGATGAGCAGCGGCGAAATGCTGCTGTTGAACCTGAAAAATGCCGAGCAGCTTTCCGGCTATGAACGTCGGCTGTTTGATATATCACAGGGCAGGATCGAGGCATTGTGCGTATTGCCACTGATATTCGGCCAAAAGAAGCTGGGCGTGCTGAAGCTGGCGCAATGCCAGGCGGATGGCTTCAACGCGGCCAACTTGCGGGTGCTGCAACAGATTGCAGAACGTATTGCTATCGCGGTGGATAACGCGCTGGCCTGCCAGGAGATCAACCGGCTTAAAGAGAGCCTGGTGCATGAGAACCTGTATCTGACCGAGCAGATCAACGTCAATCATCCCGATCTGAGCGAGATTGTTGGGCGCAGCGCGGGGATGTCTTCGGTACTCAAACAGGTCGAAATTGTGGCTAAAAGCGACTGTTCGGTGCTGATCCTCGGGGAAACGGGCACCGGCAAGGAGCTGATAGCACGAGCGATCCATAATCTGAGCGAACGGCGTGACCAGCGCATGGTGAAAATGAACTGTGCGGTAATGCCTGCGGGTTTGTTGGAAAGCGACCTGTTTGGCCATGAAAAAGGCTCGTTTACCGGGGCTTCCACGCAACGCATGGGCCGCTTTGAGCTGGCGGAGAAGGGGACACTGTTCCTGGATGAAGTGGGGGAGATCCCCATTGAGCTGCAACCCAAGCTGCTGCGGGTGTTACAGGAGCGGGAGTTTGAGCGAGTCGGTGGCAACAAACCGATCTCTGTTGATATCCGTCTGATCGCCGCCACCAACCGGGATTTGCAACAGATGGTGGCCGATCGTGAGTTTCGCAGCGATCTGTTCTATCGCCTGAACGTGTTTCCTATCGTCATTCCACCGCTGCGCGAACGGCCTGAGGATATCCCCCAGTTGGTGAAGTTCCTGACCCATAAAATCGCTCGCCGCATGAAACGCACCATCGACAGTATCCCGGCGCAAACGCTGCGGTTATTAAGCCAGATGCCATGGCCGGGCAACGTGCGTGAACTGGAGAACGTGATTGAGCGGGCGGTATTGCTGACGCGTGGCTCGGTGCTCGAGCTGCCGCTACCTGAATTGCCGTATTCGCAACCCGCAGTGGTGCCCTCGGCGCCAGCCATGGAAACGGTATCGCCGGAGGAGGATGAGCGCCAACGGGTGCTACGTGTGCTGAGAGAAACCAACGGCGTAGTCGCCGGACCACGCGGGGCAGCACAGCGCCTTGGGCTAAAACGGACAACGCTGCTATCGCGGATGAAAAAGTGGGGGATTTCGGTGAATTGACCAGAACGCAAACCGTAATGCCCCTCCCCCCCAACCGACCGGAAGGTTGGGGGGACACATCTGTACCACTAGGTACGGCTATTTAACCAAAGGCCCAGCCGAAAAGGCCCGGAATTTCATGCTTTCAGGCCTCTGTCCCTATTCTGATATCCTTATTTTAAGCTAGCTTTAAGGTTATTATTTCATAATGAGATCTCTCTTGGGGAGATAAAACCTATCATTAAAGCTATTTTCTTGTCATTTTTAATTAAATAAATGGTTTTTTGTGTATTTATTGGTTGCATTAACTATTTAAATATATCTTATTGGATTTTAAATCTACTTATATTTTCCATGGTGGTTTTTATATCTACTTTTTATGTGGTTTTGTGATAAATAACCAAAAAAGGCATTTATCACTGTTCTGTAGAACCCTTGATTGATGAAATATCGATTAAAATCAAATGATTGAATTTAATTTCCGCGGTTTTATTACGGGCATTGACAGCTGAGCGACATTAATTAATATTAGCGGGGAGGAATTTACGATCAGAAAATTCTTGTAAGATGGAACTCGAATTGGCCTCACCCGCACAATGGGTATTTTGGTATGAATACCAGAGTTAATAGGCTGTAATAGTTTGCAAAGGAATGGCGTGTCAGATAATTAAGCTTTATCTTTCCCCTTCTACTTATTGTTCATTTAAACATCAACATGCGTGTTTTAAGGTTTTCCTTATATCGCTCGGTTGATATATTTGGATAATGTTCTCTTGTTGGTGACGTTTAACTCGCCTGTTTTTATTCCATTTGACTGATGGATTTCCTTACGGCAGGCGTTTCGTGGCGTCCCCTGATTAAACGCTGGGTAGATGACAATGAATATTAACGTGCTTATATCGAACGATAACAAGTTCTTTACGCAGGGCCTGACGTATCTTTTGCGCCAGTACTTTAATGAGAAAGACATCTTGGTTGACGTTGATGAGACACTTGATGCCAATGTTCATTACTATTTGGCCTTTATTGGCGTCAATAATCTGTCGCAATATCTCTACGCCAGGAAAATGGTCATTTCCGAGGCGATTTTTATTATTCAACCTGAGGTTGAGCTGATTTCAAATCGTTCAGGGAGGACAATGAAAATGTTGCAAAGCAAGCAATCTATCAGCTCGTTCTTGCAGCAAATTGACGAGGTTTATCTCACACCGCAGAGGTTGTCGCAGATTAGTTTACCTTTGTCATTGACTCTGCGAGAAAAGGCTGTTTTACATTATTATTCTATTGGTTATACCAACATCGAGATTGGTAAGGTGTTGGGCATCAATCAGAAAACGGTCAGTGGACACAAAATCAAAGCGATGAACAAGCTTAACTTCAAACACAAAGGTGAGTTTAGGCGTTGGCTCATTGGGGCGGATTTGCCCTTAGATGCGTTGAGCAGAAAATCTGAGGTGAAACGCTTATCAGATGATCATTTATCTGCAGTTAAATTATAAAGTTAGCATAATATGAAGTATATAATTGATACCGGACTGGTATTTGATAGCGATGAAAGAACGCTATTCTTGCAAGAGTCACCAGGTGAATCACTCGAGATCGGGGCGATCACCGCCCGTTTATTTGTTGAGATGCTAGAAAATGTAGCGGGGGTTGAGCGTGACTATTTGCTGGATGCCGTGTGGTCCAATCATGGCTTGAAGCCGTCAAATAATAATCTCAATAACCACATCAGTTTGTTACGCAAGAATATTGCCAGCATTGCAGCGGTGGATGATCTGATCATTACCTTGCCCAAAAAAGGCTTTGTGGTGAACAAGAAGTACGCTGTGAACGTGCTTGAGGTTCCTGAACAACCTGAAGCAGAAGCCAAATTGGCAAAAAAAACGACTGCGATGGACTATCCGGCGACCCTGTGGTTTCTCTCAATCACCATCGTCATTTTGCTGGTGCTGCTTGGCCTGGTGATTACCAATGATTACCACGCTATGTTTGGGGTGTGTTGAGTTAAGTCTGGTTAGAGTGGGTGGGCATTCTGATTTACTAATCTTATAATCAGTTCAAGCCCCCATGATGCATTGCAGGTTGCCATCTTATGCCACAAACGCCGTTTAGCCGGATCACCCATACGTTACGTAGACAAAACAAGGCGCTGTCTGGTCTGGTTGTGCTGGCAATGGTTTTGGTCGCAGGACTGTATTGGGGTTCACAACGCATTATCGATCAGGAGCGCGGCCGCTTCACGTTAGATTTCCTGACGCTGGTGGGGTATGCCCACGAACAGGAAACCTTCCTGCACCAATTACGCCATCAGAGCGGGCAACTGTCAGAACTGCCCGTTACGCGCGTTGGCAGCTTTCATGAGATTGCTACCTTGCCTGCCTGGGGAGCCCGGTTTTTTGAAGGGCGTGAATCCGTGGTGGATATGCCATTCTCCTTAATGTGCGAAAAAGATTGCCCCAGCGCACCAGCGTCGCTGTTCCCGCTAGGCAGCTATCTCGCCGATTTTTACGCTTCGTTTTGGGCCTCATCCTATTACCCTGCCTCCCACGTTTTCTTCGTTAATCAAGTAGACGATATCAGCGTCAGCGTACCCGCCGTTAACGTCAGTGCCGGGTATGAGCCAATCAACTTTGAGACCTACCGCGCAGTGGTCGATGCCGTGCGGGAGAAGCTAAGGCGTCGCACAGCAACCGATATTTGCCAGTGGCATGCCGGGGACAAGCCAATAGATGATGAGACTATCTGGTTTCGTAACGCGGCCCTACCAAATCGACTGATCGGACTGATCCCTGCCGGGTTATCGCCCAGTATCTGGCGCGACTTTGGTCAAAGCGCTTCCAGTTGCATCTACGCGGTAACCCTGCTGAGTCGTACGCAGGTGGGGGTACTGGAGCGAGCCGTCAACCCGGCACCACGTCATATATTCTGGCTGCAACGGTATAATTATATGTGGCTGAGCCATAAAGAGTTCGGCTTGCTGATGGGAGAAGGCCAGCCTCCGAGTGTCGACATGCCAGGTTTGCACTACACCCTGAACGGTCTGGTGTTCAAGGTTGTCGACCCAAGCGGCGATTGGACGGGGTATTATTCCGTAAGCTATACGAGCTTTTTCCAGGACAACCTGTGGTTGCCAGTTAGCGTGCTATTGGTGGTGCTGGCCGGCAGCATGAGCGGCTTGGTTTATCTGCGTTGGTATAACCGGCGGGTGATCTTGCCAGCTCAGGAGGCCCAACATGAAATACTGGAAAGCGATGCCTTTAATCGTACCTTGATACAGACGGCCCCGGTTGCGTTGTGTCTGATCGATCGTGCCGATAGTCATCTGGTGTTTGGCAATGCGCTGGCTTTGGACTGGTTAGGGGCAACTGTCGGCGAACGGTTACCAGAATCTGCCACCACCACCAGGCTGCTGGATCAGGTGTTTTCCGCACAGACGGCCGGGGCTATCGAACAACTGGATATGGCTGGGGGAAGGATACTTTACGTTGCCTATGCGCCAACCCGCTATATGCAGCGTGACGTTATCCTATGCGCCTTTGCGGACGTCAGCGCACGGGCGGAAATAGAACGCCAACTGGCACGAGCCAAGGCGGCTGCGGATGACGCCAGCGCGGCAAAGTCTACCTTCCTGGCCACCATGAGCCATGAGATCCGCACGCCGTTGTATGGCGCATTAGGCACTTTGGAGCTGTTGGCTACCACGCGGTTGGATCGCCAGCAACGTCAATATGTCGAACGCATCGACGATGCTTCACAAATGCTGCTGCAATTGATCAGCGATATCCTGGATGTCAGCAAGATTGAGGCCGGGCAGTTGCGGTTGGAAAAGAGGCCGTTTCAGCCGCGCGAGCTGGTACAAAACTGCACCGGGACTTATGCGGCAATGGCCCACCGTAAGGGCTTGCTGTTGTTCTCTGTGGTCGATCCCGAAGTGCCGCCGGTGGTGATTGGAGATGCGGTGCGCATCAGGCAGATCCTGAGTAATCTCATCAGCAATGCGATCAAGTTTACCGAGTTTGGCCACGTCATCGTTCGGCTCAGTCAGGTCGATGCTGGCCGCGAGCAAACCCGGCTGCACCTGGAGGTCTGTGACAGTGGGGTCGGCATCTCTAAAGCGCATCAGGCGAAACTGTTCACTCCCTTCTATTTGGTTGGCGAGGGTCAGAGCAGCTTGGGTGGCGCGGGGCTAGGCCTTTCCATCTGTGAACGCCTTGCCGAGTTGATGGGGACGGAAATCACGCTGGAAAGTGAACCCCGGCTAGGTAGCAAGTTTGCGGTGACGTTGGATCTTGCCGTTGGTGAAACGTCCGATGTGCGGGAGCCGCAATTGGAAGGAGCCACCGTGCTGGTACGCTCGCCGCATCCGGAACTGACCGACAATATCTGTACTTGGCTTCGGTATTGGGGGGCTCAAGCGGAACCGGCGATAGATCGCCTGTTGCCGGTGAATGACGAGGCTATTTTGCTGGATATGCAGCGGAGCTCGCCGGGTGAAGCGCTTGAGTGGCATGGGTCGATTTTAACCGTCTATTTATCCGGTGAAGTTGTTAATGGTGCTGAGGTTGATGCGTACAGCCTCAGCAGCATAGGTTATGGCATTAGCCAACTGCTCAACGGTGACCCTCCAAGCGAACAGCACGAAATGGCTCTGCCGCAATTCCACTTTCGCGTATTGGTGGCAGAAGACCATCCTCTTAACCAGGTCACACTACAGGGGCAACTCGAACTGTTGGGTTGTGAGGTCCAACTGGCGGGCGATGGTGAAGAAGCGCTGGCACAGTGGGATATCACTCCCTATGACCTGGTGCTGACCGACGTCAACATGCCTTACCTGAATGGTTACGATCTGGCGCGTAAGCTGCGCGCGGAGGGGGCAACGGTGCCGATTATCGGGGTAACGGCCAACGCGATGCTGGATGAGGAACGCCGCTGTGTTGAAGCGGGCATGGATGCCTGGCTGGTCAAGCCGATTGAGTTACGTACGTTGGTAGAAATCTTGCGCAAATTTTCCCACAACGACCATAATCAATTCGAGGGTAACGACGATAGGGATTTCAAACACGTAGAACCCAACGTGCTCAACAAACACCGCGACATTTTTCTCAGCACCATGGCGGAAGATATGCGTCAGCTAGAGCAGGGAATGGCAGACAACGATGCTGATCGGGTTGCCACGGCCTTACACCGAATGCGGGCTGCGCTGGCATTGGCACAGCATCGGGCGCTGGCGGCGCAAATGGAAGCGCTTGAGCTGCATATGCAAACGCAGGGTCTGGATGAGCAAGGGCAGGCCAGAATGCCCGCGATCGTCGCTGAGATACGTCAGGTTTTGAACAGCATCGCATCAATCTGATAACAAGAAGATGGCCGATGAAAACATTACGCGTAGTCCTTGTGGATGACCACCAGGTGGTATTGGCTGGACTGAAAGACTTTCTGGATCAACTGCTCCATATCGAGGTCGTGGCCACCTTCGCCTCCACTGAGGAGTTGGTTCGCTATCTCAAAACCACCCCACCCGATGTTGTTATCACCGATTACAATATGCCTAACGATGAGGTACATAAAGACGGTTTACGCTACGTCGATTTTCTGGTCAGAAATTTCCCGCAGATCAAAATATTGGTATTGACCATGATCTCCAATCCGATGATCGTGTCTGCGCTTTATGACGCAGGGGTAGCGGGCGTAGTATTCAAACAGGATCCGCTGTCAGAGGTGCAATCAGCGTTACGAGCCGTAAGGGTGAACGCCAGATATTATCCCGCTTCGTTCCAGAGCGATGGCCGTGGTGATGAGCGCGAGGTATTTATACAGCAACGCATCAATAGCCTGTCCCCACGTGAGTTTGAAGTTTTGCGCTATTTTGTCGAGGGTGACTCCATTGCGCATATCGCTGAACGGCTTAATCGGAGTGCCAAGACGGTCAGCCTGCAGAAGAACTCCGCCATGCGTAAGTTGAACGTTGAGAGTAATCAGGAACTGATCCGCTTTTGCATGGGAAACCATATTTTTGACTGATAGCACGGCGGTTAAGTGGTGCTTAAGCACACTAAGGTAACTTGGTGTTTTTATCTGATTAGATAATATTATATAGATTTAAATTCTGGTAAATATGTTTTATTAGAGGTGATTATCTGTAATGCGGGTGACTTGCGCTATGATGCATCTTTTGATTATATTTAATTAATAATAAGTAGTTATTTTATGTTTTTTTCCTGTTTTTTATTTAAGCATAAATAATCTTACTGCCGCATAATACTTGATTAAAAAAGCTGGCTGGTGAATGATATTGCCGTGGCACAGCGTAGCTTTGCTGAGTAAAATTAAGAACTCCCTTCTCCAGTCCCATTGGACGCAGCTATTTGGTTATATTATGCAAAGTAGCAGGTGATTAAGTGAACTATATTATCAACGGCAGTTTATTCTTTGATACCGAAGAGCATTTACTCTCCAATGAGCAGAATAATAAAACGTTAACGTTAAGTGCTATTTCATCTCGGCTTTTCTGTGAGCTTTTGAAAAACCCTGCGGGTGTGACTCGAGAGCATTTGCTGAATGTCGTCTGGTCAGAGCATGGGCTCACGGCATCAAATAATAACCTCAATAATCATATTAGTATATTGAGGAAGCATTTGGAGGAGTTGGCTGACCTGCACGATCTGATTAAAACCGTGCCCAAAAAAGGCTTTGCCTTGAACCGCAATCACATGATTGTCCTGGTTGATGGGGAAGGGCAGCCAGCGAGGGCGGTTCAGGGAGCAACGGTGAAGGAAAAACCCTCTTCCAGGTCAATGTATATGAGCCTTGCCCTTTGTATCCTGGTTTTGGTGGCGCTGTTTACTTCGCTGTATGGCAATAAAATTCACTCGATGTTTGCAAATACTCAGCCTAAAACCTTCTATAAGTATAAAGGGTGCGTATTGAAAACGCTGAGGGAGATCCCTGAAAAAAAACGGGAGGCGTCCATCGCTCTCGTCATGGAGATGATAAAAAAGAATGACGTGGATTGTGAGTACGATCGCTATGACGTATTTTTCTATCTCAGTGGCGAAGAACAGAGCGCCAACCAATTCAGAATGCTGTCTTTGTGCCGCAATGAGAATGGCGGGAATTATGAACATTGTTACAGTATAAAAGTGGTTTGATGGCGATGAACAGGAAAAAGTTGGCGTATGCGTTTATCATCATTCTGCTGTTAGGGGCATCAACCCTGGCGTTCCTGATGTCTTCGGAGAGCAAAGGACAATACTTCAAGTGTGATACGGAGGTCTATTTCGAAAATGTAGCCAGCCACAGCAAGATTGAAGGTGATGTCTCTCTCATGCTGGTAAGCGACAATATAGGCATGCTTTATGTGAGGGGAGTGCTCAACAAGGAAGGGGTGAATTATAATGTCAACCGCAAGATTTACTTTAACTACGGCAATAAACCCTACGGCACCTACTATCATCTTAAGAAAATCGGTGATGAAAATTACTCTACCGCCAATAGTGCGCCGGATGCGTTGTTCAATGAGCTGATCTTTGAGAATAAACAAGAATTGTATATCTCGATTACCCCCATCGGCAATGGCGGCTATGAACTACGCGAGATGATCTTCCCGATAGCCATATGTGCGAGCAAGCGGATGTAAAAGAGCAGCCAATCTCTCGATTGGCTGCTTGGGCGAAGCTAAGGCTGGCCTTAGGCTTCGATTGGGGCACGCCAGTCGTCAGAACCCGAAGTCCCGGCAGTGGTGTGTTCCCAAGTGATTTTACGGTATGCCAGTGAAACGCGAACCAACTGAGTGAACTCAGCCTTGGTTGGATCCTGGCAGTGTGGCATTTTGCAGTCGATATCGATGATGGTGGCATCTTCCAGTTTGGTGGTAAAGAAGTGCTCTTGTTTACCTTCGATCGAGGTGCGGTACCATTTCAATTCAACCGTTGGCAGCATTTCGCCAGAGGCCAATGCGTTATACAGCAATGGAACAGCTTTGTTATAAGCCACGGTGAAGCGGAATGGCTTATGTGCACGCTGCCCTGACGGCTGGCCTGACTGCGGGTCGGTTGGTACGGTAACGATATGTTCAAATTCCTGAACCAGCATCTGGTCTTCGTGGCCTTGAACAAAGATGTTACCGACAGATTCAGCGGTAAATGCGCTGGCGGTGATATTACCCTGGGTTTTCCCTGTGATAGAGATATAAGCTGGAGTTGGCATCTTAAAGATCCTTGTTAGATAAGCTTAGTAATAACTCAATGCTAGTCACACCCCTCGCCGATAATAATCGACCTCGAATGTGACTTGCCCCACTTCTCACTTCGGCCATCACTATAATCGGGTCTTTCTCTAGTGCCAAGCCACTCACAAATTTGCAAGGTTTATTGGTCTTGTTAATGGTATAAATGATTATAATATTTGCATTATTGGTGTTTTATGCTGGTTTAAATATTGATGGTGGTTATGATTTGTTGGTTAAACATAATTATAATAATTGCATGATTTCGTAACACTATGTTTTTACTGAATTAATTAATTTTTATAAAATTATTTTTTATGATCATAAGCCGAAAGTTGTTCTCGCCAGGTGATAAATTATTAGGAGGCTTAGTAAAGAAAAATTTATGGACTTTTACCGGTCAGATCGGGGACGATACATTCAGTGAAGCTATGCTAATGCAGGAACTGTCCAGTTTTGCCGTGGTCCGTAATCTCATTTCTCGGGGTTTTGTTATTATTTAGGATGATTCTCAGGATTCCGTAAAATATAGGAGGATTCCCAACTTTGCGCGTAAAGACGGATTATTCGCAGACTTCGGCACGGCATAGGAGGAAGGTATTTAGGTTTACGGTGATAGATTTACTATCTGAATAGATGGCGATGACTCTATTAGCATGGATGATATCTGAATGTCATTTTCCGGTGCTCATTCAACAAACATTAGCTGGTATTCCCTTATTGTGACTAAAAGGACGAGTGATGAGTAAGAATAATCAAAGCAGTGTTGCCCCCAAGGAAAGGATCAACATCAAGTATGTTCCTAACACGGGCGATCAAACCACTGAAATCGAACTGCCACTGAACCTGATGGTTGTTGGCGATCTCAAGGGGGTTCGTGAAGATACTCCGATTGAAGAACGTCAGGTCGTTTCCGTCAGCAAGAACAACTTCAACGCGGTGATGAACGAAGCCAATATCAACCTTTCGTTCACTGTACCCAATCACCTGGAAGGCGAAGGGAAAGAAGAGATGCCGGTAACTTTGGCGATCAATTCCCTCGACGATTTTTCACCGGATAACGTGGCGAAAAACGTCCCTGAACTGAAAAAAATTCTGGAACTGCGGGAAGCGCTGGTCGCCCTGAAAGGGCCTCTGGGCAACATTCCTGCCTTCCGTTCTCGTCTGCAAGATCTCCTAGGCAATGAAGAAATGCGTGAGCAGTTGCTAAAGGAACTGGACATTCTTAATCAGAAATAATTGAGACGGAAAGAGGGAATTTTACGTATGTCTTTACATGAAGAAAATGCGGTTTTAGCTGCCGAACCTACCAGTACCACTTTCCTGCTTGACGAAATCATGTCTCAGACCCGCATGATGCCGGGCAATGATGGCTATGACGTCGCCAAACAGGGCGTTGCTGCATTTATCAGCAGCATTCTGGACACTGGCACCAACGAAGAACCGATCAACAAGCTGTTGGTCGACAGAATGATCATTGAGCTGGATAAAAAGCTCAGTGCCCAGATGGACGAAATTCTGCATGCCAAAGAATTCCGCGAAATCGAATCTTCCTGGCGTTCACTGAAGCTGTTGGTGGATCGCACCGATTTCCGTGAAAACATCAAAATCAACATCATGCACGCGACGAAAGAAGAGCTGCTGGAAGATTTTGAGTTCTCGCCGGAAATTATCCAGTCTGGTTTCTACAAGCACGTGTACTCATCCGGTTACGGCCAGTTTGGCGGCGAACCTACCGCAGCCATCATCGGTAACTATGCGTTCAGCAACAGCACCCCGGATATGAAGCTGCTGCAATACGTCAGCGCCGTTGGGGCCATGGCACATGCGCCGTTCCTTTCCAGCGTTGCGCCGGACTTCTTTGGTATCAACAGCTTTACCGAGCTGCCAGCCATCAAAGACATGAAGTCGGTGTTCGAAGGACCAGCACACACCAAATGGCGTGCGCTGCGCGAGTCGGAAGACTCCCGCTATCTGGGCCTGACCACGCCACGTTTCCTGCTGCGTTTGCCGTATTCCACCGTTGAAAACCCGATCAAGAATTTCAACTACTACGAAGACGTCAGCAAGGATCACGAACACTTCCTGTGGGGCAACACCGCATTCCTGCTGGCAGCCTGCCTGACAGACAGCTTCGCCAAGTATCGCTGGTGTCCGAACATCATTGGGCCACAAAGCGGTGGTGCGGTGCACAACCTGCCGGTTCACCTCTATGAGGCGATGGGCCAGGTACAGGCGAAGATCCCGACCGAAGTGCTGATCACCGATCGTCGTGAATTTGAGTTGGCGGAAGAGGGCTTTATTACCCTGACCATGCGCAAAGGAACCGACAACGCGGCCTTCTTCTCGGCCAACTCGGTCCAAAAGCCGAAGGTATTCCCGAATACCCATGAAGGGCGGATGGCGGAAACCAACTACAAGTTGGGTACCCAACTGCCGTACATGTTCATCATCAACCGTCTGGCTCACTACATCAAAGTGCTACAGCGTGAGCAGATTGGTTCGTGGAAAGAGCGTCAGGATCTGGAGCGTGAGCTGAACATCTGGCTCAAGCAATACATTGCCGATCAGGAAAACCCACCGACCGATGTCCGCAGCCGCCGTCCTCTGCGCTCTGCTCAGATCCAGGTGCTGGATGTCGAAGGGGATCCGGGCTGGTACCAGGTGGCGATGCAGGTGCGTCCACACTTCAAATACATGGGAGCCAGTTTCGAGCTCTCGCTGGTTGGTCGTTTGGATAAGGAATAACAGGCAATGGCTGCGCTTCTTAATTGGGAGCGAGGAAGTTCTGCCAGCTTGTTTGAGCGTATCCAGGGGAAGGGCTTTGGCCCTTCCTCACATAGCCGTGTTCAAGAGCTATTAATCTCAATCAAGCAGCATTTGAACGAAGTCCTCAATTCGCGCCCCGGAGCCTGCCAAAGTGCTGCAGGCCTGGGGGTTATTGATCTCAATGATGCCACGGCAACCACGTCTGATTTCCGTAAGAGTATTGAGCAGGCCATCAAGGAGTGTATTGAGCGCTACGAGCCAAGAATTTCCGAGGTTGCCGTTCAATCCCTGGTGGATCAGGGGGACCCACTGTTATTGAGTTTCCATATCAGTGCTCACGTTGATTTCGACAATATCGGCGATATGGTTGAGTTCAATATCCAATTGGACAGCAACCGCCGTTACTGCCTAAACCAGGAAGCATAATGTCGTTCGAAAAGTACTTCAGGGATGAGCTGGATTATCTCCGGCAGTTAGGGCGTGATGCCGCAATCGAACGGCCGCACCTTGCTGCCTTTTTATCCGAACAGGGTTCCGATCCGGACGTTGAGCGCCTGTTGGAAGGCTTCGCCTTTCTGACCGGCAACCTGCGCGAAAAGATCGACGACCAGTTCCCGGAGTTGACACACGGCCTGCTGAATATGCTGTGGCCGAACTATTTGCGGCCAGTGCCCAGCATGACCATCGTCGAATACACGCCGAACAGCAGTGCACTCACTGAAGCGACGTTGATCGAGCGCGGTAGCCAGATCGAGAGCGTCCCAATTGCGCAAAGGGCGGAACGTGGTGCGTTGCAAAACGACAGCGAAACACACGGGCCCCAGTGCAGCTTCACCCTCTGTCGGGATGTCTGGCTGTTTCCGATGGGCATCCAGGATATCGCCGTCAACAACAGCAACGAACAGGGGATATTGAGCATTCACTTTGGCGCCAAGGCAGAGTTGAACGTGCAAGAAATGCGGCTCGATAAACTGCGTTTCTATCTGGGTGAGGACGGTTACACCAGCACCCAGCTCTATTTCTGGATCAGTCACTATTTCGAACGGGCCGATCTGGTGGTCAATGGCATCACCATTCCGATGCCGGACTTCGATTTCAACCCGGTGGGCTTTGAGCGTGAAGATGCGCTGTTGCCTTATCCGAAAAACGCCTATGTCGGCTACCGTATCCTGCAGGAGTATTTCTGTTTCCCGGAAGGCTTCCTGTTCTTTGACGTGGCTGGCGTGGTGGATTTCCCCGCGCATCTGAAAGCCAGCGAATTCACCCTCAATTTGCATTTCTCCCAGCCATTGCCGCCTGAGGTCAAGATACGGCCAACCACCCTGCGCCTGAACTGCACCCCGGCGGTGAACCTGTTCAAACGCGACAGCGAGGCGATAGCCCTGGATGGCACACAAACCGAATATCCGCTGTGTGCCAGCTACCATCATCCTGAGCGCTACGAGATTTTCTCGGTCGATCGCGTGGAGAGCTGGTTAAGCAAAGATCCCAAGGGCAGCGGGCGTGGGCAGGCCAGAAGCTATCCGGCGTTTGAAAGTTTCCATCATCAGGTGGAACCTGCGCAGGAGCGCAACATGCTCTATTACCGCCTGCGGGTGAGAAACTCGCTGTTCCGTAAGGGCTTTGAGCATTACATCTCCTTTGTGCGCAGTGATGAGACGCAGGTGGCGCTGTCTCAAGAAAACGTGTCGGTCAGCATGACCTGTACCAACCGCGAATTACCGCTGGCGCTACGCGTGGGTGATATTTGCCAACGGACGCAAGCAGGCCCGTCATTTGCCACCTTCCGTAATATTACCCGGCCTTCGGTACCGCTGTATCCGGTGTTGGATGGCAGCCTGCAATGGTCTTTGTTGTCCAATATGTCATTGAACTACATGTCATTACTGGACAAGGATTCGTTAAAACAGATCCTGCAGACCTATGATTTTCCCAGCGTACATAACCGGCAATCCGCTCGGTCGTCGCAAAAAAAACTGGACGCGATTTCGCGTATCGAAACCCAGCCGATCGACAGGTTGTTCCGTGGTTTACCGGTCAGAGGTCTGCAAACCACCCTCTGGCTGGAGCAAAGCGCTTTTGGTTCTGAAGGTGAGCTTTACCTGTTTGGTACGGTGTTGGCACGCTTCTTCTCCCTGTATGCCAGCGTCAACTCGTTCCACCTTTTGAAAGTCATCAATCTTGATAATCAGGAATGTTACCAATGGCCGGTACAGACGGGTCAACATGCATTGATGTAAGCGCGGGTGAAGGCGTACCGCCGGAGCCAGTGCTGGATGTGTCACGTTATAACTTTTACCAATTGGTCGAGCTGCTCAACCAAATGGCGGTAGCGTGGCAAAAATCCCCGGGTTCAGCCAGGCCAGCCGATGAGGCCATCCGCTTTAAATCGACCGCCAGCCTGGCTTTTCCAACCCGTGACGTGATCGCGTTGGAGACTTCCGCTCGCGGCCAGTTTGAGCTGGAAGTCTCTTTCCTTGGGTTGCATGGCAGCCAGTCGCCGTTACCCGGTTACTACCTGGATTCGTTGGCCTGGGAAGATGCCCAGAATGAAAACCGCCTGACGGATTTTCTCAACGTGTTCAACCACCGGCTGTTAACGCTGCTGCATCAGATTTGGCGCAAATACCGCTACTACATCTGCTTTGACGAGGGTGGTAACGATGATGTCTCGCAGCGCATGTTTGCGCTAGTGGGATTAAGTAACGAGGCGATCCGCAAAAAACTGCGCATCCACCACGGCAAAATGCTGGCCTATGCCGGCTTGCTGGCCAGCCCTGGGCGTGCCCCGGAAGTAATTTGCAGCCTGGTGGCGCACTGTTTCAACCTGGCGGATGTGACGCTGCAAAGTTGGCAACTGCGCAAGGTCAAAATTGCCCCGGAGCAGCAGAATCGCCTGGGCGGCAGGGTGAAGGTGAGCGGCCAGAAATACCAGGGGAAATCGGTGCTGGGCGTCAATTTCTCACTGGGATCGCAGGTAGCGGATCGCAGTGGCAAATATCAGTTGTGCCTCAACCAACTGACGCGTGAACAGTTCTTGTCATTTTTACCTAACGGGGAGAATTACGAGCCGTTAGAGATGTTTGTGGCTTTCATTATGCGTGACCAGTTTTCGTGGGATTTACGCCTGGGTCTGGCAGAGCAGCAGGTGGGCGGCATGATCCTGGGGACAGAACAAAACAACCTGCTGGGCTGGACCAGCTTCCTCGGGGAACCCGAGCAACAGCCCCACGTAACCATCAGCGTTATGGAATGACAATCAAGATTCAGGAAGAGAGATCATGGATAAACAGCAACCGACGCTATCATTGCGAGTCGTCAATAGCGACAGATTGGAAAGTGGCAAACCGGCCAGCAGCCTGTTTAATGCACAGGGTGGGGTGGTTGGCAGTGACGGCAGCCATCATTGGTCTATTCAAGATCAGGGCGGCAATATCAGCCCTTCACAGTTTGCCATTGAATGGCGTGATGGGTCCTTTTGCCTGCGGGTGCTCAACGGTGCTGTGAGTATTAACCAGTCGATGCTGACGGCAAACTCCGGTTTGGTGCGCATCCAGCAAGGTGATGAAATCAGCGTGGGCAATCTGGCCATCAAGAGCCATATCAGCCGCTCGAGCGCCGATATGATCGATCCGCTGATGGTTTCGCCAGAATCGCTGGTCTCCAGCTACAGCAACCCGCTGGAAGCGATGATGGAAGGGAGCAATACACAGGTTTCCCACCATGAGCAGGACAACCGCCTCGCCGCCACGGTCGCCAACGGTTTCAGCCACGACCCGCTGCGGGTATTGGAAACCGAGAGCCTGACGATGCACGAACCTCTGAGCGCCCTCACCGGCGCCGATCAATCATTACAACAGGATCGCTACCGCGATCCGCTGTTCTCTTCTCCACTTTCTGATATCACCAAGGACAGTGCCATGGATCAGGAGTTTATCGATCTGCCGCAAATCAGCAGTTTTCTTTCCGGCCAGCAGGCACCGTCAGACAGCAAGATGGAACAGCAGCACGTGGCGATCACGCCGCTGATGCGTGGTTTTGGCGCACAACTGCCAATCCGCAACAGCCAGGAGGCCAATGACTTCCTCGAGGAAGCTGGCAAAACGCTCAGGGCCGCCATTGAAGGGCTATTGGCCTTGCAGCGCAGCCAACACGGCCTGCGGGACAAGCATTTGCGGCCAATTGAAGATAACCCGCTGCGCCTGAATATGGATTACGACACCACGCTCAGCCTGCTGTTTGCCGATCAAAAAAGCCCGGTGCACCTTTCCGCCCCGGCTGCGGTGGCCGAGAGCCTGCATAACCTGCGCCTGCACCATCAGGCCAACCAACAGGCGATTGCCCAGGCGTTGAGCACCATGCTGGAAGCTTTCTCCCCAGAGCGACTGTTGACGCGCTTTAGCCATTACATGCGCAGCAACGAGCGCCAGGAACAAGACTCCGCCTGGGCCTGGGAAATGTACAAAAACTACTACCAGGAATTGGCCTCCAGCCGCCAGCAGGGCTTCGAAAAGCTGTTTGGCGAAGTGTATGAACAGGCTTACGACCAGGCGCTGCGCCAGGGGATGAAGGACAGCGAACGATGAAAGGTGGCAGAGGATACTTTCTGACGACTGCGCTATGCCTGGTGCTGATGCTGTCAGGATGCACGATATGGAAAAACAAGAAGCCGGAGCGCGTTACCGAGCAGCCTTCTACGCTGCGCTTAACGCTGCTGGCGGACGCGAACATCAACCCCAATGAGAAAGGTGAGGCCGCGCCGACCGAGATTGCGGTGGTGTACCTGAGCGACGATTCCAAACTGTTGGCGGCCGATTACGACCAGCTCGACACGGATATATTGAAGAAAACGCTCAGTAAGAACTACATCGACCACCAGGAATACACCCTGCTGCCGAGCCAATATAAACCGTTACCCGCCATTGAGCTGGAAGAGAAGACCCACTATCTGGGGGTGATTGCCTACTATGCCGACGTTGATCGCGCTGAATGGAAAAAAATCATCAAGCTCAGCGATGTTGGTCATAACTACGGCGTGCTGATCCACGTTAAAGCGGATGAAATCGACTTAAGGAAAGAGGAAGAATAACCATGCCGACCAAGAATCGGGTGATCTGGCGCGAAGGCCTGTTCATTAAGCCACAACACTTTCAACAGCAACAAAGACATAACGATTATCAGCTGCAGCGCCGCATCACCGCGCTGACCAATTACACCTATGGCTTCCACTCGCTGCAGATCAATCAGGAACTGCTCAAGCTGGGGCGTATCGGCTTGACCAACGCCAGCGGTAGCATGGCCGATGGCACGGTGTTTGATATTCCTTATCAGGATTGCTCGCCCAAGCCGCTGGATGTACTGAACTGCAACGATGCCGCCAGCCGCGATATCTATCTGGCGTTGCCGATGCTCAATGACACCATCAATGAGGTTGCCAGCCCGCACAGCCAACTGCCTGGGGCGATCCGCTACGCCGAACATACCGATGACGTGCGCGATTTGCACACCGACGGCGGCGATGTCAGCCAATTGCTGCTGGCCCAGCTTGCGCCGCGTTTGATGCAGGGATCTGAAGATCTCAGCGCCTATTCCGTGCTGCCGGTCTGCCGCATCAAAGAGAAGCACCCGGACGGCTCGCTGATCCTGGATGAAGAATTTATTCCTACCTGCACCACCCTGCACGCTTCCGTACAGTTGAAAGACTTCATGGATGAAGTGGAAGGCACCTTGGTGGAGCGCGCCCGGTTGCTGGCCAAACGTATCGGTTCGCCGGGCCAGCAGGGGATTGCCGACGTGGCCGAATTTATGATGCTGCAGGTGTTCAACCGCATGCAGCCACTATTCACCCATCTGTCCCATCAGGCAGTGCTGCACCCACAGGATTTTTATAGCCACCTGGTGCAAACCTGCGGCGAGTTGCGCACCTTTACCGACGAATCACGTCTGGCAGGCAGCTTCATCGTCTATAACCATGACAACCTGACCGACTGCTTCCAGCCGCTGTTCCTGGCGATGCGCCAAACGCTCAGCACGGTGCTGACACCGCGTGCCATCTCGGTACAGCTGCATCCGCAGCCTAACGGCATTCGTGTGGGGACGATCAACGACAGCGATCTGTTGCGCAGCGCCGACTTTGTGCTGGCCGTCCGGGCGCAGATCCCGCAGGAACAGCTGCGGCGTCAATTCGTGCAGCAAACCAAGATCACCTCGCTGGAGAAAATCCGTGAGCTGGTTAGCCTGCAACTGCCTGGTGTACCGCTGGTGGCGCTCTCTGCCGCACCGCGTCAACTGCCTTACCATTCCGGCTACACCTACTTCATGTTGGATCGACAAAGCCCGACCTGGAAAGAGGTCCTGCAAAGCAACGCGATTGCCTTCCACGTTTCGGGTGACTTCCCTGAACTGGATATGCAGTTCTGGGCGATTAGGAGCAGCTAATGAAAATGCATGCCGTCACGGATAACCCCGCGCTGCCCGAAACGGAAACCGTCACTTCGTATCGGCAATATCAGCTCCCGCTGCGCGGCGAGAGCCTGAATGCGATGGTGGATGCCGCCACGCCGTTACTCGGCATGGTGCTGCGCTTGAAGGACATGGAAAACCAGCCGCTGCCAGACCAGCTTTATCAGCAGGTGGTGACGGATATCCGCGCCATTGAGCAGTTTCTGCAAACCAAAGGTTACGAGCCAGGGGCGATCGTTTCGTTCCGCTACGTGCTTTGTACCTTTATCGATGAGACGGCGTTAGGGCACGGTTGGAATACGCAAAACGGCTGGTTGCAGCAGTCCTTGCTGGTGCATTTCCATAACGAAACCTGGGGCGGCGAGAAGGTGTACGTCCTGCTGGAGCGCCTGATGGGCGAACCCAAACGTTATCAGGATCTGCTGGAGTTCATCTACCTGTGTTTCTGCCTGGGTTATCGCGGCCGCTACAAGGTGACATTGCAAAACAGCGATGACTTTGAACGGCTGTTCCGTCGGCTGCATCACCAACTGCAACAGCTGCGCGGTGAAGCCCCCGCGACCGTCTTGCACCAGAAACAAAGCCGCACCGGCGGGCGCTATTACCTGAGTAAACGGTTGACCATCAAGCATCTGCTATGGGGTGGCTTAGGCCTGTTGACGGTGATTTACCTGTTCTATGCCATCCAGTTACATGGACAGACTCAGGATATTTTGCAGCAGCTAAACAATTTATTGAGCTAGGAAGCACAGATGATTCAAATTGACTTGCCCACGCTGGTAAACCGCCTTAATCCCATCGCCCGCCATGCCCTGGAGGCCGCGGCGGCACACTGCGTCAGCCTGCAGGAAGCGGAAGTGACGGTCTCGCAGGTATTAATGCAGATGGTCGCCAGCCCCTTAAGCGACGTCAGGGTGATCCTTAATCATGCTGGCGTGGACACTGACGCATTGCGTGAGTCGCTCGATCAACGTATTTCCGGCTATCAGTCGGTCACTCAGGCTTATCCCAGCTTCTCCCCTTTGCTGGTTGAGTGGTTGCAGGACAGTTGGTTATTGGCGTCGGCCGAAATGGATCACAGCCAGCTGCGCGGCGGGGTGATGTTGTTGACCTTACTGCTGAGCCCTATGCGTTATCTCACACCGGCGGCCAGCCGGTTGTTATCCCCGGTGAACCGCGAACTGTTGCGCCAGAACTTTGCTGACTGGACCGCCGATTCCGCAGAAGCCCCTCGGGTAGCGAAAGCGGGTGATAAAACCGCCGCTGCCGCCGCCAATGGTGAAAGCTTGCTGGCGCGCTATGCCAGCAATATGACCGAGCAGGCCCGTAAAGGTACGTTAGATCCGGTGTTGTGCCGCGATGAGGAAATCGATTTGATGATCGATATCCTGTGCCGCCGCCGCAAGAACAACCCGATCGTGGTGGGTGAGGCTGGCGTAGGAAAAAGCGCCCTGATCGAAGGCCTGGCGCTGCGCATCGTGGACGGTCAGGTGCCGGAAAAGTTGTGCAACAGCGAACTGATGACGCTGGATCTCGGCGCGTTGCAGGCCGGGGCTGCGGTAAAAGGCGAGTTCGAAAAGCGCTTCAAGGGGATCATGGCGGAAGTTGCCCAGTCGGCCACGCCGATCATCCTGTTTATTGATGAAGCCCATACGCTGATCGGCGCGGGTAATCAGCAGGGCGGCCTGGATATCTCCAACCTGTTGAAACCGGCGTTGGCGCGCGGTGAGTTGAAAACCATCGCCGCCACTACCTGGAGCGAATACAAAAAGTATTTTGAGAAAGACGCCGCGCTGTCGCGCCGCTTCCAACTGGTGAAAGTCTCTGAGCCGAGTGCTGAAGAGGCCACGGTGATCATGCGCGGCCTGCGCACTATCTATGAGAAGGCGCATGGTGTGCTGATCGACGACGAGGCACTACAGGCGTCGGCGGTGCTCAGCGATCGCTATCTCTCTGGCCGCCAACTGCCGGACAAGGCCATCGACGTGCTCGATACCGCCGCCGCGCGGGTGGCGATCAACCTGACTTCGGCACCGCGCCAGGTGTCGGCATTGAAAACGCAGTTGCATCAGCAGGCGATGGAAATCCAGATGTTGGAGCGTGAGCAGCGCCTCAACCTGAGCCAGCCGGATGAGCGTTTATCGGTGTTGCAACAGCAGCGCGCTGAGATCGAACAGCAACTGGCAGACCTGAATGCCAGTTGGCAAACCCAGCAGCAGTTGGTGCAGCAGATCATCGCCCTGCGGGCAGAGCTGCTGACGCAGGAAGAAAACGCGACGGAAGAGCAGGCTATTAATCTGGCTGCACTGGGCGCTGAGCTGGAACAACTGCAACAGCATCAAACCCTGGTGTCTCCACACGTGGATAAACATCAGATCGCGGCGGTGATCGCCGAGTGGACCGGCGTGCCGTTAAACCGCCTGTCGCAGAGTGAACTGTCGGTGGTTACCGAGCTGCCAACGTATCTTGGCGAACAGATCAAAGGCCAGGAAACCGCGATCCACTGCCTGCATCAGCATTTGCTGACCGCCAGGGCAGATTTGCGCCGTCCGGGTCGCCCAATGGGGGCTTTCCTGCTGGTGGGGCCAAGCGGCGTCGGTAAAACCGAGACCGTATTGCAGATCTCCGAACTGTTGTACGGCGGGCGCCACTATCTCACCACCATCAACATGTCCGAGTTCCAGGAGAAACACACCGTTTCGCGCCTGATCGGCTCACCGCCGGGCTATGTGGGTTATGGCGAAGGCGGCGTGTTGACTGAAGCCATTCGCCAGAAACCCTATTCGGTGGTGCTGCTCGACGAAGTCGAAAAAGCCCATCCCGACGTGCTCAACCTGTTCTATCAGGCGTTCGACAAGGGTGAACTGGCCGACGGCGAAGGCCGCATCATCGACTGCAAGAACGTGGTGTTCTTCCTGACCTCTAACCTGGGTTATCAGACCATTGTCGATCACGCCGAACAGCCGGAACTGCTGGGCGAATTGCTGTACCCCGAGCTGGCGGCCTTCTTCAAACCTGCCCTGTTGGCGCGTATGGAAGTGGTGCCGTACCTACCGCTGGGCAAAGACACGCTGCAAACCATCATCCACGGCAAGCTCAAACGCCTGGATAACCTGCTGCGTCAGCGCTTTAACGCCGAAGTGGTGATTGAGCCTGAGGTAATCGACGAGATCCTGCTGCGCGCCACCCGTGCCGAGAACGGGGCGCGCATGCTGGAGTCGATTATCGACGGGGCGTTGTTGCCACCGGTTTCTCTACTGCTGTTGCAAAAAATGGCGGCAGGTACGGCAATCAGCCATATCCGCATTGCCACGGAGGGAAATGCGTTTACCGCTCAGGTCGAGGAGGCGCTATGAGGCAACGGCTGAAATGCTTACTGGCGCTGCTGGAAAACGATTCGGTCGAGCATTTGGTCCATGGCTTTTTGACGCTGGATCACCACCGTCACGGGTTTGACGGCTTGATGGTGGCGATGTTCAACGCCAGCGAGGGGCAGTTGGAATGTCTGCGCCTGTCTGATGCCAACCGTCGTGCCACGGTGAAGCTGGAAGCCGATATCGAAGACACCAATCACCCGTTGGTGCGGGTGCTGCGTAATGGCGCGCCCGAAGTCTGGTACGCGCTCAATCGCGGAGTGCGCATCGAAGATGACGGCTTTCGCGGCTTTATTGAGGCGTTGCCCAACGGTTGCAGCATGTATGGCGTACCGCTGTTTGATTTCCAGGGGCGGGCCTGCGGGGTGATAGCGGTGTTTGCCGAGGAGATCGATCGATTTGTGGACAGCCGCGGCATGTTCTCCATCTATTGCCAGATTTTTCAGCACCGCCTCAACAAGCTGCAAGAGGTGGAGCATCTGCGATCGCAACTGGTCCAGCTGCGTTCGATGTTCAAGGTGCGTGAAAAACAGCTGGATGAGCTGATGGTCTCGCTGAGTACCTCCGACGTTTCCACCTCGCCAGAACTATCACGCGATTACAGCAAGATAGATGACCTGTCTAGTGCGGTGGAGGCGTTTGAAGCCGCGGTACTGACGCAGCGCCAGCGTCTGTACGGCAATGACAAAAACCGCATCGCCGACAGCCTGGGGATCACGCCGCGCACCCTGGGTTACAAGTTGGCGAAATACAGGTGTTAGCTATGAATACGTGGTTATTGATCGGTTCGTTACTGCTTTCCGGCAGCAATTCAGCCACCGAGTGGCTAAGCGGCCTTTCGCTGGCGCAGCCCGAAGGCGATGCGCATCAGTTGGCGTTGCTGATGAACTGCCGCAGTGAAAGCTCGCCGCTGGTGCGTCTGGACTGCTACGACAACGCGTTGTCAGCGGCCAGCGGCGACAACCCAGGTCAGGTACAGGCCGGGCCAGCCTGGCAGCGAGCTATGGCGCAGGAAAAAGGCCGCCGCGATCACTCGACGGCATTCCTGATAAGCGAAGGGCAGGGCAACAACCCGCAGGTGGTGCTGACCACGCCCGCGATTGGTGTGCCGCCACCTCGGCCAGTGCTGATGCTGAGCTGCATCGACAACATTACCCGTTTGCAGATCGCCTTGGTCGGCCCGCAAAAAGACGGTGCGGTGACGCTAACGGCGGATAGCGACAGGTTTAACGTGCAGTGGTTCCTGCGTGAAAACGGCTATTTGCTGGAATCCAGCCGGGGCCTGGCCGGTATTGATGAGATCAAGCGGTTGATGTCGGCGCAGACGCTGACGATCGACGGTACCAACGGCGGGTTACCTCGTCTGACATTTAATATTTCGCAGTTAACGCCAGCGCTGAAACCGCTGCGTAACGCCTGCCACTGGTGAGGACTATGGATAGCACGTCACAACATCCCTGGCATGCATTATTGCTGACACCGCTGACGCCCGAGCAGACTGCCAAGGCGTTGGCCGATGACGATCCGCAATGGGAGCATATCGACAGCCAGATGGTCAAAGTGGGTTCGCTGACCCACAGCTCGCTGAATATCGATGATCTTCAGCAGCAGGCGATGGCTCTGCTGTCGCAAAAAAGCAAAGACTTCCGTTTGGTGGTGCACCTGCTGCGTACCTTGCAGCACGGCGGTGAACCGGGCGACCTGATGCTGGCGATCTCCTTGCTGACCGCTTACGTGCAGAACTTCTGGACCAGTGCCTGGCCGTTGAACCCGCTGCATAAGCGCCGCTTTGCCCAGCAGATCCTCAAGCGTTTTGACAGCGCCAGCGGCAGCTTTAGCCAACGGGCGACGGACGCCCAACGCCAGGATGTGCAAGGTTTGCTGGCACATCTGGCCCAGGTTTGGCACAGCGAGGAACCGGCCCTGGCGAAAGAGGTGGATAGCCTGCGAGCCAGCTACGCGCGGTTGCCTACTCGCACCGTTGAACCGGTGGTTGAGGAGGAAGAACGCCCTCAGTCTGGTTCGGCATCGACATCAGCCTCTGCCGGCAGAACGATCAGCCCCAGCCTGAGCATTGATAACTCCAGCGATAAAGCCTGGCGGCAAACGCTGCTGAAAATGGCGGATTTGCTGTGTGAACTGCACCCCGAGGCCGCCATTGGTTTTCGCCTGCGTCGCCATGCCCTGTGGGGCAGCTTGACCGCGCCACCGATAGCGCAGGCCGACGGGCGCACGCCGCTGGCTGCCGTTTCTGTCGATCGCATGGCCGATTATCTGGGGCGCGTGGCCACTGCGGATCTGGCCCTGTGGCAACAGGTAGAACAGAGCCTGGCTCTGGCACCTTACTGGCTGGATGGCCACGCGCTTTCGGCGCAGATCGCTATTCGGCTGGGATATACAGGGGTTGCGCAGGCCATACGTGATGAACTGAGCGCCTTTATCGAGCGGATGCCGGCGTTAACCACCCTTTATTTTACCGATATGACGCCATTCCTCTCCCCTGAATCTGCCAGCTGGTTACAGCAGGAAACGGGTGCCAAAGGGGGAGGTAACACTATTGAACAGGATGAAATTTGGCAATGCTATCAACAGCAAGGACTGGAAGCCGCGTTACAGATGATCGATCGGCAATCGCAGCAATCCGAACCCAGGGACCGTTTTTACCTGCAATTGCTCAGCGCCCAGTTACTGGAAAAAGCGGGGATGACGGCGCTGGCACAGCAGCACTACCACAACCTGTTGCAGGTGGGGCAGCAAGTGCAGCTAAGCGAATGGGAACCGGCGTTGATCGCCTTGCTGACAGACAAGCAGCGGCAGCTCAAGCCGTGATGGCCAGGGAAGGGAACAGGAGCGTTAACGCATGAAATTGCCCTCATTTATTCATTTTGCCAGACCGGCCATTCCACGCATCAAAGCCTCGGTGCCGGTGGTGCTGGCGCTGTTGGCCTGTATCGGCTTGATTTGGGTCTGGATTTACGGGCCGGAATGGAAGCTGAAGGATTACCAACCGTTCGAACCTTTGCTGAGCCGCTGGTTGGTGACGGCATTGGTGGTGCTGCTGGCGGTGTGCTGGCTCACCTTCAAAATGGTGCGGCGTTTACAGCAGTTGGAAAAGCTGCAACTGCAGGCCAAAACGCAGGTCGACGATCCGATCCTGGCCGATATCGAACAGCAGGACCAGTATCTGGGCGTCTGGAAGCAGCAGTTGCAACGGCGGCTGAATACCCCGGCTTATCTCTATCGTCTGCCTTGGTACATGGTGATTGGCACCCGCAACAGCGGCAAAAGCACCCTGATCAAAGAAGGCTACAAGCTGACCGAAATCGCCAGCCCGGAACTGACCAGCGTGGAAGACGCCGGTGAGCTGCGCGTACGCTGCTGGCTGGGTGAACAGGCGGTGCTGATCGATCCGGCAGGTGAACTGATCGAGCAGCCAACGCTGTCCATAGTGGGCAAAGCGGCGCTCAATAGCCGCTTGTGGCAAAGCCTGCTCAACTGGCTGGTTGAACACCGTAAACGCCAGCCGCTGAACGGCCTGATCCTCACCGTCGATCTGCATCAATTGCTGACGGCGAACAAGGCTCAGCGCGAAAACATGGTTGCCAGCCTCCATCAGCGTTTGCAGGATGTGCGCCAGGCGCTGCATAGCCAGCTGCCGCTGTACGTGGTGTTTACCAAACTGGACCTGCTGTACGGGTTTGAAGCGATGTACCAGACGCTGGATAAGGCCCAGCGCGAAGCGGTGCTGGGGGTGACATTCAGCCTGAACGCCGCCGAGCCGGAGGTGTGGCGCAAAGAGTTGCAGCAGTTCTGGCAGCAATGGATCGCCCAGTTGAACGGCGCAATGCCAGACATGATGCTCAACGGCGTCGATGCAGGACAACGTAGCCAGCTGTTCAGCTTTACCCGCCAGATGCAGGGCCTGCAAGAGTATGTGGTGCAACTGCTGGAGGGGATCCTCTACAGCGGCGATCATCAACAGCCGCTGTTACGCGGCATCTACCTGACATCTGCCCAACAGCGCGGACAGATGGATGACGTGTTTACCCAGTCTGCCGCCGTGCAGTATCACCTGTCACCGCAGGCCTTCCCAACCTGGCCGGTTGCCGAAACGACCCCGTACTTCACCAAAGAGCTGTTTAATCAGGTGTTGCTGGCGGAACCGAATCTGGCGGGCGAAAACGGCCTGTGGCTGCGTAACTCCAGAAAACGCCTGATGGTGTTCTCCTGCGTGGGGGCCGTGGTGGCGTTGACGCTGTGGGGTTGCTGGCAATACTACTACCAAAGCAACTACCGTGCCGGACAAGAGGTCCTTGCCCAGGCCAAAACCTTCCTCTCGATCCCGACGCCGAAGGGTGACGATCGCTATGGCAATCTGCAGCTGCCGTTGCTGAACCCGATCCGTGACGCCACGCTGGCTTACGGCAACTACCATGAGCGCAACAGCCTGTTGGCGGACATGGGCCTGTATCAAGGCAACAACATCGGCCCTTATGTGGAAAGCACCTATCTGCAACTGTTGCAGCAGCGCTTTGTTCCGGCGTTGATGAGTGGCCTGTTGGAGCAGTTGAATGCGGCACCTCCAGGCAGCGAAGAGAAACTCGAAATCCTGCGTGTGATGCGCATGCTGGAAGACGGCAGCGGCCGCAACGTGGCGCTGGTGGAACAGTTTATGGGCGATCGCTGGAGCCAGCAGTTTAACGGCCAGCGCGAACTGCAACAGCAGTTGATGGGCCATCTGGACTATGCGCTCAAGCACACCGATTGGCGTGCCGCGCGGGAAAGTGGCGATCAGATTGCCATCAAGAACTTTATCCCTTATCGCCAGCCGATCCAGCTGGCACAGCGTGAGTTGAGCAAGCTGTCGATTTATCAGCGGGTGTACCAGAACCTGCGCATCAAGGCACAGGAAGCGCTGCCTCCGGCCCTGAACTTGCGCGATCAGATCGGTGCCAGCTTTGACGACATCTTTATCTCCAACAACGATCGCCTGCTGGTGGTGCCACAGTTCCTGACGCGCAACGGTTTGCAGAACTACTTCACCAAGCAGAATGACCAACTGGTCGATCTGACGGTGATGGACAGCTGGGTGCTGAATCTCAGCAAAAACGTCGAGTATAGCGAGGCGGATCGCAAAGAGATCCAGCGGCAGGTGACCGAGCAGTATATCGGTGACTATACCGCTACCTGGCGTGCGGCGATGAATAACCTGTCGGTCGGTGAGTTTGAAGATCTGCCGCAGGCGATCAGCGCCATCGAGCAGGTGATCAGCGGCGAGCAGCCTTTCCGCCGTGCCTTGCAGACGCTGAGTGATAACACCCGCTTGCCTGCGGTGCCTGAAGCGTTGCAGGGTAAAGAACGCCAGGAACTGATGCAAAAATCCGATTATCAACTGCTGGGCCGCGTCAACCGCGAGTTCGCGCCAGAAACCGGCGTGCTGGTGGAGAACGGTGACAAAGGCAGCGTGCTGCAAAGCGTCTACCAAAAACTGACCGAACTGCACCGTTACCTGCTGGCGATCCAAAACTCACCAGCACCGGGTAAAGCGGCCATGAAGGCGGTACAGCTGCGCCTGGATCAAAACAGCAGCGACCCGATCTTCGAAGTTCAGCAGTTGGCGAAAAACCTGCCGGAACCGCTGAACCGCTGGGTAGGGGATTTGGCCGAGCAAGCCTGGCGCGTAGTGATGATGGAAGCCATCCAATCGTTGGAAGTCGAGTGGAACGAAACGGTGGTGAAGCAGTATCACACCTACCTGGCTGGCCGTTATCCGTTCGATCCTAAATCTCAGCAGGACGTGCCGCTGAGCGAGTTTGAACGCTTCTTCGGCCCGAAAGGCACCCTGGACAGCTTCTACCAGCAGAACCTGAAGCCGTTCGTGGATAACAACCTGAGCAGCGGCAGCGACGGGCAACTGTTAATCCGCCCAGACGTGCTGCAACAGCTGGCGCAGGCGCAGAAGATCCGCGAAACCTTCTTCTCGGCACAAAACGGCCTTGGCACCCAGTTCGCTATCGAACCGGTGGTGCTGAGCGGCAACAAACGCCGCAGCGTGCTGAATCTGGATGGGCAGTTGCTGGATTACGCCCATGGCCGTAGCAACATGGTGCATCTGGTTTGGCCTAACTCCATGCGGGCCGGGGTAGAAAGCAAGGTAACGCTGGTCCCGGATGAAAACGGCAAGTCCCCGCGCAGCATCACCTTCAGCGGCCCTTGGGCACAGCTGCGGCTGATCAACGCCGGTGAGTTGACCAACGTCGGCACCAACTCGTTCGATGTCCGCTTCAAGGTGGACGGCGGCGAGATGACCTACCGCATCCATGTGGATGAGTCCGACAACCCGTTCGCTGGCGGTCTGTTCAGCAAGTTCACCCTGCCAGACACGCTGTATTAATCGTTGTTATCCCGTCTCTCTGCCGCGCTTGGCAGAGAGACGCTTTAAGGATGAGTCCGCATGAGCGAAGCCTCAGAAAATATCATCATTCAAACCGGCGGCGATCCGCGCCATTGGCCGGAGTTCAGCGCCATTCGTGAAGAGATCAACAAGATCAACCACCCGGCGCGGCCAGAGGTTAACTGGCGGCTGATTGAGTCGCTGGCGTTGACGCTGTTCCGTACCAACGGGGTCGATCTGCAAACCACGGTGTACTACGCCCTGGCGCGTACCCAAAAGCACGGGCTGGCCGGGTTTACCGAAAGCTGCGAGCTGTTGGCGGGCATGGTCGTTAGCCAATGGGAGCGACTGTGGCCAGAGCAGCCCCAGGCCCGCTCGGAAATACTGGAGTGGTTCAACGCCCGCGTCGGTAGCCAACTGCGCCAGCACGAGTTCGGCATTGACGACCTGCGCCTGGTGTATCGCGCCGAGCGGGCACTGCAACTGCTGTGCGACAAACTGCAGCAGGTCGAGCTAAAGCGCGTACCGCGCATTGAAAACCTGCTGTACCTGATGCAGAACACCGCCAAACGGCTGGAAGCCGCCCATGAAGCGGCCAAACAGCCGCCAGCGCAACCGCTGAAGATGCCCTCGATGGTGTATCTCTCGGTGCCCGAAGCGGAGCCGATCCGCACCCTGTTCTCAGGGGAAAAACCGGCCGCGAATGAACCGCCTCCGGCCTACGAAGAACCCGTGCCGCCGCCAAAAGAACAACCGCTGCCCAATGTGGAAGTGCGTTTTGCCGCGGCACCGCCGGTCGCCCCTGTGGCCACCAAACGTACGTCGGCGGCCTGGGGATTTGGTTGCGGTGTGCTGTGCAGCCTGGTGGTCGCCGGTGCGGCTTACCTGATGCAGGTCAAGCCGATGCAGGAACGATTAGCGGGGTTGTCCGCCACCCCAGAAGGATCGGTGCAGCTGTGGCTGGCCCAACCCACTCTGGATGGCTACGGCCAGCAATTGAACACCCTGGAAAATCTTTCTCCGTTGGCCGGGTTGCGTACCGCCGATGCCTCGGTGGCGCTGGCCAACCAGCTGTGGCCAACCGATCCGGATCAGATCGCTCAGAGCCAGCGCTGGCAACGGTTGCTACAGGCGCGGCTCGGCAGCGAGCGGGCCGACAGCAGCTATTTCCAGGTGCAGCAGCGCTTGCAGGCCCTGTCGGACAAGCTGCTTGAACAGGAAAAAATACGCGGCAGCCTGACGCTTTCCTATCTGAAAACGCAGGTTTATCAGATGCAAAGTGAACTGAACCGTGAAACGCCGCTGGAAGAGATGCTGCGGCAGTTGGCGGTTTCGGTGGAACAACAACAACCGGCTTCACCGGTGCTGCTCAAGCAGATAGACGAGCGCTGGAATGCACTGCTCAGTCGCTATCACCAACTCACGCAGCAGGCAGCATCTGCCCGCTAACCTCCAGGAAGGAAAAGATATGTTTGCTGATGACAAGAAAAATGCCCCCAAGGGGGGCGTGCAGCCGAAGAACATTGTGGCCACGGAGACGCCGTCAGTCAGTGGCGATCAGGTGGTCGATATGGTGGGAGCCGCGGCTGGCGCTGTCGGCGGCAAGGCGGGTAAGGTGGTATCGCAGGCGGCGGATATTGCCAAAAAGGCAGGTTCGATAGCCTCATCCGTAGGCATCAATCCGAAGAACATTGTCAGCGGGGGGAGCGCAGCGGGCATCGCCTCATCCGCAGGTGTGAAGCCGATGAACATTGTCAGCAGTGGTAGTGCCGCGGGCATGGCCTCATCTGCGGGCGTGAAGCCGATGAACTTTGCCAGCGGCGGTAGCGCCACTGCGATGGCGTCCTCGGCTGCCAGTGCCCTGATGGGCGGCGCGGAACCGAGCGGGTTGCAGTTTACGCTCTCCACGGCGAACCTGCCTCCGCAGACCTTTGTGGTGGTGGATTTCAGCCTGACCGAGATGCTCTCCTCACCGTTCGTGCTGAACGTAGGCCTGGCCAGTGCCGATCCGGCCATCGACTTTGCCGCGGTGCTGGATGAGGATGCGACGCTGGAGATCAAGCGTGAAGGGGTGTTGCAACGCAGCATCACCGGCATGGTGGCGAGCTTTGAACAGGGCGATACCGGCCTGCACCAGACTCGTTACAGCATGGTGATCCGCCCGGCACTGTGGCGCACCACGCTGCGGCGCAACTCGCGTATCTTCCAGCAGCAGAGCATTGAAAGCATCATCACCACCTTGCTGAAAGAGAACGGCATCACCGATTTTGCCTTTGGCTTGCGTAACCCCCATCCGGCACGTGAGTTCTGCGTGCAGTACCAGGAATCGGATTTTGACTTCATCCAGCGGCTGGCCGCCGAAGAGGGGATGTTCTACTACTTCGAATACCCCGAAGGTAAAAACATCGTGGTGTATACCGATGACGTAGGCACCCTGCCGCAGGGCGCTGTGCTGCCGTATAACCCGGGCGTAGCCTCACAGGCACTGGAGCTGTGCGTCACCACCTTCACCCGCAGCGCGCAGGTGCGCACCGCCGTGGTGGAGCTGAAGGATTACACCTTTAAAAACCCGCAGTGGTCGGCGGCCTTTAATGAACAGGCCAGCGAACTGCAAAACCAACGGCCAGACTACGAACACTTCGACTTCCCCGGGCGTTTCAAAGACGAACAGCACGGCAAGGCCTTTACCCATTACCGCCTGGAAGCCCTGCGCAACGATGCCAACCTGGGAAATGGGCAGAGTAACGATTTTACCCTGCAACCGGGCCTACTGTTTACGTTGACCAGCCACCCGCGTAGCGATTTGAACCACCAGTGGCAATTGCTGAGCATTCAGCACAGCGGCAGCCAGCCCCAGGCGTTGGAGCAGGAGTCTGGTGGGCAAGGCACCACGCTGAGCAACCAGTTCGTCTTCCTGCCGCACACCCAAACCTGGCGACCGACGCCGATGCCAAAACCGAGCATGGACGGCCCACAGATCGCGATGGTGGTGGGCCCAGCCGGGGAAGAAATCTACTGTGATGAGTTCGGCCGTATCCGCCTGCAATTCCTGTGGGACCGCTACGGTAAAAGCAACGACAACAGCTCATGCTGGATCCGCGTGACCCAGCCGTGGGCCGGGCAGGGTTGGGGGATGCTGGCCATCCCACGTATCGGCCAGGAAGTGGTGGTGGATTTCCTGCATGGGGATCCGGACCAACCGATCGTCACTGGGCGTACCTATCACGCCAACAATATCCCGCCGGGATCGCTGCCTGCCAGCAAGACCCAGATGGCTTTCCGCTCCAAGACCCATAAGGGCGAGGGCTTCAACGAATTACGGTTCGAGGATGCCAAGGGGGGGGAGGGGCTGTTTATGCATGCCCAGAAGGATATGAGTACGACGGTTAAAGATAACCAGACGAACATGGTTGAAAAGGGAAACAGAATACTCACGGTGGCGTTAGGTAATGAAGTCAAGAATATCAGCAAGGGTAGCCTGGTTGAGGATGTCAAATTGCTTCGCAGCACCACTGCTAATTTCGTTCAAGTCAAAGCCGAAGGCGATTCTCCGGGCACACAGCTCTATACGGCAACGCAACAGATTGAACTTGAGGTTGGAGCAGGGAATATCATCATGACCACAGAGTCGATAACGTTGAGTTTTGGCGCGTCGAGCGTTATTCAGTTAAATAAAGACGGAATACTGATCAAAGGTACCGTTGTTGATATCAACCCTGAGTGATCACGTAAAAGAGGCTCTAAAAAATGTATCAGATAAATGAGGGCAGATTTACTGTTCCCGCAGGTTTCGAAGATAAAAGTACCACGGTTTTACAAGGCGTTGGTGGTGATAAACAGCTTAGTTTGACAGTCATCCGTGATGTATTGGAAGAGAATGAAGGCATTAATGAGTATGTCGTGCGCCAACTAGGTGAGCTAAAAAAACGGCTGCCTGGATATAAAATGCTGGATAAGAAAACGGCGTTTTTGGGGGACGCTAAGACCGCCATAGAAGGGATTCAGATTGAAAGTCGCTACAAATACAACAAGTCCGAGGTTTTCCAACGTCAGGCCGGATTTATTGTTAACGATAAAAAAGTACTGGTATTGACGCTGACGCGAAGTTTGCCTTTCGAAGAGCAGGCTGAGCTGTGTTGGCAAGATTTGCTGTCAGGTTTTGAGTTGCGGACGTAAAGCGCACTCATGCAGGCAAGACAGGGAAAATTTAAAAATACTAAGGACAGATATCATGCTTGAAGCGGCACGTTTACATGATGATATTAAACATACTAGCGCATTGGCGGGATTTCTTGCCGGTGCGTTGCTCGGCTGCCTGGTTATCGTTGCGGCGGCCGTTATGCTTTCTGGGTGCGGTTTGGTGGTAGGGCTGGTGCTGGGCCTTCTGGTTATGCCTGCCGCAAAACAGACCGCTTGGGGGTTGGCGGAGCTAGGTAAATCGATAGGCAGCATGTTTTCCAGTGTGGAAGGGAAACTGGTAGAGGCCTCAAAAAATGTCAGGGTCAACAGCCTGGGTGCCGTAAGGGTCGAGTTGAGTACGGCAGCATGCAGCAAGCACTCACCTCAACCCCAGGTAGCGGAAGGCTCTGGCAGTGTGTTTATCAACAGTAAAGCAGCTGCGCGGGTTGACGATAAGCTAACTTGCGGAGCAGCCATTGCCACTGGCTCAACGAATGTTGCTATTGGTGGAGGAACTGTCCGTTATTTAGCTGTTCAGGATGAGGTATCACAAGAGTGGTATGATCGCGTTGGCACTGCGTTCGACGTGGCGGAATTTGTCGGTGGGTTGGCGGGGGCAATAAAACAGGGGTTGACGGCAGGAGCACGTTGCGCGATGAAGTTTGCTGCGGGCTTTGTGGCCGGGGAAGCGCTCAACCACTATGTTGTCGCGCCTGCCATTGATAGTCTGGGGAAAAGCATTGGCGGCTATTTTGGATATCCTGTCGATGTTATTACCGGGCAAAAGTTGTTGTTCGAAGGTGAGGATAACGACTTTATGCTGCCTGCTCATCTACCTCTTTCAGGACAGCGGTATTACCGCAGCGATTTACAGACTGAGGGACTGTTGGGCAAAGGCTGGCTTTCTGAATGGGAGCAACACCTGACGTTCAGCCAGGAGCATGTCATTTATCATGATGCTATGGGAAGAGAAGTGCCCTTTCCTCGCGTAGATGAAGCTGAAAAAATTTATAACTATGATGAAAAGAAATTCATCACTGGTTTACCTGATGGGCGGATTTGCATCTGTGGTTCGGATGACTTCTATTTGATATTTAGCCGTCCAGATGAGGAAGGTAAGGCCCGTTTAGAGAGAATAGAAAACCGCCAGGGACAATGGACGCAACTGATTTATCAGCAGGACAGATTGGTTGCGATAAAAGACAGCAGCCATAATACTTTGCGTTTTGTATATATTCCTTCCAAGCAAGGGATACGTCTGGGTTCAGTCTGGTTTATTGCCGATAGTGAGCCTGAAGAAGCCCACCCGTTAGTCAGCTATGTTTATACGGATGAAGGACAACTGGCCAGGGTATTGGATGGGCAACATCAGTTGCAGCGTGAGTTTGCATATCACGAACAACGGATGACAGAACAGCGTTTGAGAAGTGGTTTAAGAATTACCTATCAGTGGGCACTGATAGGCGAGACCTTCCGTATTATCGAGACCGAGACCAGCTTAGGCGACAAAAGCCGATTTGTTTACAATGATGCTGAAAAAATTACTACGGTATATAAAGAAAAGAACATCCAGGCGCAGTGGCAATATAATGACGCACAACAGGTGTTGGCCTATACCGATTTTGATGGTCGAGTATACCAGATGGAGTACAACGAACAGGCCGAGTTAACGGCAATGAAACTACCTGTCGGTGCGACCATTGGCTGGAAATATGATGAATTAGGGCGTGTCACGGCAGAGATTGACCCAACTGGCCAGCAAACACAGCGTTATTATCATCGTAACAGTTTTAATCTTATCCGTTATGAACTTCCTGATGGTTCTCACTGGAGTACCGATTATAACGAGAAAGGGCTGGCAAGCGTTTATCGTGATCCCCTGGGCAATGAAACCCATTATGACTATAACACTGCGGCCGAACTGACAACGATAACGGATGCCACTGGCGGCGTGGTCAAGTTAAGTTGGAATAAGCGGGGGCAATTACTGGATTATCTGGATTGTTCGGGCAATCTGACGGCGTATAGCTACACGGTATTAGGGCAACTGGACTCGGTCACCGATAGCCTTGGCCAATGCACCCGCTATCGATATGACCAGCAGGGCAACTTGATACAGGCTCTCTTCCCGGATAATACGCAGGAAGAATGGCGTTGGGATAGCCGAGGATTACTGACCCGCCATACGGATGCTGCGGGACAAGTTACACGGTGGGGATACGATACGCAGGGTTTATTGCATACCCACACTGACCGGATCGGGCGTCAGCTCATTTATCAATATGACCGCCATGGGTTGTTGACCAAACTGAATAATGCCAATGGGGGGCAGTACCAGTTCCGCTATGATGCGATAGGCCGCCTGTTAACCGAATTGCGTATTGACGGAACGTCCAAGCATTATCGTTATAATGAGCAAGGGCAACTGGCTCGGGTTATCCACCGTGGCGATAGTCAGGACAAGGGTGTACATCCAAAGTCTGAAACCCTGCTTGCCTACAACCAGACGGGGATGCTGTCAGAAAAAACCACCGCTACAGCGATAACGGCCTATCAATATAATAAAGTGAATGCTTTGATCACGGCTGAGGTTATCCCTACCTCAGCAGGTGTCTTATGTGGCGTCACGCCCCATATCGCCCAATTTACCTATGATGCGGCCGGTCAACTGCTAACAGAGCAGGGGGATGCGTCGTTACTGGAGTACAGTTACGATCCGCTCGGTAATCTGGACGCGTTGAAAATGCCTTATGGCGGCAGCCTTCAATGGTTGCGCTATGGTTCGGGGCATGTCAGTGCCATCAAATTCAATCGCCAGATGGTTACCGAGTTTTCCCGTAATGCGGTCTATCAGGAAGTCACTCGTACCCAAGGGGCATTGACACAATATAGCCGATATGATGAGCGGGGACGGTTGAGCTGGCGCTGTGCGCAGGCCGCACATCATCCCGAAGTGGCAGAATCGGGGCAGGGCAAGTTATGGCGGCGCTATGGTTACGGCCCAACGAGTAATGTTTTGTGGGCAGAGGATGGCCTGCGTGGTCGGGAAAGTTGGCAGTATGATGCAGAAGGCAGGCTAAAAGGCCACCAGGCGACACGCTACGGGATGTTGGTTGATGATGTCTTTACGATGGATGCCGCGGATAATCTGTTGAATAGCCACAGTAGTGGTCAGTACAGGGATAACCGTCTAACGCAACGTGAGGAGTTTAGCTGCAAGTACGATGCCTGGGGCAATATGGTAGAAAAGCGGCAAGGTAATGAACACCATTACTTTGCCTACGATGGCGAACATCGGCTGATTACGGCTCGTGGTGTAGGGCATCAAGGGCGCTATAAGGCCCACTATAGTTATGATGGCTTGGGCCGTCGTATTAAAAAAGAAGTGGAAACGCGAGCCAGTGCGCAGCACGAGCCCGTAACAGTGATCACAGATTTTATCTGGCAGGGATTAAGGCTGTTACAAGAGCGGCATCAGGATGAATGCCAAACTTACCTGTATGATCCGCTCTCTCCTTACACGCCAATAGCGTTGGCGCGACACTACGCAGACTCGGCAGAGGCAGCAAGGGCTGCGACACTTTATTACTACCATACAGAGCTGAACGGTGCGCCGCTGGATGTGACAAATGAAGCGGGGCAAACCGTCTGGTCAGGAGAATATCAGTCCTGGGGGGCGGTAAAACGGCAAACGTTGGCGTTTCTTATGGGTGTGAAGGGCAATGGTAGGATAAGACAACCGTTGCGTTATGCGGGGCAATACCATGATGAAGAAACGGGTTTACACTACAATACGTTTAGGTATTATGATCCAGAGATAGGCCGGTTTACGACGCAGGACCCGATAGGGCTGGCGGGGGGGCTGAACCTGTATGTGTATGCACCGAATCCACTGACTTGGATCGACCCTCTGGGCTTGGCTAATAGGCCTAATAATGGGATGTATAAAATATTCTTTGATCATTCAGTTAATGCATCCAATAGATATTCAAGTGATGCTGTTCAATTCAAAAGAGCAAATGATGCTTTGATTAAACGTCTAAATACAGACGCAGCATTCCGACGAGATATGTTCAACCGTCATCCTGAGTTAAGTAATTGGATGAAAAATGGTAGTAAGAGTAGTAGCCCGGCAGGCTTCACATGGCACCATCATGAGGATCTTAATAGATTGGTTTTGGTCGATAGACTTGATCATAAATCTAATCATGCTTTATATCATCCGGCAGGAAATGGTGGGCGAGATATTTGGGGTGGGGGTGATCCAGGACGGAAAGGAAAACTAGATGGAACTACAGGGAAAGCTTGTTAATTATTAGCATACTTTAAATAGGTGACATATGTTGAATAAAGATAATCAATATAGTTTAGTAGATATCATTTCTGCTATGAAAAAAGCAGACTCACGAGACGATAACTTTTGTTTGTATGGTGAGGTTGATGAACAGTTAAAAACAGACGGAAATTATTATGTGGCAGATTATCCTGATGTGGATGATGATGATAAAGAGATATATCCGCAAATAGTAATTTCAAAGAAATTAAATTATTTATATTCAGGTCAACAGTTTGCAGATGTTGTTGATTCAGTTCTTGAGCAAAAGCCATCAGCGTCACTTGATGATTTTGTGGAAGCACTAAATTATTACTCTGCGAATGATGATTTTCTTGATTTATAGTTATAACAAAGCCGGAAAGATCCTCTCTGGATCTTTCCGGCTATTAGTATCTGTCGTTACGCTAACATATTACCTTGTTGAAGCTGGATCACCACCTTGCCAGGTATTATACTGATCGCCAACGGTTGCCCAGTCAGGCCGCACTGTGTTAGCCAGTTTCCCGCCAGATACAGCTCGCCGTTATCCCGTACCCAGTCCACGCCGATATGGGGGTGAGCATCCACCTCCAATAATAACCGCTCAATCTCTCCCTCATTAGAAACCAACGTTATTACCAACCCATCCCGATACGGCTCTATCTTAAATACAGCCCTCGCCACAAACCCCGCCTTGATAATATCCTCGCCATCGATAATCAGCTCAGGAATAAACCCACCTGTAGTTGCTTGTATAATATGAGTCCCGTTCATACGCTTCCCTCCGCCTGAATAATCAATCTTCCCTGTTCAATATTTACCGTGACCGGCTGTCCGGTTAAAAACCCCAGTTCTTCCAGCCAATACCCCTTGATAAGCAGTTGTGGCGCGGGCTTCTTGATACCTCGGTTGGGCGAATAGCCCACTGTGTAATGACGTGTTGTCTTGGGTGCTTTATTTACGGGGGGGCCTGACTTAGAATCACGCTTAGCCATAATCAACTCCTGCTTAGTTGCTTGTGGTGAGCGGCGTTGGTGTGTTGGTAGCACATCAGCGCCGCGCTACAGATCGCTTATCTCTCTCCTGTAACTGGTAAAACAACCATGCAATTGGTGACAACATCAGCTCACGAGGCTACATTCCCTCATGCGGGTTCAGTTTCCCAATTTGAAAAGCACTTTAATTTACCTTCTCAGTCTTATGGCAGTGCAGATGCTGTTGCTATATCGCATTCGAAAGGTTGGTTAAAGGGCCGAATTCCTAAGGCGCTAAGGTCGGGGTGTTAAAATGAAAAATCCTTGTCAGAATTGTGAGAAGAATATTGATTTTTCAGATATTAAGTCTGTAGAGAAAAATTTAGGTTATTCTTTCCCTGAAGCGTTTGCATCACATTATTTATCTTTTAATGGTGGGGTGCCTTCGAGGGCGTGGTGGGCTTGTGATGATGGTCATGAACCCTTAGAAATAGCCGCTTTTAAACCATTTAAATATCATAAAATGACCAATAATAATCCTAATTCATTGATCGATGGTTGTTATAATGAAATGATTAGAAAAAATGCAATCCCCTCAAACATAATACCGTTTGGAAATGACTGGGGAGGGAATTTTTTCTGCTTAAATAAAGATGATGATAGTGTTGTTTTTTATGCAACAGACTCATTTGACCCGGAAGTATCTATGAGCAAGAATCATGAGGTATTGCAAAAGAAATTAAGTTCTTCCTTTGAAGAATTTATCAATGGATTAGTCGAAGAAGACGATTTAGAGTAAGGTATGTAAGCGTATGGGGAGGATCCCTGTTGGATCCTCCTTGGATATATTACAAAAGCATGTTCATTTTTTGAAGCTGAATAACCACCTTGCCGGGCATCACGCTGATCGCCAGCGGTTGCTTGGTCAGGCCGCACTGCGTCAGCCAGTCTCCCGCCAGATACAGCTCGCCATTATCTCGTATCCAGTCCATGCAAATATGCGGGTGAGTAACCACCTCCAATAATAACCGCTTAATATCAACCTCATTAGAGGCTAACGTTATTATCAGTCCATCCTGGTACGGTTATATTTTAAATACCGCACCTGGCATAAACCCCTCTTTAATAATATCCCTACTATCGATAATTAGCTCAGGAATAAATCCGCCTGTGGTTGCCTGTATAATATGAGTTCCGTTCATACGCTTCCCTCTGCTTGAATAATCAATCTTCCCTGTTCCCGGTCTGGCAGTTGAGCCTCATAGCGCTGTTCCGTCGCTTGCGGGTTCTATGCCACCCGCACCCGCAGTCCGGCCCCGTCACCCCGGCGGTGAGGCAGCCGGAGTGCCGTGGCCGGAGCCAGAAGGGCCAGCGTTACGCAGTAACGAAACGGTTAATGACGGCGGTCACAAAAGCAGGTGCAGGCAAAACAATGGGTTAACGGAGACCTGGGCTGGCGCTATACTGCGTTCAGGCGAAAAAACGCACGTCGGGGCTGATTGGTTACGAGGGTGTTAAAAGTGTGAATGCAGCTCTTTAAAAAGCGAGGAATAACGCGGGTTGCCGCGTGTTAAAAAGTACGATGACGTTGGGATCGTTCCTATGACCCGATAGGGCTGGCGGGGGGGATGAACCTGTATGCGTATGCACCGAATCCGTTAAGGTGGATAGATCCGCTTGGATTAGATTACACAACATGGGAAATTCACTCACCAGGTTACAATGATGTTGTTCAAAAAGGACTACATTTTTACGCCCCTGGAGGAGTTGAATTAGCTGTAAGGCCTGACCACAAAGGCGGTATAACCTTTACTAATGCTATTCCAAACGAAGCTGGAAGTTCAAAAGTAGCCAGAGCTATTGCTTTAGCCAAAGAGCGTTTTGGAAGTGATGCTAGATTTAGAAATGACATTTTGAATAAAGCTAATGAAGGTGTTCATTCTGTTTTAGGTCATGCTAAAACGGAAACTGGTTCTTTACGTGATTTAGCCAATGGTAGATCAAGGGAACTTAGAGATATAGGTCGAAATGTCGAAAGACATAATGCTGCGGTAGGATTCTAATCATGAATGATAAATGGACTCCATCAATTAATTTAGACTTAATGGATGTTATTAATACCCAAAGTATCAAAGGGGTACAAGTTGGTTCACCTGAAGCCTTTATTTTTGAAATAATGGGTGAGGCAGAGTTACCAGCAACAAAGCTAAGTAAAAAGTTAAAAAAATCAACCATCTATATGGTAATGTCAATTTTTTATCTGAAAATGGGTATGTAATCGCTATAAATATAGACTTTCATGGTAACAGAGAAAAAATGATAACCTTGGGAGATATAGGTGGCTGGGGGGTAAATGATTGGTTTGAATTATCGGAATTAAAAGGATGGAGTTTAAATAATCTAGATGGTGTAATACGTATTTTAGGCGGCGGGATAATCATTGAGTTATCCAAGGAAGGCGAGTTAAGTATGGTTTCTCTTCGATAATACTTACATAGGTATTTGAAAATAAAAATATATCAATGAAAGCCGGAAGACTCTCAAGCAGTTTCTCCGGTTTTTCGCCTGTTGTTATTCCTACATGTTACTGTAGAAAAACCTGAATTACTTCTCCAACCTTAAAGGGCATCACGTTGATCACCAGCGGTTGTCCGATCAAGTTGCACTGCGTCAGCCAGTCTCCCGCCAGATACAGCTCATCGTTATCCCGTATCACCAACTACGTTGAAATAGATGTAGGGAGGGGATGTTACTGAACCTAGATCCGGAACTTTTAGAGTGGATAATACTGGTGATTTAGATGTTTCTAATAGAGTTGTAAGTAGTGGGAGTAGTTGTTAATGGAAGAGAAAACATATTATCGCGCAAATACGGATTTCACTTCAGGTGAGGGTGTCGTTTATACTGAGTTTATTGGAAATATAGCGGTGCGACAGGTTAGTATTATTAATGATATTTACTATTCATCTTCGTGCATACAAGATTGGGATGAGAGAGTTGGATATTTACTATATGATGGAAAAAAAGACGAATTAGATCTTTCAGAGTCTGAATGTATCACTAGTGAGATATTTGAATCAGCTTGGAGGACAAGTATTTCAGAGGGTGATTTGAGTTCTTTAATAAGTTACCACATTGGTGATGCATCCATACCTATCCATAACTCAACAATAATTATACATATCGTAAATAATTGTGGGAAATGGGGGGAGGGTTTTGTTATCTCTTTGTCGAAGCGTTTCCCTATAACGAAAGACAGTTATTTAAGTTGGTTTAAATCAGGCTTTAATATGGGGGATGTACAGTTTTTGTCTGTAGATGATGAAAACAGGATCTTTGTGGCAAATATGCTGGCTCAAAATGGAATCAAGAAATCCGTCAAGGATAGTAAAAAATACATATGCTATGATAGTTTAGAAAATTGCCTTTCTGAAGTTTCTGATTTTGCTTTGAAAGAGAGACTAGTTGTTCAACTCCCTATGATTGGTTCGGGGTTAGGTGGTGGGGATTGGGATACCATATTGTTCATTATTATAAAAAAATTATCTTATAATAAAATCCGGTGCCATATATTTAAGCTGTCATAAATGGTACGGCCGGGAAAGTTTATATGAGGCTTTACCGGTTTTTATCTGTTACTTTGCCCATATATTCTCTTATAGCCATTTATTGCGTGACAGATATCACGCTGAACTTCAGTAATTGCGTAAGGACTTTGCGTCAGTCAACCCGCCGCCAGATGTAGGTCGTCGATATTCCGTATCCCGCCATCGCCGATATGGTTGATGTTCTTGTACTTCTGTCAGGGCGTACTCTCATTACCAATTGATTTAAAATAATTTTGTGCAAATAGAAACTATCACGGTATGGCTGTAGCGCATGAACTATGATGCAAAATCCTTGACCCATTACAACCCAAATAGGTAGTTCGACCCAGAGGTAGGCCGGTTTACGCAGCAGGACCCGATAGGGCTGGCGGGGGAATGAACCTGTATGCGTATGCACCAAATCCTATTACTTGGATCGATCCGTTAAGGCTAACTGGTAGTGGGCTTGTCAATGGTATTCCTATAAACCCAGGAATAGTACGCCGTTTTATGTCAAAAACTGAATATAAAGACTTCCTCAAAAATGGGTTTAAATTTGATCCTACAGATACTCGAGGTGGAATTAGCGTAACTTCTGTGAAAGTTGATCCTAAGAATCCAGACTCTATAAAGAGAAGCACAGGGGCATTAGGTGCTGATTACTATGTTGATATTGATACTAAAAATAAAAATGTAGAATTAAAAGGGAAAACAAAAGGCGGCGTAATGGATTGGAAAATAAAAGATGATGTCAGCCCTAGCGATGTGAAAAACAAAGGCGAGGTGAGCAAATGTTAAGCGAAACGTTACATGAGTTTGACCGGATTTATAATAAGCTGTGGGCAGAGATTAGAGATGAATCAGAAAGTGAAAATTTGATTTCACAAGGTTTTGATTCTGAAGTTTCTGTTATTTTAACTGATTTAATTAAACGGAGAATATTTCAATTAAACGCATTTGAAATTATGCTTCATTTAGAGCCTAATCAAGCTTTAGATACCTTGAAAAGTTGGTATCTTTCTTTGGATCTTTCTCATCATATTAAAGATCAAGTGTCAGATCTTGAAATTATGTTATCTGACATAAAAGATATTTTAGGTGAGGAAAAGCTTAGAGAGGTACTAAGCTGCTCTGAGTTCTTACCAGAAAATAAAAAAAATCAAAGAGTCAAGGATGCGATTGCTTTTGCATTAGATGAGGATTAAATAAAAGCCGGAAATATCTCTTGGATCTTGCCGGCTTTTTCTCCATTACTATGCTTGCATATTGCTTTGTTGTACCTGAATGATTACCTGACCGGGCATTACGCTGATCGCCAGCGGTTGTCTGGTCAGACCGCATTGCGTCAGTCAGTCCCCGCCAGATACAGTTCACCATTATCCCGTATCCAGTCCATGCTGATATGGGGATACTACTATGCTTCAATCAGTATGTATCTTCATTACCAATATTTGGAAAGGAATACAGTATTTCATATGGAAATAACTCTACCTTAGAAGCGTTGTTTGATAACTATGATAAACCTTGGTCTGAAATCCAAGTAAATGATCAAATCTTGATAAATAATGACTGCTTTATTCTTTGTGGTGAAGGAGAAATGGGGAATGAAGGGTTTATTGTAAAAACAGATATCAATAATAATATAACTTGGATGTTTTACTCAACTACATCTAATCCTTTCATAAATATAAAGACGATGGGTGATATTGTCTATGTTCAATCCTCAGCTAATTTTTATGTTGCGGTGAATCCTATAGATGATAGTG
The DNA here is from genome assembly GCF_001692375.1 of Serratia sp. 14-2641. Lineage (NCBI taxonomy): Bacteria > Pseudomonadati > Pseudomonadota > Gammaproteobacteria > Enterobacterales > Yersiniaceae > Serratia > Serratia sp. 14-2641. Next base: position 155,640 of record NZ_LXKR01000044.1, on the reverse strand, counting down.
TTTCTATCGTAAATGAAAACATCCAGAATAGATTGAAACAGAGTTAGTAATACTAAAAGATCGGGATGATCCAGAAAATATCTTCCCGGTCTTTTTTATCCGTTACCACGCAATAGTATTACCTTGTTGTACTTGAATGATTACCTGGCCGGGCATTACGCTGATCGCCAGTGGTTGCCCGGTCAGGCCGCACGGCGTCAGCCAGTCCCCCGCCAGATACAGCTCACCGTTATCCCGTATCCAATCCATGCCGATATGGGACTGAGCATCCACCGCCAATAATAACCGCTCAATCTCTACCTCATCAGAAACTAACGTTATTACTAGCCCATCCTGGCATGGCTCTATTTTAAATACTTCGCCCGCCAAAAACCCCGCCTTGATAATATCCTCACCATCGATAATCAGCTCAGGAATATATCCACCAGTGGTTGCCTGTATACAATGAGTTCTGTTCATACATTGCCCTCCGCCTGAATAATCAATCTTCCCTGTTCAACATTTACCGTGACCGACTGGCCGGTTAAAAACCCCAGTTCCTCCAGCCAATAACCCTTGATAATCAGCTGAGGAGCGGGCTTCTTGATGCCCTGGTTGGGCGTATAGCCCACGGTGTAGTGGCGTGTTGTTTTGGGTGCTTTATTTACAGTGGTGCCTGACTTAGAATCGTGCTTAGCCATAATCAACTCCTTCTTAGTTGCTTGTGGTGAGCGGCGGTAGTGGGGTGCGAACCCATTGCCGCCGCGCTATTTACTATTCTTCCTGTGCTTGACCAATCACCATGTCTAACATCTCTGAAACAAATTTCTGCTTTGTTTTGGGTAACTGACTAATCGCTTCAATCTGCTGTTCTAGCCGCGAAGTTGGGCCACGTTTGCTGAACCGCTGCACGGTGGGTAAACCTAAAAGCTCGTCTAACGATAGTTTCAATATCTGAGACAACGGAGGTAACAGGGCTGCGGATACCTTGAGCCGCCCACCTTCGTAGTGAGCCATCGTCTGCTGTGCAATTCCCAGTTGCTCGGCCAGTTGCTGTTGCGTGAGTTGCTTCTCTTTACGTGCCATAGCAATTCGCGCTCCAAGATCTTTGAAAAACAGTTCGTCCTTTGTATTCATGGCTTCTTGCTGTAGTTGATTCAATGTAGCCTTAAGGATAACCCCTGTTTTTTATCTACCTGAAAACAATACTCCAATTTAGAGTTAATTGGGTGGGTTTTATTCTTTTTTACAAAGCATAGTACCTACAGATATGGCTGGTTAATCCAAAGTAAACTCTATAGTGGAGTACTCTTTAATGGAGTTATTCTTACTCTATACCTATTGACATGTTTTGAGAGTTCGATGAGTTTTTACTCAGAAAACAATGGAGTTGACCGTTGAGAACGAAACAGCAGATCAGCATCACCTTGCCGAACGAGATGGCCGCACAGCTCAAAGCCAAGGTGGCAAGTGGCGAATATGCCTCGGAAAGCGAGGTTATCCGCGAGGGTCTTCGGGCGCTGCTAGCGCGCGATCAGGCCGCAGAAAAATGGCTTCAAGAACAGGTTGTTCCTTCATGGAATGCGCTGGAAAATGGAGAATCTGAAGGCGTCAGTGGTAAAGAGATCAGAGCCAGATTGATAGCAGAACACAAGCGGGCTACCGGAACGTTCTAGGGCTAGCCAGCTAAATGCGCCAGCCCGGCACATAATTAATCTCCCCCCTCAATGAGAAGACAGCTCATACTTCTTTATCTTGCGATACAGCGTCGCGATACCAATCCCCAGCTTCTCCGCCACCACTTTCTTGTTAGCATGTTGGCTCAGCGCCTCCTCAATCATCAGCTTCTCCATACTCTCCAACCCCGCCATATCGTGGTTTTCGCAACTCTCTGTGGCCTTATACGTAGATACGCTGGCGCGAGCCTCCAGATGCTGCCCTCGGGTCAGATTAGGCGGCAGCAGATAGGTATCGATGATTTCACCGCTCGGCACCACGTTAACCAGATACTCCATCAAATTACTCAGTTCGCGCACGTTGCCTGGCCAGCGGTGTCGGCGTAACAGCTCGAGTACCTCTGCCGAGATGCCGGGGTAGATAATGCCGATCCTCTTGGTGTGCAAACTGAGGAAATAGTGCACCAGCAGTTCGATATCGCCTTCGCGCTCACGCAGCGGTGGCAGGGTGATGGGGATAACGTTCAGGCGGTAGTAGAGGTCTTCACGGAACTTGCCTTCGGCAATGTACTGTTCCAGGTTCTGGTTGGTGGCGGAGATAATGCGGATATCGACCGGGATCGGCTTGCTGGAACCGATCGGCAACACCTCACGGGATTCCACCGTGCGCAACAGCTTGGCTTGCAACATTAGCGGCATATCACCGATCTCATCCAGGAATAGCGTCCCCTGATTGGCCGCCTGGATCAGCCCCACCTTGCCATTGGCCGAAGCGCCGGTAAATGCGCCCTTCAGGTAACCAAACAGTTCACTCTCCAGCAGTTGATCCGGAATGGCGGCGCAGTTAATGGCGATAAAGGGTTTATCGCTGCGGTTGCTCAGCCGGTGGATCGCCCGCGCCACCACTTCTTTGCCGGTGCCGCTTTCCCCAACCACCAATACGCTGGAGGGGCTTGGGGCAATACGGGTAATTAAACTCTTCAGCAGGCGCATCGGCTTGCTTTCCCCCGCCAATTGCTCAATGCGCGGGTCTTGCAGGACTAGAGTTTCGTTAAATGAGGAATGTGACTGATGGAAGGCCATTAAAAATAATTGGTGATCCTGAACCTGATGTAGCTGGCCAATCATAATCTCCTGGTTATCGTCGAAGGAGAGAATATGTTGCAGATGTCCGCTGGTGTAATTTTGCCGGAAGGTGAGGGCGCGAATAGTAAAGGTTTTACCGATAATATTTTCCTGCGGCATATTGAGCTGTTTCAATGCCATCATATTGGCAAATTTCACCTGGCTCTTTTCATTGAGTATTAACACCCCCTGATCCATATTTTCAATCAGGCTGAAAAGCACTTTATTTAAGCCACCGCTGCTGCCTTGTGTCTCCAATAAGTTAGAAACGAAAACGTTGGAGATATTGCGCACGTAACCCGAGAACTCTTGCAGGTTATCCCGCAACCTTTGCTGCTGCTCCAGAGTGAAGGCCACCAGGCTGATCACCCCGATGCAGGTATCCTGGAACAGGATAGGAATGCCGAGGAAGGCCTTTTCCTGGCACTCATCTTTGCTGGTGCAGCCTTCACACACCGGGTCATAACGGGAGTGGGTGACTATCTTTTCATTTTTAGTATCAAGTACATATTTCAACAACCAGGAATTGCTGCCGAGCTTGATGCCAAATTGTTTGCCATACGGGCCAGTGCCTGCCACGCGTACCAGGTTGGCATCGACAATCTCTACCTCCAGCAGCAACACGCTGGAGAGCATCTTGGTAAAGCGCAAAATTGTCGGTTGGATCTGCATAAGAGCCGACTGGGCAGTGGCCGGTGCTATCATCACGCGTCTCCCGTTATCGTCATTGAAAAAGAAACGATAATACACTACGGCCAGATATAATTTGATAGTCATCAAGCTAATCCCACAGAGAATAGAGATTCTGCTGTTAGCATCACATTTTATTATCAAAATGATACTGCACGCTAATTCCTATCATTTTGGGTCGCGAGAAAGGCTGATAATTATAAATGGCCGATTTACGCCGCAGGGAATTATCCCTCGCCGGCAATAGCCTGACTGAAAATTTCACTTTAACCGCTGCTAAAACCCCATTTTATGTGATCTCCATCATAATAATCCGCAGTTTTATGTTGCGTAGCTTAACTTTCCCCTTGTTGGCACGCTTATTGATTGTCCTGTGGTCAGACGCTGAAAAAAGCGTATTTGTTATTCCGAAGTTAGGCACTTGTTTTAACGGATCACTACCACACTCTCTATTTAGGGGCAAAGATGAGAACAGTTAACCAGTTAATTAAGGAAATAAGCGCGTTAAAGTCCAATTTACATCAAAAGGACTTTTTGCTGACGTGGGAACAGAGCCGTGACGAGCTGGAACTGGTGCTCAAGCTAGCGGAATCGCTGAAAACCATGCGCTCAGAAAACATTGCCACCAAGATTTTCAACAGTGGCTTAGGCATCTCCATTTTCCGTGATAACTCCACGCGTACCCGTTTTTCTTATGCCTCGGCGCTCAACCTGCTGGGGTTGGCGCAGCAGGATCTGGATGAAGGTAAATCGCAGATCGCCCATGGGGAGACGGTGCGTGAAACGGCCAATATGATCTCCTTCTGTGCCGATGCCATCGGTATCCGTGACGACATGTATCTGGGGGCAGGCAACGCCTACATGCGTGAGGTGGGTGCCGCGCTGGATGAAGGGTTCGAGAAGGGTGTGCTGCCACAGCGCCCGGCACTGGTCAACTTGCAGTGCGATATCGATCACCCAACCCAGGCGATGGCGGATCTGGCGTGGTTGCAGGAGCACTTCGGCAGCCTGGAAAACCTGAAAGGCAAGAAGATCGCCATGACCTGGGCCTATTCACCCAGCTATGGCAAACCGCTGTCGGTGCCGCAGGGCATCATTGGCCTGATGACCCGCTTTGGCATGAAGGTGACGCTGGCCCATCCAGAAGGTTACGACCTGATCCCGGACGTGATCGAAGTGGCGAAGAACAACGCCGCCGCGTCCGGTGGCAGCTTCCAGCAGGTGACCTCGATGGCCGAAGCCTTCCAGGGGGCGGACATCGTTTATCCGAAATCCTGGGCGCCGTACAAGGTCATGGAGCAGCGTACCGATCTGCTGCGTGCCGACGATCACGCGGGCCTCAAGGCGCTGGAGCAACAGTGCCTGGCGCAAAACGCCTACTACAAAAACTGGCATTGCACCGAAGAGATGATGAAGCTGACCAAAGGCGGCGAAGCGCTCTATATGCACTGCCTGCCAGCGGACATCACCGACGTCTCCTGCAGTGAAGGGGAAGTCTGTGCCAGCGTATTCGAGAAGTACCGTATTGCCACCTATAAGGAAGCCAGCTGGAAGCCTTATATCATCGCGGCGATGATCATGGCGCGCAAATTCTCCAACCCAGGCCTGGTGTTGGATCAATTACTGAAAGAAGCAGAAAAACGCATTAAATAAATTTACCTGGTCAGGGATACCGGGCGGTGTCCCTGCACGGTGAAGATTAATGCGACCAGAAGAGGTAGCGGTTATGTCGGTTTTTTCATTGAAAGTAGCGATAGAGGATAACCGTTATTTTAACGGCGAAACCTCCCCTCTGTTCTCTAAGGCGCAAGCGCAGAAAGCGCGCGAGTTTCATAAAAAGATTGCGGGTTATCAGCCAACGCCGTTATGCGCGTTGGACGATCTCGCTCAGTTGTTCGGCGTGCGGAAAATCCTGGTCAAAGACGAATCCAAACGCTTTGGCTTAAACGCCTTCAAGATGCTCGGCGGTGCGTACGCCATTGCCCAGTTGCTGTGTGAAAAGTACCAGATTGATATCAATGCGTTTTCTTTTGAAAAATTCAAAGCCATGGCGACCGAGAAGATGACCTTCGCCACCACCACCGACGGCAACCATGGCAGGGGCGTCGCCTGGGCGGCGCAACAGCTGGGCCAGCATGCGGTGGTGTATATGCCAAAAGGTTCGGCTCAGGAGAGGGTGGACCACATTCTTAATCTGGGTGCCGAGTGCATCGTCACCGATATGAACTACGACGATACCGTGCGCCTGACCATGAAAACGGCCCAGGAACGTGGCTGGCAGGTGGTGCAGGACACCGCCTGGGAAGGCTACACCAAGATCCCAACCTGGATCATGCAGGGTTACGCCACGCTGGCAGACGAAGCGGCCGAACAGATGCGGCAGATGCAGGTCGAGCGGCCAACCCATGTGCTGTTACAGGCCGGTGTCGGGGCGATGGCTGCGGGCGTGTTGGGCTATCTGGTCGACGTGTTTGGTGCGGATAAGCTGCATTCGGTGATTGTCGAGCCCGATCTGGCCGACTGCGTTTATCGCTCCGGGGTAAAAGGGGAGATCGTCAACGTGGGCGGCGATATGGCCACCATCATGGCCGGTCTGGCCTGTGGTGAGCCTAACCCCTTGGGCTGGCCGCTGCTACGTAACTGTGCCACACAATTTATTTCCTGCCAGGACAGCGTGGCGGCGTTAGGGATGCGGGTGTTGGGTAATCCGCTGGGTAACGACCCGCGCATTATCTCCGGCGAGTCCGGTGCCGTGGGGTTGGGCGTGCTGGCTGCGGTACATCACAGCCCGCAACGTGCGCAGCTGATGCAAAAACTCGGTCTGGATAGCCAGTCGGTAGTGCTGTTGATCAGCTCCGAAGGCGATACCGACGTGAAGCACTATCGCGAAGTGGTGTGGGAAGGGAAGCATCCGGTTTAACCACCACCGTCAGATTACTCAACCTCTCGCAGTAGCGAGGGGGAATAAAAAATTGGAGAAAAAAATACAATGGCAAAGCAAATTCCTTTCGAATTGGTGTTAGAGAAAGCCTACCAATACAAAGATGAGATGACGCGCTTCCTGCGGGACATGATAGCGATCCCGAGCGAAAGCTGTGACGAAAAGCTGGTGGTGCTGTGTATTAAGAAAGAGATGGAGAAGGTCGGGTTCGACAAGGTTGAGATTGACCCGATGGGCAACATCCTGGGCTATATCGGCCACGGCCCACACCTGATCGCGATGGACGCGCATATCGATACCGTCGGCATCGGCAACATCAAGAACTGGACCTTTGACCCTTACCAGGGCATGGAAAACGACGAGATCATCGGTGGCCGTGGCGCATCGGATCAGGAAGGCGGCATGGCTTCCATGGTTTACGCGGGCAAAATCATCAAGGATCTGGGGCTGGAAGATCAGTATACGTTGCTGGTGACCGGCACCGTGCAGGAAGAAGACTGCGACGGCCTGTGCTGGCAGTACATTATTGAGCAATCCAACATCCGCCCAGAGTTCGTGATCAGCACCGAACCAACCGACTGCCAGATCTACCGCGGCCAGCGTGGCCGTATGGAAATCCGCGTGGATGTGCAAGGCATCAGCTGCCACGGCTCGGCACCGGAGCGTGGCGACAACGCCATTTTCAAAATGGGCCCAATCCTCAACGAACTGCAACAACTGTCCGGCAACTTGGGCAACGATGATTTCCTGGGCAAAGGTACGCTGACCGTTTCTGAGATTTTCTTCACCTCACCTAGTCGCTGCGCGGTAGCCGACAGCTGTGCGGTATCCATCGACCGCCGCCTGACCTGGGGCGAAACCTGGGAAGGGGCGTTGGACGAGATCCGTGCTTTGCCAGCGGTGCAGGCGGCCAAGGCAGTCGTGTCGATGTATGACTATAGCCGTCCGTCTTACACCGGTCTGGTGTACCCAACCGAATGCTACTTCCCAACCTGGAAGGTCGAAGAAGATCACATCACGGTGAAAACCCTGAGCAAAGCCTATCAGGGCCTGTTCAAGAAGCAGCCGGTGGTGGACAAGTGGACCTTCTCAACCAACGGGGTCTCCATCATGGGGCGTCACGGTATTCCGGTGATCGGTTTTGGCCCGGGCAAAGAGCCTGAAGCCCACGCGCCGAACGAGAAGACCTGGAAAGACCACCTGGTGACCTGCGCGGCGATGTATGCCGCCGTGCCTTTGGCTTACCTGGAAGAGTTGGAGAAATAAGCGGCCCCTCACCCCAACCCTCTCCTACAGGGAGAGGGAGCTGTCCGGAGCGTGCGGCTGGCCCGTGCTGCTTCGGAAAGTGGGGTGTAAGAGGAAAAGTATTACACATAGAAATCAGCGAACTTGATCGGTCTCCACCGGGAGAGGGCGCTGGTGCAGAGTGGTGATCAAATGCGTAAGTTTAATCTGTTACAACGGTGATGAAGTAGGCGAGCCTCTGTATCTCCAGGAAGAACGCTAAAACATCTGCGCACTCGATCGGTTCCCTCTCCCTGTGGGAGGGGCATATCCAGCACCCAGCCAGCATCACACAGCAATATACCCGGCACCCTCCGCCGGATTTTTTTATGGAGTGCCAGCAATGAAGCAACTGATTAAGAACGGCATTCTGGTTGATAGCGACGGACAGTATTCTCAGGATTTGTTGATTGAAAACGGGGTGATCTGCCAGCGCGACACGGCGATCGAAGCCGATAGCCAGTGTGAAGTTATCGATGCATCCGGCTGTTATGTCATGCCCGGCGGTATTGATGTCCATACCCATTTCAATATTGATGTCGGCATCGCCCGCAGCTGTGACGATTTTTTTAGCGGCACCCGCGCGGCAGCCTGCGGCGGCACTACCACCATTATCGATCATATGGGATTTGGCCCGGCGGGCTGCAATCTCCATCACCAGCTCAACGTCTACCACCAGTATGCGGCCGGCAATGCGGCGATCGACTACGGCTTTCACGGCGTGATCCAGCATATTGACGACGGCATTCTCGAAGAGATGGCCAGCATGGTGCATGACGAAGGGATCAGCAGCTTTAAGCTGTATCTGACCTACCTCTACAAGATCAATGATGCCGACGTGCTGCGGGCCTTGGGGCAACTGCGGCAGGTTGGGGCATTGACTACGGTCCATCCAGAAAACGATGCCGCGATAGCTCTGCGCCGTGCTGAGCTGGTGGCCGCGGGTAAAACAGCGCCGATCCACCACGCATTGAGCCGTCCGTTGGAATGTGAGGCAGAAGCGATTGGCCGGATGATCAATCTGGCCTATCTGGCAGACAACGCGCCGCTGTACATCGTCCATTTATCCAATGGCCTGGGGCTGGATTATTTACGTCTGGCGCGTCAACAGCGTCAACCGGTGTGGGTAGAAACCTGCCCGCAATATCTGCTGCTCAACGAACAATGTTACCTGCGTGCAGATGGGGCGAAATACATCCTCAGCCCACCGCTGCGGGACCAGCGGGAATTGGATCGCCTGTGGATCGGCATTGCCGACGGTTCTATCGATACCGTCGCCACCGATCACTGCACATTCCCTTATCACCAACGGCAAGCTATGGCGGCAGGGGATTTTACCCGTTGCCCGAACGGCCTGCCAGGGGTCGAGAATCGCATGATGCTGTTGTTCTCTTACGGAGTGATGAGCGGGCGGATTTCCCCTTCACGCTTTGTGGCGCTCACCAGCAGCAATCCGGCGCGGTTGTTCGGCCTGTGGCCGCGTAAAGGCAATCTAAACCCCGGCGCAGATGCCGACGTGGTGATCTTTGATCCGCGCCAATCCACGGTTATCAGCCACGCTCGGCTTCATGACAATGCGGACTATTCCCCTTATGAAGGTTTTCAGTGCCAAGGCGCGCCGGTGCTGACGATGTGCCGGGGTGAAATCGTGGCTCGTAGTGGCGAATTTACCGGGCGGCAGGGATACGGGCAGTTCTTGCGTCGTCGACCTTTCAATGCCCAGATCGCGGCAAAAATGGGGTAACACCTCACTAAACAACAAGGATCAAAATGAACAAGAAAATAGTGCTGGCATTGGGCGGTAACGCATTGGGTGAAGGCCTGGCGGAACAGATGCAGGCGGTCAAAACCACCGCGCGGGCAATTGTCGATTTAATCGAGCACGGTCATCAGGTGGTGGTCACCCACGGCAATGGCCCTCAGGTGGGAATGATCAACCTGGCGTTTGAGGCGGCGGCAAAAAGTGAAGCCCATACGCCGATGCTGCCGATGTCGGTGTGCGTCGCATTGAGCCAGGGATATATAGGTTACGATCTGCAAAACGCCCTGCGTGAAGAGTTGCTCGATCGCAATATCGTCAAACCGGTAGCCACGCTGATCACCCAGGTGATCGTCAACGGCAGCGATCCGGCGTTTCTCAATCCAACCAAGCCGATTGGCTCGTTCTTTACCAAGGCCGAAGCCAGCCAACTGACCAAGAACGGTTACAACATGGTAGAAGATGCGGGCCGTGGCTATCGCCGGGTAGTGGCCTCGCCCAAGCCGATCGACATCGTTGAGAAAGAAACGGTACGCGCCATGATGGAGGCCGGGCAGGTGGTGATCACCGTGGGGGGCGGCGGTATTCCAGTGATCCGCGAGGGTAACCATCTGCGGGGTGCCAGCGCGGTGATCGATAAAGACTGGGCCAGTGCCAAACTGGCAGAGATGATCGATGCCGATATGCTGATCATCCTCACCGCGGTGGAAAAGGTGGCGATCAACTTTGGCAAACCGAATGAGCAATGGCTGGAGCAGTTGAGCATTGCCGATGCCCAGCGCTTTATCGAAGAAGGGCACTTTGCCAAAGGCTCAATGCTGCCGAAGGTTGAGGCGGCGGTGGCGTTTGCCGAATCCAAGCCAGGGCGTCAGGCGTTAATCACGGTATTGAGCAAGGCTCAGCAGGGCATTGAAGGCAAAACTGGCACGGTGATTAGCCATTAATCACAAACACCAGACTCACTTGTAGGGGCGCTGCATGCTGCGTACATTTGCGCCCCTTGTGAGTCAGCAGCCGTTATCTGCGGCCAAGTTTCATAATGGCTTCAAGCACCGCCCCGGCGATTGCCCGCGCCTTATCTGACACCGTGGTGTAATCCGCCAGCGTGCCGCGTGGATCGATATCACCGATTTTAGTGCCGGTCTTAACCTCCAGCCCATCATGCAGCAAACCGCGTACCATACCGGAAAGCGGCGCAATCACCGGTGCTTCGCCGCAGTGAGCCACCACATCCCCCTCCTGCACCAAATCCCCCAAAGCGACGCGACATTGCATGACGCCATCGGCTGGTGCACGGATCACCCGGCGGGTGGTGTGGCCAGCGATATTGCCGGGAATACCGGTATTGGGATGGGTGTAGCCTTGATAAATCACCCGGCCCAGCGCGTGGCCGCGATTGGTTTCGATCACCGCATCGCAATCCTGCCCGGCGTTGAAGCCAGGGCCGAGGGCCACGGTGAACGGTGCCATATTGCGGTGGGTGCCCAGGTTTTGCTTGGCCAGAATAGCGTCTACCAGAAAACGGGGTTTGAGGTGTTCCAGGCTGCGGGTCTCTGGGTCAACCAGCAGCGGGATCTCGCCACGGTTGATGATGTCGAAGGCTTCGTTGACGTCGTTGGCCAGGCAGGCGGTGACGCCCTCCACGCAGGTTTTGCCGTCAAACATCGCCTGAGCAAATGCCACCGTCCGGCGGATAGCGGTCGGTTGGGCAATGTCCAGCATGATGACCTGAAAACCGGCATGGTACAGCCGCAGCGCCACGCCGGTGGCGATATCGCCCGCACCACGGATCACCACCAGTTTGTCGCGCGTTAAGCGGATGTCATTCTTCATCAGCCCGCCAGCGGACTGGTTGCGCACCTGCAACAACTCCGCCAGTACGCTGATGGCGATTTCTTCCGGCGTTTCTGCACCGATGTTGTAGCCGATTGGGGCATGGAGTCTGGCGAGCTTGTCATCATCTACGCCGCGCTGGCGCAATTGTTGGGTAAAGGTTTGCACCTTGCGGCGGCTGGCTAGCAATCCCAGATAGCGCAGCGGCTGCTCGATCAGCACGTTGAGTGCCTCGCAATCCTGATTGTTGGTGGCGATGATCACAAAGTTGGCCGGTTCAATATTCATCTTGTCGATGGCCGCCGGAAAGGTCTCGCCATGCACCAGAGTGGTGCCCACCGGAAATAGCGTCGGGTCGAGGCTGGCCGGGTAGATATCGGCAACGTGAATATCAAAGCCGAGTGGCTTGGCGGCGTTGGCGATGGCGCGGTTGACGTGCCCGGCCCCAATCAATATCAGGCGCGGGCGCAGGCCATGCACGTCGATATACACCGACATGGCACCCCCACAGTCCGAGCCTACCGCATCCTGCCCGGTGCGTGCCATGCGGCCATGAAACACCCTGGCCTTGCGCTCCGAAATGGCGGCAATTGCCTGTTCGATCACCAGGCGTTCGATCATGCCGCCACCGATAGTGCCAATACAGTCACCATCGGCCATCACCAGCATCTGCCCTGAATGGCGCGGTGTAGAGCCACGGCTTTCGATAATCTGGGCGAGCGCAAAGGGCCGGTTTTCTTCTTCTAAACGTGCAGCTTCGGCGAAGATATTCATTATGACCTCGTCAATAACCTCAGAAATATTATCGTGTTAAGCGCCGTATCACGTGATGGATCGCCGGGGTCTCCTGCACTGCGCCAAACCAGATGGCGCTGAGCGCCAGTTCTGGCCGCAGCAGCGGTTGCCAGCGGGCAGCCGGTTGATTATCACAATGAGAAACCTGATTGATCAGCCAGACCCGTCGCGCCTGAGAGGGCGTACCTTTGAACATCCCTTCAGGGTGTGCGATCAGGGCGTCGAATACCTGGTGATCCAGTGTTTCACCGGCACCGATCCCCGTCAGCGCTGAGAAAATCGCCCAACGGTGAATTTGCTGTGGGTCTGCGGGACGATCGATCACCTGGCCTCCGGTTAGCGCGATAACACAATCACTGTGGGAGGGGATGCAAGGTTCATGCCTTGCCGGGGCTTTCAGGGGTAACCCTCGGGAGCCGTCCGCTTCGACCAGGATCACGTCGAAGGCTCCACGCTGTTTGATCTCATCGATTTGCTCGGCGGTTAACCCGATAACCTTGTTGTCCTGCGGTTGATAATGACTGAAGCTGGCGGTAATGGCCGGGGTGCTGCTGGCGGTGGGCGGCTGGCCTATCAACAGGTGGTGGTAGTTGGCAGCGGTGGGCAGGTACATCTTGGTGGTGGTAGTGAACAGCACACGCTTGCCCTGGTGATAAAAGGCCTGCGCCAGCCAGTGCAGGGTGCTGGTTTTCCCCCCGGCCCCAATCAGGGCGATGAGCAGCGGCTGGCCCCGATCGAGGCGGTTAAATTCCTCACTGAATAATTCTCTGAAGCTGGGTGTCATAAATAGCCTGTCTTATGAGTCAGAAAGCGGCCCCTCACCCTAACCCTCTCCCACAGGGAGAGGGGACTGCCCGTGCCACGTTGGTATTGCGGTGTCTTCCTTGGCGTGCCGAAGCTCTGAACCTGCATATAACACCGCATCAAATCCATTCCAAAGGGCGAGGGGACTGCCCGTGCCACGTTGGTATTGCAGTGTTTTTGGCGATCAATGCCGCTATTTACTCCAAACTAACCACAACACTGCATCAGCTCCCTCTCCTTGGGGAGAGGGTTGGGGTGAGGGAGAAATTACGGTGATTTAACCGATAACCAATAGGCGGTTTTCCTAGGATAGAGTGCCGATTTAATAGCAAACAACCTTGATGTAATCGATATTTAGCGAATATTCATACTTTATCGATTGCGGTCTCGTTTTTAACCGAAGTGTTTTCTGGCCGTATCAAAGTGATAGCTGGCGATGTTTTTTTGATAATTGATTCTATTAGCGTAGCCGTGATGATTAAGCGACTACCAGCACTGATTTTTATTCTCACTTGCGATTGTGAGCCCGTTCACAAATAAAATTAACAATTAGAACTGCCTCACGAATTTAACCGCTGCCCAACCTCGTGGGGAGATTTGGCCTGATTGTTGCTGCGTTATGCGTAACCGATGTGAAAAACCGCCCCCAGGTTTTTACTCACTCATCATTCAGGCATTTCGTCGCAAGGAGATAAAGCTATGGGAGATTTAATGCGTCCCGTTCCGTTCAAGGCGCTGTTAACCCGGATTTTCGATGAATATCATGAGAGCCGGTCTATTTTTGGTATTCCAGAAAAGCAGTTTTATCGTAAACATGACGATCGGCGGATTAACGTCTTTAACGAAAGTTGTGAAACTCCGCTTGGCCCAGCCGCAGGCCCACATACTCAGTTGGCGCAGAATATCATCGTCTCCTGGTTGACCGGCGGGCGCTTTATCGAATTGAAAACCGTGCAGATCCTCGATCGGCTGGAGCTGGAAAAACCCTGTATCGATGCCGAAGACGAATGCTTCAACACCGAATGGTCGACCGAGTTCACGCTGCTCAAAGCCTATGATGAATATTTAAAATCCTGGTTTGCCCTGCACCTGTTGGAACAGATGTTTGATCCACGGGCCAAGGGGGAAAGTAAATCCTTCATCTTCAACATGAGCGTGGGCTATAACCTCGACGGGATTAAACAGCCGCCGATGCAGGACTTTATCCATAATATGATGGACTCTGCACAGCACCCGAAATATGCCGAGTATCAACATATTCTTGCCGAATGGGTTAAGGACGAGGGCTTTATTAGCCAGTTCGCTTTATCCGACCAGCGCGGGGCATTGGCACAGCTGCCAGAGCATATTCCCGCGCAATTGGTCAGCGGTATTACCCTTTCGACCATGCACGGCTGCCCGCCAGATGAAATTGAAGCCATCTGTCGCTATATGCTGGCAGAAAAACGGCTCAATACCTTTGTAAAATTAAACCCGACGCTGCTGGGTTATCCGCGCGTGCGTTCCATTCTGGATAGCTGCGGCTTTGATTATGTCGGGCTGAAAGAAGAGTCTTTCGAGCACGATCTCAAACTGGAGCAGGCGATTGCGATGTTGCATCGCCTGACCGCCTTGGGGAAACAGCAGAATTTAGGCTTCGGGGTCAAACTGACCAATACCCTGGGGGCGATCAACCATAAGGGCGCCTTGCCGGGCGAAGAGATGTATATGTCCGGGCGCGCGCTGTTCCCGCTTTCCATCAACGTGGCGGCGGTTCTCTCCCGTGAATTCAACGGGGAACTGCCAATTTCCTATTCCGGCGGGGCAAGCAAGTTTAACGTTCGCGAGATTTTTGACACCGGCATCCGGCCAATCACCATGGCCACCGATTTGCTCAAGCCCGGCGGCTATTTACGCCTGACGGAGTGCATGCAAGAGCTGGACGCTTCCGATAGCTGGCAGATGACGCGCATTGATGTCGATAAGCTGCAAGCGCTGGCAGACAAGGCCGTCAGCATGGAGTACACCCAGAAACACTGGAAATCAACGGATCGCATCGACGCCGGTGGCCCGCTGCCGATGGTTGACTGCTATGTGGCTCCTTGCGTCACCGCCTGCGCCATCAAACAGGATATCCCGGAATATATCCGGCTGCTGGGCGAACAGCGCTATGCCGATGCGCTGGAGCTGATTTATCAGCGTAACGCTTTGCCAGCCATTACCGGGCATATCTGCGATCACCAGTGCCAGTACAACTGCACCCGTCTTGATTACGACAGCGCGCTGAACATCCGCGAACTGAAAAAAGTGGCGTTGGAGAAGGGCTGGGATGAGTATCAGCGCCGCTGGCATAAACCGGCAGGCTCTGGCAGCAAACGCCCGGTTGCCATTTTGGGGGCTGGCCCGGCGGGCTTGTCTGCTGGGTACTTCCTGGCGCGGGCCGGGTATCAGGTTACGCTGTTTGAGCGCGAGGCCAATGCGGGCGGGGTGGTGAAAAACATCATTCCACAGTTCCGCATCCCGGCGGAGCTTATCGAGCACGATATCGACTTCGTGGCCGCACACGGCGTGAAGATGGTTTATGGCTGCGATCCCGATCTGACCGTCGACAAGCTGCAACAGCAGGGCTTTGACTACGTGTTTATCGGCATCGGCACCGATAAAAACAGCGGCGTGAAGCTGGCGGGCAATAACCGCAACGTCCACAAATCCTTGCCGTTCCTGCGCGATTTCAACCTCGGTAAGCCCATGAACCTGGGCAAACACGTGGCCGTGGTCGGTGCTGGTAACACGGCAATGGACTGTGCCAGGGCCGCATTGAAAGTGCCTGGCGTGCAGGACGTCACCGTGCTGTACCGCCGCACGCTCAATGAAATGCCAGCCTACCGCGAAGAGTATCAGGAGGCGGTAGAGGACAACGTGCAGTTTATGTTCCTCACCAATCCGGAACACTTTGATGCCAACGGCACCTTGACGGCCAGAGTGATGGCGCTGGGAGAGCCGGACGAGAAGGGCCGCCGCCGCCCGGTCGCCACCGAACAGACCCTTACGCTGCAGATGGATACCTTGATCACCGCCATTGGCGAGCAGGCTGATGAGGAGGTGCTGCATAAGCTGGGCGTACCGCTGGATGACGCAGGCTATCCGCAGGTCAACACCGCCACTGGCGAAACCACCCGGCCTAATGTCTTCCTGATCGGCGACGTGCAGCGTGGCCCGTCATCCATTGTCGCTGCCATCGGTAGCGCCCGCAACGCCGCTGAAACGGTGCTGGCGCGGGAAAACGTCAAAACCCATCACGCCGATAAATACTGGTCGAACGTCGATCCGGCGGAAATCTATCGCCGTAAAGGCACTATTTCAGTAGCGCTGGTGGATAAAACCGAGCGCGAAGCCTTCGTGGCTCAAGAGGCCCAGCGCTGCCTGGAATGTAACTACGTGTGCAGCAAATGCGTCGACGTTTGCCCGAACCGCGCCAACGTATCCATTGCCATACCGGGCTTCCAGGATCGTTTCCAGACCCTGCACCTGGACGCTTACTGCAACGAATGCGGCAACTGTGCCCAGTTCTGTCCGTGGCAGGGTAAGCCATACAAAGACAAGGTGACGATCTACAGCCTGCCGCAGGACTTTGCCAACAGCACCAATCCAGGGTTCCTGGTGGATGGAGCGCAGGTCAGCGTACGGCAGAACGGCAAGCTTTACCAACTGCAGATCGATAGTGACGGCCAGCTTGAGCAAGTGCCGTCGGAGCTGGAGGAGATGTGCCGCATTATCAGCCATGTGCACACTCATCATCATTATCTCCTTGGCCAGGTGGAGGTGTAATCATGCTGATATTAACCAATGCAACCGGCGTACAGCTCGACCCCGCCAGCGTACAGCAAGGTATCGATATCGCCATTGAAGGGGCGTTGATCAAAGAGGTGGGCCAAGGGTTGGCGGCCAAATATCCCCAGGCCGAAGTGCGCAATATGCACGGCAAATGGGTGATGCCAGGGATTGTGTGTGCCCACAATCATTTCTACTCCGGGTTATCGCGCGGGATTATGGCCAACATTGCGCCAAGCCCGGACTTTATCTCCACGCTGAAGAACCTGTGGTGGCGGTTGGATCGGGCGCTGGATGAGGAATCACTGTATTACAGCGGCCTGATCTGCTCGCTGGAAGCCATCAAGAGCGGCTGTACGGCGGTGATCGATCACCACGCCTCGCCCAACTTTATCGCCGGTTCGCTGAAAACCCTGCGCGCAGGCTTTATCGAGACCGGTCTGCGCGGCATGACCTGTTTTGAAACCACCGATCGTAACGGCGGGGAGCGAGAGCTTCGGGCTGGCGTGGAGGAGAATATTGCCTTTGCCCAGTTGATCGACGTCGCCAAAAAAGCCGGTAAGGAGCCTTACCTGGTGGAGGCGCATATTGGCGCTCACGCACCGTTCACGGTTTCTGATGCCGGGTTGGAGATGCTGCAAGCGGCGGTTAAAAGTACCGGCCGTGGTCTGCATATCCACGCCGCCGAGGACAGCTACGACGTCTCCCACAGCCACGACAAATATGGCAAGGATCTGATCGAGCGCCTGGCGCAATACGACCTGATCGGGTCAAAAACGTTGGTCGCGCACGGTCTGTATCTGTCTGCGGCGGATATTGAGCTGATCAACCAGCAGGATGCCTTCCTGGTGCACAACGCCCGCTCCAATATGAACAACCACGTGGGCTATAACCATCAACTGGCGCAGTACCGCAACCTGGCACTCGGCACCGATGGTATCGGCTCAGACATGTTTGAAGAGATGAAGTTTGCCTTCTTCAAACACCGTGATGCGGGTGGGCCGCTGTGGCCAGATAGCTTCGCCCGCTTCCTGGCCAACGGTAACCAACTGCTGGCGCGCAACTTTGGTGCCCATTTCGGTTGCCTGGCCGCCGGTTACAAAGCGGATCTGACCATCTGCGACTACCCGTCACCCACGCCGCTGGCGGCGCAAAATATCGGCGGACATCTGGCCTTCGGCATGGGGGCTGGCAGCGTCAACAGCGTAATGGTGGAAGGCCGCATGGTCTATCAGGATCGCCAGTTCCCGTTCGATGTGGAACCGATCTACGCAGAGGCGCGCAAGGTAGCGGCCAAGCTGTGGCAGCGTATGGATGCCTTGAATTAAACCGGTCGCCGCCCTGCGAACACCGGGGGCGGCTGACATTGATGAGGGTGCAATATGATTGAGCAATTCTATCGGCCAGGATCGGTACAGCAGGCGCTAGAGCTAAAACGCCAGTTCCAGCAGGATGCCGTCTATTTCGCTGGTGGCAGCAAACTAAACGCCACACCCACTAAAACACGGCAAAAGATCGCCATCGCGCTGTCGCAACTGGGGCTGGATCAGGTGAGCTGGCAGCAGGGGGCATTGCATATCGGTGCCACCATTAGCTTACAACGTTTAATGGATACCCAGCTTATCCCGCAGGCTTTGCGTGAGGCGCTGGGGTTTGTCTATTCCCGCCATATTCGCAATCAGGCCACGCTGGGTGGTGAAGTCGTTTCGGCGGCGAAAGACTCGGTGCTGTTGCCGGTGCTGCTGGCATTGAGTGCCCAGGTGGTGGTGGGCAGCGGCAAGACGATGGCGCTGGAAGACTATCCGCTGTGCGGCGGTAGTGAATTACTGCTGGCGGTGGTGCTGCCGGATCCTTACCGTACCTGCGCTACCCGTAAAATTGCCCGTTCAGCCGCGGGGTTGCCGGTGGTGACTGCGGCGGTATCCCGCGATGCGCAGGCGAAAATTCGTATCGCCCTGAGCGGTGTGGCGGCACCTGGCCGCCTGCGTGATGCAGAGAACAGTGGCCTGAGTGGCCCGGCGCTGGAACAGGCAGTGGCGCAGATGATATCTCCGCCAGATGACATCTGTGGCAGCCGCGCCTATAAGCGCTATATCGCCGGTGTGGTGGTGGCAGACCTGTTGGCGGATTGCCAGGCATCAGGGGAGAAAGCATGATGAATATTCGCTTTACGCTTAACGACATCCCGCAGGAGATGCAATGCCAACCCGGCGAAAACGTCCAGCAACTGCTGTTCAAGTTGGGCATGCATTCGGTCCGCAATAGCGATGACGGCTTCGGGTTTGCCGGTTCGGACGCGATCCTGTTTAACGGCGTGGTGGTCAATGCCTCGTTGCTGATCGCCGCCCAGTTGGATGATGGCGCGGTGACCACGGCCGAAGCGCTGGGGAGTTGGAACCAGCTCAGCCTGGTGCAGCAGGCGATGGTTGACGTGGGGATAGTCCAGTCTGGTTATAACGACGCGGCGGCAGCGCTGATCCTGACGGACCTGTTGGCCCGCATCGAAGAGCCAACACGCGCGCAGATCGACGATGCGCTGTCGGGCTTGTTCAGTCGTGACGCCGGTTATCAGCAGTTCTATCAGGTCGTGGCTCTGGCGGTGATTCGCCGTAACGATCCCGAATTCCAGTCGCTCGCCGCTCCTGAGTTTCGCAGCGATCTGAACGTGGTCGGTAAGCTGTGCCCTAAGGTGGATGCGGCGAAAATGGTACAGGCCAAGCCTTGCTATGTGGAAGACCGCGTAGCCCGCAATGCCTGCATCATCAAGATGCTGCGTAGCCCGCATCCTCATGCCTTGATTACGCATCTGGACGTCAGCAAGGCCGAGGCGTTGCCAGGGGTGGTGCATGTGATCACCTATCGCAATTGCCCAGATATTTATTACACCCCCGGTGGGCAAAGCGCGCCAGAACCTTCGCCGCTGGATCGCCGGATGTTTGGCCAAAAACTGCGGCACGTAGGTGACCGGGTGGCGGCGGTCGTGGCCGAGAGCGAAGAAATTGCTTTGGCCGCGCTGGCGTTGATCGACGTCGAATACCAGGTGCTTAAACCGGTGATGTCAATTGATGAGGCGATGGCGGAAGGAGCACCGCTGGTACACGACGAGCCGATTGTCTACGTTCACGGTGCACCGGATGACTTGGCCGAGCAGAACCAGGGCAGCGCACAGCGTGGCACCGAACATGTGACGATCAACTTCCCGATTGGTGCCAAACCCCACAGTAATATTGCCGCCGCGGTACATGGGCGCATTGGCAACGTGGATCAAGGCTTTGCCGAGGCGGACGTGGTGCTGGAGCGCACCTACGAATCCAAACAGGTGCAGCAGTGCCCGGCGGAAATGCACGTCTGCTACACCTATATGGATGGCGATCGGCTGGTGATCCACGCGTCAACCCAGGTGCCTTGGCACCTGCGCCGCCAGGTTGCCAGGATCGTCGGGCTCAAGCAGCATAAGGTGCACGTGATCAAAGAGCGGGTCGGCGGCGGCTTTGGTTCCAAGCAGGACATCCTGTTGGAAGAGGTATGTGCCTGGGCTACCTGCGTGACCGGCCGTGCGGTTTATTTCCACTATACCCGCGAAGAAGAGTTCATCAGCAATACCTCGCGCCATGTGGCCAAGGTGCGGGTGAAGATTGGGGCGAAAAAAGACGGCCGCCTGACGGCGATCGACATGAACTTCCTGGCCAATACCGGCCCTTATGGCAACCATGCGCTGACGGTGCCCAGCAATGGCCCGGCGCTGTCGTTGCCGCTCTATCCCTGCGATAACGTCAATTTCCAGGTAACTACCTATTACAGCAACATCTGTCCGAATGGGGCTTATCAGGGGTATGGCGCGCCAAAAGGCAACTTCGCACTGACTATGGTCCTGGCGGAGATGGCGGAAAAACTGCAGATGGATCCGCTGGATATCATTGAGCGCAATCGGGTAGTTGAAGGGCAAGAGTTGAAAATCCTCGGGGCGATTGGCGAAGGCAAAATGCCGACTTCGGTGCCAAGTGCCGCCAGCTGTGCGCTGGAGCCGATTTTGCGTAAAGGGCGTGAGCTGATCCAGTGGAGCTCACCGAAAGTGGGTCAGGGAGACTGGCAGATTGGCCGTGGCGTGGCCATTATCATGCAAAAATCCGGTATTCCGGATATCGATCAGGCCAACTGCATGATCAAGCTGGAGTCGGACGGGACCTTTATCGTGCATTCCGGCGGGGCGGACATCGGTACCGGGCTGGATACGGTCGTGGGCAAACTGGCGGCGGAGGTGCTGTGCTGCCCATTCTCCGAGGTGCATGTGATCTCTGGCGACACCGATCATGCCCTGTTTGATAAAGGGGCCTACGCCTCTTCCGGCACCTGCTTCTCCGGCAATGCGGCGAAGAATGCGGCGGAAAATCTCAGGAAGAAAATCCTGTTCCACGGCGCGCAGATGCTGGGTGAGCCAGAAAGCGATGTCACGCTGGTGGTTCCAGGCGTGGTGCGCGGTAAACAGGGCGAAGTGACGTTCGCGCAGATTGCCCATAAGGCAGAGACGGGAACCGGCTTTGGCACCCTGGTGGCCACCGCCAGCTATATTTCTTCTGACTTTGCCTTCCCGTTTGGTGCCAACTTTGCCGAAGTGGCGGTCAACGTGCGCAGCGGGGAGATCCGGTTGGATAAGTTCTATGCCTTGCTCGATTGTGGCACCCCGGTTAACCCGGAACTGGCGCTGGGGCAAATCTACGGGGCTTCAATGCGCGCCATCGGCCACAGCATGACGGAAGAGATTATCTATGATAGCCAAGGCTCGCCGATCACCCGAGATCTGCAAAGCTATGGCGCGCCGAAGATTGGCGATATCCCGCTGGACTTCCAGGCGTTCCTGGTGCCCAGCGACGATCGGGTGGGGCCGTATGGAGCCAAGTCGATCTCCGAGATTGGCGTCAACGGCGCGGCTCCGGCCATCGCCATGGCGATCCACGATGCCTGTGGCGTTTGGCTGCGCGAATGGCATTTCACCCCAGAGAAGATCTTGAGGGGGTTAAATAAGCTGTCAGCGTAGACTCTGTAATAAGTCGTACCGGGATAGTGACCAATTACGGTCATTATCCCGCTATACCTGCCGAGTTAAACCGGCGGCGGGTATAAACGATTCAATATATTAGCCAAAGGCTAATCTGTTATTGCCGCCATATATGAGCTAATCGCTCAGGCTAGCCCGTGGATTTAACATGGCGAAAGTGCAGGGCGTGGAGCTTATTGAATCAGATGATCAAATTTACTGGAATGGAGTAAAGAGATGTCTGATATGCCTAGTTCAAATAACGACCTTATTTATCGGGTGGAAGATAAACCACCCTTTGACCAATGCATCGTGGGGGCGATTACCCATTTACTGGCTATTTTTGTGCCGATGGTGGCCCCGGCGTTAATTGTCGGCACCGCGCTGGGGTTGCCGCCGGACGTCACAGCCTATCTGGTTTCGATGGCGATGATTGCTTCAGGGATTGGCACCTGGTTGCAGGTGAATCGCTATGGCCGCGTAGGCTCCGGCTTATTGTCCATTCAATCGGTCAACTTTTCCTTTGTGACGGTGATGATCGCCTTGGGCAGCACCATGAAAGCCGATGGCATGCATGTGGAAGCGATCATGTCCACTCTGCTGGGCATCTCTTTTGTTGGGGCATTCCTGGTGGTGGGCTCCTCGTTTATTCTGCCCTATCTGAAACGGGTGATCACACCCACCGTGAGCGGCATTGTGGTGCTGATGATTGGCCTGAGCCTGATCAAGGTGGGCATTATCGATTTTGGTGGCGGTTATTCAGCGAAAAGCAGCGGCACCTTTGGCAACTACGAAAATATTGGTATCGGCCTATTGGTGCTGTTGGTGGTGATCGGGTTTAACTGTTGCCAGAACGCATTATTGCGCATGGGGGGCATCGCCATCGGCTTGATTGTCGGTTATGTGGTGGCTTTGTGCCTGGGCATGGTGGATTTCTCGGTAATGCAAAACCTGCCGGTAATGACCGTTCCCGTTCCCTTTAAATACGGATTCTCTTTCGATCTGCATGCCTTTCTGGTGGCTGGCATCATCTATCTGCTCAGCGTGTTGGAGGCGGTCGGCAGTATCACCGCTACCGCAATAGTGTCCGAGCAGCCCATCAAAGGGGATGAATATACAGCACGTCTGAGCGGTGGTGTGCTGGCCGATGGGCTGGTCTCGGTGATTGCCGCCATGCTGGGCTCGTTGCCACTGACGACATTTTCCCAGAATAACGGCGTGATCCAGATGACCGGTGTCGCCTCGCGTCATATCGGTAAATATATCGCCGTGATCCTGGTAGTGCTGGGGCTGTTCCCCGTCATTGGCCGCTTCTTTACCACTATCCCGGCGCCAGTGCTGGGCGGCGCGATGACGCTAATGTTCTCGATGATCGCCATCGCCGGGATACGCATCATTATCTCCGACGGCTTAAACCGCCGCGAAACCATTATCGTTGCTACTTCGCTGGGGCTGGGTCTTGGCGTCTCTTACGATCCGGAAGTGTTTCGTATTTTGCCCGAGTCGATTTATGTGCTGGTGGAAAACCCGATCTGCGCCGGTGGGCTCACTGCCATTTTCCTCAATTTACTGATACCGCAGAACAAGAGTGAGAAACCTGGGGTCAGTGAGGCTGAATTTGAGGTGGTTCCGGCGGAAAAAAACACCGATTGACCGGGCGCTGCACACGACGCCCTTCTAGCAATAGCCGTTTTATGGTGATAAGGAATTTGAGTATGGAGCGTGAGCAATCAATCAAGGCCGTGCGGGGCAGTTTTCTCGATATCACCCGCACCGTACAGCATCCGGAAGAAATCGAGGGCCATTTGCGCTTTATTAAAGACGGGCTACTGATCGTTCGTGATGGCCGGGTGGAGTGGTTTGGCGACTGGGAAGAGGGGCACCACCAGATCCCCGATAGCATCCGGGTGCGCGACTACAGCGGTAAAATGATCGTGCCAGGGTTTATCGACACCCATATTCATTATCCACAATGTGAAATGGTGGGAGCCTATGGCGAACAACTGCTGGACTGGCTGAACAAGCACACCTTCCCGGCGGAGAAACGCTATAACGATCTGGAATACGCCCGCGAGATGTCGGCGTTTTTCATCAAACAGCTGCTGCGCAATGGCACCACCACCGCGCTGGTGTTCGGCACCGTACATCCCGAATCGGTGGAGGCGCTGTTTGAGTCGGCGCGCCATATCAATATGCGGATGATCGCCGGCAAGGTGATGATGGATCGTAACGCGCCCGATTACCTGCTGGATACCGCAGAAAGCAGCTATAGCCAAACCAAGGCGCTGATTGAGCGCTGGCATAACAATGGCCGCCTGTTGTACGCCATCACCCCGCGTTTTGCGCCAACTTCCTCACCGGAGCAGTTGGAGATGGTGCAACGCCTGCGCCAGGAGTACCCGGATGTTTATCTGCATACCCACCTGTCGGAAAACAAGGATGAAGTGGCTTGGGTGAAAGCCCTGTATCCAGAGCGCACAAGTTATCTCGATGTTTACCATCACTACGGCATGACTGGCAGAAAAAGCGTATTTGCCCACTGCGTGCATCTGGAAGACGCCGAGTGGGATTGTCTGCACCAGACCCAATCATCTATCGCCTTTTGCCCGACCTCCAACCTGTATCTCGGCAGCGGCCTGTTTAATTTGCCCAACGCCTGGCGGAAAAAGGTGCGGGTGGGAATGGGCACCGACATCGGCGCGGGCACCACCTTCAACATGCTGCAAACGCTGAATGAGGCTTACAAAATCATGCAGCTGCAAGGTTACCGGCTCTCGGCGTATGAGGCGTTCTACTTGGCGACGCTGGGTGGGGCCGATGCTCTGGGGCTGGCGGACACCATTGGTAACTTCAACCTGGGGAAAGAGGCGGACTTTGTGGTGCTGGAGCCGACGGCCACACCGTTGCAACAGCTGCGCTACGACAACTCAAAAACCTTGATGGATAAGCTGTTTGTCATGATGACGCTAGGGGATGACCGGTCGATCTATCGCACCTATGTCGATGGCCGGCTGGTGTATGAACGTACTTAACCAACCGCACTGCAATTTGCCAGGATTGGCGTTACCCCAAGCGAGTGCCGTTGCGGCCAGACGATAATGCCGTAACGGCAAGCCAACGGGGTAGGTGAGTGTAAACCTTCAGAGGGCATTGATATGTCTAATAATTTATCGCAGGCGACGTCAGAAAAAGCGGCCAGCTCGCTAGACAGCTATTTTAAGATTAGCGAGCGGGGCAGCAGCGTACGGCAGGAAGTGTTGGCAGGGTTGACGACCTTTTTGGCGATGGTCTATTCGGTGATCGTGGTGCCAGGCATGTTGGGCAAGGCGGGTTTCCCTCCGGCTGCGGTGTTTGTCGCCACCTGCCTGGTTGCCGGTGTGGGGTCGCTGGTGATGGGCCTGTGGGCTAACTTACCGATGGCTATTGGCTGCGCCATCTCATTGACGGCGTTTACCGCTTTCAGCCTGGTGCTTGGCCAGCACATCAGCATACCCGTCGCCCTGGGGGCCATCTTCCTGATGGGGCTGATATTCACCGCCATTTCGGTGACCGGGGTACGTTCATGGATCCTGCGTAACCTGCCGATGGGCATAGCGCACGGTACCGGGATTGGTATCGGGCTGTTCCTGCTGCTGATCGCTGCCAACGGCGTCGGCATGGTGATCAAGAACCCGCTGGACGGTTTGCCGGTGGCGCTGGGGTCGTTTGTGTCTTTCCCGGTGATGATGTCATTGCTCGGCCTGGCGATGATCCTCGGGCTGGAGAAACTGCGCGTGCCGGGTGGGATTTTATTGGTGATCATTGGTATTTCCCTTATCGGCCTGATCTTTGATCCGAACGTAAGATATCAGGGGCTGTTTGCGCTGCCGAGCCTGTCCGGGCCAGATGGTAGCTCGCTGATTTTTAGCCTGGATATCAAAGGGGCATTGAACCCGGCGATCCTGCCCAGCGTATTGGCGTTAGTCATGACGGCGGTGTTTGATGCTACCGGCACCATCCGGGCGGTAGCCGGGCAGGCTAACCTGTTGGACGAGGATGGGCAGATTATCAACGGTGGCCGGGCATTAACTGCCGACTCCATGAGCAGCATGTTTTCTGCGCTGGTTGGGGCCTCACCGGCTGCGGTGTATATCGAGTCCGCTGCGGGAACGGCTGCTGGTGGTAAAACGGGCATGACGGCGGCGGTCGTGGGGGTACTGTTCTTGCTGATCCTGTTCTTGTCACCGCTGTCTTATCTGGTCCCTGGCTATGCGACGGCACCGGCGCTGATGTATGTGGGCCTGCTGATGCTGAGCAACGTGGCCAAGTTGGACTTTGACGACTTCGTCGATGCTATGTCCGGCCTGGTATGCGCGGTATTTATCGTGCTGACCTGTAACATTGTCACCGGCATTATGCTGGGCTTCAGCACGCTGGTGATTGGCCGCGTGTTCTCTAACGAGTGGCGCAAACTGAATATTGGCACGGTGATTATCGCGGTGGCGCTGGTGGCATTCTATGCCGGTGGCTGGGCGATTTGATGGAAAACTCAGGGTTAGTCGTTTACTGACCAATCAACACTCGATTCTTCATGTAGGGGCGCTGCATGCTGCGCCCATTCACAGTTCAATACATCAACTCATATGAACGACCTGAAGGATTACAGATCAGAACAAAGCTGATAGGTAATAATCTCGGCCTTATCTTTTTAGTTAAATCAATGGATTGAGTTGTTTTTATTTGAATGGCTTATCGCTCCCTCTGATGATCCTGAATCATATCGTAGATAAACTATATGCTGCAGGTGGGGAGTACGACCAAACCGGAGAGACTGATCCGTGAATTGGCCAGACGCGCGCCGCAGCATGAGGAGGAATTGATGACTATTGCCGAATATCTCGAGCAGAAAGGGCGAGAGGAAGGACTTCAGGAAGGACTAAAACAAGGTAAACGCGAAGCGTTTATGGAAATAGCCCGCTCCATGCTAGTTAACGGCTTCGAGAGCGCCATGGTCATACAACTGACCGGTCTTTCAGAAGAAGAGTTGGCGCAAATTCGTCACTAGCGTTTACCCGCGTTTCTCAACGCGGCATCTCTTCATCCAACTGCTGCGCCTTTTCCACCGCCTTGACGATCGAGGTATAGCCGGTGCAGCGGCATAAATTCCCGGCCAGGCCGCGGCGGATCTCCAGCTCGGTAAGGCGGTGGCCGCGAAAACGCTCCACCATCGAGGTGCTGGTCATCACCAACCCCGGCGTACAAAAACCACACTGTACCGCCCCCACATTCACATAAGCCTGCTGTACGGCAGACAGTTTTCCCTGTTTCACCTCGCCCTCGGTGGTGCGGATGGTTTTGCCATCGGCCCAGAGTGCCAGGTAAATACAGGTATCGGTAGCGACATCGTCGATCAATACGGTACAGGCACCACACTCGCCCACGCTGCACCCTTGTTTGACGCTGTTAAGCCCTTGCTGGCGCAGTAACTCCATCAGCGACAGGCGGGGATCGACCTCGAATTGATAGGGGCGGCCATTGATGGTGCAATTGATCAACATGATAACTCTCCTCCTGCGCATTGGGCCGCCTGGGCCAGCACGCGCTCTGCCAGCGTACGGATGATTTGAATACGGAACTCTTTGCTGGCGCGCCAGGATGAACGTGGCAGCACGTCACGTATGACCGCCTCACGCACGGCGGCGAGCGTTTGCGCATTGAATGGCTGACCCAGTGCTGCGGCCTCGGCATGGGGGGCGCGGATCGGCGTTGGGGCCGCTACGCCAAAGGCGATTTTCACCGCGCTAAAGTGGCCGTCTTCGATTTTGCAGGCCGCAGCGCAGCCGATGGTGGCAATATCCATCGCACCACGCATGGCGTATTTGTAATAGCTGGCACCAAAGTGCTGATAGTGCTGTGGCCTGAACAGCAACGCCACGGCGACCTCATTTTGCCCCAGCGCAACCTTGCCTGGGCCGGTGTGGAAACCTTGGATCGGCGTGCGGCGTAGCCCTGCGGGGGTAGCGATTTCCAGTTCGGCTTCCATCACCACACAGGGTGAGGCGGAATCGGCACTGGTGGCACCGTTACAGATATTCCCGCCCAGCGTGGCCATATTCCGCACCTGCGGTCCGGCGATCGTCGCGGCTGCCTCTGCCAGGATCGGGATAAGGCGTTGCACCAACGGTGAATCGATAATCTGGCTAAAGGTGGTGCCGCTGCCGATGCGCAGTGTGCCATCCGGCAGCAACTCGATACCGTTCAGCTCGTTCAGGCCGTGAATATCCACCAGATGGCGATATTTGCCGTTCATATGATGGAGCTGGATTAACACGTCGGTGCCGCCAGCAATCAGCCTGGCCTGAGGATTGGCGGCTAATTGCCGTACGGCATCGTCTATGCTGGTCGCCCGATAATAGTTTGCAATATCGTACATGGTTTTCTCCAGTTACTCGATCAGGCCCGCCTGCGAAAAATAGCGATACAGCGTTTTTGGTGTCAGCGGTAGTTCATCTATTTTCACGCCGGTTGCCATCCAGATGGCGTTACGGATCGCCGGGGCGGGAGAGATCAGCGGCGGTTCACCCAGCGCCTTGTGCCCATAGGCGGATTGTGGCTCATAGGTTTCGACAAACGCACAGTCCAACTCTGGCAGATCGAGAATGGTAGGGAACTTGTAATCCAGCAGATTGTTATTGCGCACGATGCCGCTTTGCTCGTCGATGATCATCTCTTCGAATAGCGTCCAGCCGATGCCCATCCCCATGCCGCCCTGCACCTGGCCCTCGGCCAACAGCGGGTTAAGGATCTGGCCGGAGTCGTGCAGATTCATGATCTTGTTGATGGTGACCTTACACAGCTCAATATCGACGGTGAGGTCAACAAAGGTGCAGCCAAAGGCGGGTGGATTGCTGCGGGTTTTGCAGGAAACCTCGGCCATAATCTGCCCGCCGACCTCCTGATCGTAATGGGCGCTCATGGAGACCTCTTGCACCGAGCACAACACTTTTTCCGGCATCTCCTTCAGCACCACCTCGCCGTTGATCACATCCAGCGCCCATTCGGGCTGGCTGCACATATAGGCTGCATGGGTCAGGATCTTGGCGCGCAGCTCCGTAGCGGCCTGACGGATGGCGGGGGCGGCGACATAGCTTTGCCGCGAGGCGAAGGCACCGGGGTCGTAGGCGGTAATATCGGTGTCTTGGGTGGAGATAACGTAGATGGAAGAAAAGGGCACGCCAATGGTTTGTGCCGCCATTTGTGCAAACACGGTATCCGATCCCTGGCCAATTTCCGTCGCGCCGACTTGCAGATGGACGGTGCCATCCTGGTTCAGTAACAACCGGGCGCTGGCAATCTCGACGCCAACTGGATAGGTATTAGACGCATAGCTAAGGCAGGCCACGCCAACGCCGCGGCGGATGGGGCCACTCTGATTCAGGCAGGCGGCTCGACGGGCATCCCAATCAAACAGTTCCCGGCCTTTTTGCAGGCACTCGATAATCCCGGCGCTCTTGATCTCTTTATGATTGAGTGGGTTGAGATCTCCTTGGCGGGCGACGTTTTTGAGCCGCAGTTCCAGCGGATCCATCCCCAGTTGGGCGGCGGCTTCGTCAATCATGCATTCCAGGGCAAAGGTTACCTGCGGTGCACCGTAGCCGCGCATGGCCCCGGCGTTCGGCAGGTTGGAGTAAAAGGTGGTGGCTTTGTAGCCGAAGGCGATACGCGGATACAAATAGGCGATTTTATTGGCCCCGGCTGAGGCAATGGAATGGCCGTGAGAAGCATATCCTCCGGTATTGGAGAGCACATCCAGGCTATAGGTTTGCAGGGTGCCGTCGCGGTTAATGCCCATCTTACCGCTGATGGTGAACGAGTGGCGGGTGCGTGATGCCAAAAAACACTCTTCGCGGCTCAGTTCAACCTTGACCGGTACGCCGCCGAGTTTCCAGGTCAGGAATGCGGCCATCGGCTCTTCCAGTACGTCCTGCTTATTGCCGAACCCACCGCCGATATAGGGCTTGATCACCCGGATGGACGACCATGGCCGATCTAGCGCCTGGCCCACCACGCGGCGTACCAAATGGGGAATTTGGGTGCTGGAGACAATCACGATACGATCCATCTCATCCATATAAGCGTAGGAGATCACCCCTTCCAGATGACAATGTTGCACTACCTGCGTGCTGTAGTTGCCTTCGATCACTACCTCTGACGCAGCCAGTGCCGCTTCGGGATCGCCGCCGCTGAGCTGGTGTTGTTTCAGCAGATTGCTTTTACCGCCGTGTAACAACGGCGCTTCGGCTGCCAGCGCGGTTTTTGCGGTGGTCATCACCGGCAGTTCCTGATATTCCACTTCGACCAGCATGGCGGCTTTCTCTGCCGTTAACGCGTCGCAGGCGACCACGATCGCCACGCCATCGCCGTGATGGCGTACATGCTGGGTCAGCAACTGTTTATCCGCTACGTCACGCTTATTGGCATCCAATGACCAGGCATGGCCCGCCGTCGGAAAACCGTGCTGCGGCACATCCTGATAAGTAAATATGGCCTCAACTCCCGGCAGTTGCAGGGCTTTGCTGGTGTCGATACTCATAACCAGACCATGGGCAATCGGGCTACGGACATATTTGGCATGACGCATACCGGGCATGGTCATATCGTCGGTATAGCGCGCCCGGCCGGTGACTTTGGCTTGCGCATCGACGCGTTCGGGCGAGGTTCCTACAGGCATCTTGCTCTCCTCGGTGAGAGAAAAAGTCGCGATAGCCAACAGCAGCAACTTACAGGCCATAATGGGTTGAAAAATCAGCCGGATGTGAGATTTGTGAGTTGAATCTGGTTTATGGCGTGGGCGTGATAGTTTTTGGTGGTCAACGAGGGGGGACTCACCAATGTCGGCATAGCAAAAAGGATGTGAGACGATAATTTATCATATTGATAAGGATAAGATTATCAGGTTGATACACACCTGACTCGGGCAGCGGCAGGGTCGAAGAGTGAGCAGAGCAACTGTCGGAGAAGAACGGTCCGTTGTCGAAAACATTATTTTTAAGGTTAAATGAATAAATAACAGGCCCACATAATATCCGTCGGGTGCTTTAATTTATTTTCAAGGTAAAACGCTTTCTCCAGAGTTGAGTAGTAAACCTGAAAGTTAAGTAAATCATAGGGATGTGTTGTGTATAAGTGAGTTTATATTTATACAGGTTACTTGATTGGCTAATAAACAATGTGTTGCATGTAAAATTGCGCTGGGTTAATAATGATTTTGAACGAGGTTGCTTTATATTAATTAACAAAGGAGCTGTTTATGAGAGTTATTGATAATTCGATGCTTGAGCAAATTTCTGGTGGTCGAGGGAATAATGGAGGTGATCGGTCGGATAACGGCGGTCGTAATAACAACAAGGGAAGAGGCCCTTCAACTAACTATGGCGGGCAGGCCAATGGCTTTGTAGGAAATTCATCTCCCGGTATGGATGCCAATTGTGTCGGAAGTCTTGCCTCTGGCGCTTTCGCGGGGGCGATTGGCGGTTCGCGAGGTGGCGTTGGCGGTGCAGCCGCAGGAGCTGCTCTCGGTGCTTTGGGCGGGATTAATGGTTGCGTCAATACGGGCAATGGCGGTGGTGGCGGAACAGGTAGCAATAGCAATTGTGGTGGGAATTCAGGTAACAGCTGTAGTTGGTAATGTGACTTATGGCTAAAAACCAATACCGGCATGTGACATACCGCATCACCTAAACAGAGGATTATACAATGATGATAAAATCAACTTTTTTATATAGCATATGGATTTTTGTTCTTATGCTTTTCATTATTAACCCTCTGTTTTATTGCGTTGGCATTTTAGCTGTTTCTGTTATCGAACTCCCTTCATGGCTTACTAAGGCAATCCTTATTTTCGTCATACCTTTAGGTTGCTACCGTTTGGTCGATCTGGTTTACAACGCGGTGCGTAAGATAGTGGCCAGAATGTCGAAAGAAAAATGATTGCCAACCTAGTTAAGGTAATAATAATGGCCCCATAACGGTTAATCAGTTTGGGGCCAATCTTGTCGTGGTTTTGATGGTTAAATCGCAGTCATACTGCACCTTGCGTTGTATGCCAGTACGGTAGCGAGTCGCTACCGTCGCTCACCTCCACCGTCAGCATTAATTCTCCGCGCCGCAGTTGAATACGCAGACCACCGTTATCCCGGCTGACATGCATATCGGTTATCGGTTGCCGGTCGTCAAAATCCCATACGCCAATAAACTCCGCCTGTGGCTGATGGCTGCGCAATGTCAGATAGCTTAAATCGGTCACCGCCGGGTTAGCCGGCGCATAGCCTTGCCACAGCATCGCATCGCCATGTAGCCACAGCGCTTGCCCTTGACGGGAAGTGGCAAAATGGCGCGGCTGGCTGTTGGTGAGCTTGGTGACCAAGGCACCGTGCATTACCGTCAGCGGCCCTTGTTGGCTGAAGAGGGCTTTTTCGCCCACAGCATCCAGCGCTTTGCCTTGCAGATGTAGCATCCAATCGAGCTGCTGGTGATGCGGATTGGCGATAGTGCTGATATCAATCAGCGCCCCCGACAGCCACAGCAAACGGCGGCGGAAACGAATATCGCGATAGGCCTGGCTATCCCATTCCACCCGTGTATGGCTATCTAACGGTGGTGGGTTTTGCTGCCAATCGACCTCTACATCCAGCCAGCAAAAAGACTCGCTCTGATGATAATGCAGTACCTGGGGGATCGACGGTGGCTGATTAGCCTGATTGACCGTCAGCGTATTATGGGTGGCGCTGTTCTTATAGTAGTCGTAGTGCATCCGCGCGCCATAACCTGTGGTGCCGAGGTCGGGCAAGATCTCTTTACCGTGGTCGAACAAAATCAGGCTAAGGCGATCGTAGTGATCGTGTTCGCCACCATAGGGCGTATGTTTCACCAACAAGGCTCTTTGTTGTGCTGGTTCGCGCCAGATAGTGAGGCCGCAACTTGGCGCGTGCAGATGCCGTTGGGGGATGACGTTTAGTGATTGTGCGGGCAACTTGGCCCCATAGAGCAGCGCATCAATATTGGCACGGGGCGTATCGCGGTAGATGGCCTGTAGCGCGGCGGCATACTCTTCTTGCCGATAGCAGGACCAGGCAAATTCGTAGACATCGCTATGATCGAGGCGCTCCTGGCCATAAATGCAGTCGTTAATGCGTGGGAAACTGCCGTCCGGCATCAACAGTTGCAGTGGGAAACTGAGCATTTTGCGATAGTAGGGCGTGGTAAGCAGGCTCCAGCGGCTACCCTGTGCCAGCTTTTCAAACGCCAGAAACCCTTGCAGCGCATAGAAGTGATAATGGATTGAACCTTCAAACCATAGCCCTTCGTCGAACAGCCCATGCTCCAGTTGATAGCGCAGTCCATAAGGTTGATTGACGGCAAACTCCAGCAGCGCCTCGTCTTGCAGAATAAATCCCAGCACGCCGATGGCGCTACCAATCTTCACCTCATGGTTATGCAACTGCGGCGTGCGGTGCGCCATCAGAAACTCCGCACCGCAGCGCAGCAATCTTTCTTCTATAAAGTTACGTTGTTCCTGACTTAACGCTTCGCAGATAAAGTCATAGCCCAGGGTAAAGTCGAGCAGGCAGTTGGCCTCGCATAGGGTTTGAGCGTTCATCTTGCCTGGCCCGTTGTAGGGGATGCCGCCGTGCTCCTGATAGTCTGGATAAAATTGCGCGTAACGCAGCAAAATATCGCGCACCTTAGCCAGATAGCGTTGTTCACCGGTCAACTGCCACAGCAGTGCCAGTTGGCGGCAGGCTTTGGCATTCAGACCGTTCATCTCGCGCCACCACGCACCATCATAAGGTTCACCGCTAAAGCGCCGCCCGTCTAACGGGCAGCAATGGACCTTGGGTGAGTCGTGCCGCCAGGCTAGCCGTACGCCGTGATCCGGGCAAAAGTAATACAGATTCCAGGTAGCGACGGCGGTAGTTGGCACCTGTAATGGTGTATCGAGCACCACGGCGTTTTCCGCCAGCAGATGTTCAATGACCAAAGGTTGCCTGGCCGCACGATCTCGCAACGCAATAAGTTGTTGCGTGGTGAACTGCTTCATTTGCTGTAAATCCTTCTTCCCGGAGCTTAAGGTTTTAATGGGGTAATCAGCGTGGTGATATCGTCGGGGTAGCTGGCCATCAGCCACTGTGCCTTTTCACGAAATATTGGGTCTTCCGGCCAGGCGCGGGCGGCGCTGACGATATTGACCAAGGCTTTTTTGTTATCCATTTTGTCGATATCTTTCCACGGCCAAGGCGTGTCGCTGTTCACAAACCCGGCAATGTAGCCGTAGCCTTTGCGCAGGCTGTGATCGTCCAGACTGAAGTTCCACACATCAACACCGGCGACTTCCCCCAGACGGCCAAGCTTGTTGTAGGCTTCAAGGTTGAAGTTGCTGTAATGCCATGGGCGGGTGCGTTCCAGCTCGGCCATCTGGCGGCCTTGATTATCAAACTGGTTGGCAATACGCCGCAGTTGGGTGATTTGCAGCCTTTGTTTGGCTTCAGCGATCTGGCCACTGAACAGGGCAAAAGAGGCGGCCTGTAGGTCAAAGTAGGTGCCGTGGTTGTTATGCCAGTTGTCCTCTTCAAAGCCATTCTGGCTGGTCGTCATCCAACGGTAGAAATCGCCGTACCACTGTTTGAGCTGCTGATATTCTTGCTCGCTGATGACGTTGGCAGGGCGCAGCAGTTCGATGGCGTCAATCACCTCTACCAGCGCGCAGCTGTCAATCAGGCCAATGCCGCGGCCATCGTTAATCCCCGGAATAGCCTGCGCATATTGCAGGTTCGGATTCATGCGGGTTTGCGGGTTGATAAACCAGTTCACCAGCTGTTCGCGAACTTTCTGCGCATAGGCCGGGTTTTGGCTGAAATACCACGCCAACGCCAGAGAAGAGACATCGTTGCTCATGGCGACCAGGCGTTTTTTATCGGTGGCATCGCTGTTGGCATCGGGGTTGGTTTCGCCATCTTTACGGATATAAGGCAGTCCGTCTTTTTTAGTTGGGTCTGGCCACCAATAAGGCGGGAAGCTGTAATAGTCGTGCTTGTCACCGCTGGCGGCGGTCAGGCTTTTGTCCATGACGGAGTAGAGCGGCTGTTTGAGGGCGCGGTCGGCAGAGGAGATCAACTTGTTGTAGGCGCCGACAAACGCCGGGGTTTTTGCCGCCAGTTGTTGTTGGCTGTACTGCAAGTCATCCAGCTTGACGATCAGCGGGTGCCCCTCGGCGGCAGACGACCCGCCCGCATGGAATAATGCAGCAATGGTTAATGCCAGCAAGGGTAAACGGGGTAATAAAGCCATTTTAATCGGCAGCATGATTTTCTCCGTCCATCTGAGGATAGTGTTATTAATTGTAGGTGTTTAATATTTTCCAGCTAAATGGCTGGTTGAGACGATTAGGTTTTTAAAATGATTTTATAAATTGAAATAATGTTTCAAGCTGGTGATGATGCAGTGTAAGAGAAGAAGGATATTTTTTTGTGATACGTATCAAATTTAACCCCCTCAGCGTAAATTGAGGTTAAAAACCCGCTGATGATCACGAAAAACCGCCTTTCTCAAAGTTTTTTTATTTTTTACACAATACTTAGTGTTTTTTAACTTAATGTTTTTAAATGATTATTTCAGATTGTCACTTTTTAAGTCACTTTTAGCTGTGATCTACAGCAAAGTTTTCAATTTTGAAATACGATTTCTATTTTATGGCGTTGTATTTAAAAAGGGCATTCGATTTAATGACTGGGCACTCATTTAAAATATCCATACCCTGGTTCACTCCGTTTTCGTGATTATCAAACCTCTTAAAAAAAGGATGTGAATAAAATGTCCGTTAGCAAAATTAAATCCTTATTGTTGTTATCTGCGCTTGGCTTGGGCGTCACACAGGCTTATGCAGCAGAAACGCTTAATATTTGGATCCGTGCCAGTAACGATTCAAAAAACATTTATACCAAAGAGGCCGAAACCTTCGAGAAGCAAACCGGCATCAAAATTGAATATTTCAACGCCACTACCGATTTCGAACAACGTCTGGCCCGTGCCGCTGCGGGGAATGCCTTACCGGATCTGATCTTCAACGATGCGGTTGCCATCGGGCAGTTTATCCAGCTCGGTATCGTCGAGGAGATTGAACCGAAGAGCATTGCCGGACATGACAACCTCTACCCCATCGCCTGGGAAAGCACCCGCTATACCGATGGTAAATACTACGGCGTGCCCACTTCCGCGCAGACCTTCGCCCTGTTTGTACGTAAAGACTGGCGCGAAAAACTGGGGTTGCCGCAACCGAAAACCTGGCAGGACGTGGCCACGCTGGCCAAAGCCTTCACCACCCAAGATCCCGATGGCAACGGCAAAAATGACACTTACGGTTTTCTGCTGCCAGCGTCCACCACCCGTGGTTATGCCAGCTGGTTTATGAGCGCGTTTCTGTGGCAGGCCGGTGGCGACTTTATCCGCGAGTCGGGGCCGGGCAAATTTAAAGCCTCGCTCGATGAGCCTGCGGCGGCAGAAACCCTGCAGTTTATGCGCAACATGCTGTGCGAAAAGGTCGTGCAGCCGGGTGCCATCAACGCCACTACCGCCGATGTGATCCCTTCGTTCCGTTCCGGCCAGACCGGCATGTTCTTTAGCGGGCCTTACCATATCGCGCTGTTTGATAAAGATCCGGGCAAGGATAGCTTCGAAGTGATTGCCCTGCAGGGGCCGCAGAGCGGGGCCACGCTTGCAGAAGGAACCACGGTGTTCCTGATGAAGAGCAGCCAGAAGAAAGAGGCCGCCCGCAAGTTCATCGAATTTATGATCTCAAAAGAAGGGCAAGAGATCGGTATGGGCAAAGGCAGCAAAAATATGCCGGTGGTACGTTTGCCGGTGAATCAGCAGGTCGATATCCAATCGGTTTATGACGATGCGCGCTGGGCCACCTTCGCCAAACTCTATACCGAACAGGGCCGTTACGTGCCGCAGGTGCCGAACTGGACGCCAATCCGCCAGATCACCGCCGAGGGTTTTAACCGCATCCTGGCGGATTGCAACAGCGATATCGCTGCGGAGCTGAAAGCCAGCAACGATAAGGTCAACGCCGAACTGGCCAAACAGCAAGTGCTGGCCGAGTGATCCTCCTGGGCACCGTGGTTGCGCGGTGTCTTGTTAATCTTATAGAGCGATGATAACGATGTTAACTTCCCGCCAGAAACGGAACCTGGTGCCGTGGATCTTCCTGGCCCCGGCCTTGGTCATTTTTACCTGGTTTAAATTTATCCCAATGCTGCAAGGCCTGGTGATGAGTTTCTACAAGGTGAATTTCAATCAACAAAACGAGTGGGTCGGCTTTGCCAACTTTTCCCGCGCCTTTGCGGATGCCGAACTGCATGCGGCGGTGTTCAATACTTTCCTCTATGTCATCGTAACGATGGTGGTGGCGGCGGTGCTGGCTTTTTTCCTGGCCATGCTGCTTGAGGGGCCGGCACGCCATTTGCGTTTTATCCGTACCGCCATTTTCCTGCCAGCGGTCACCAGTGCGGCGATCGTCGCCGAAATGTGGCGCATCCTGTTCAACCCGACGCCCAACGGCGTGATGAACCAGGTATTGAGCTGGTTTGGCGTGGCCGATCAGGGCTTCCTGGCGAGTTCCGATCAGGCGCTATGGGTGATCATGCTGCTGCATATCTGGAAGGCGATCCCTTACAACATGGTGATCTTCATTGCCGGGTTGGCAGGCATCAGCCGCGATCTGTATGACGCCTCCAATGTCGACGGTGCCAATTGGTGGAACCGCCTGCGTTACGTGACCTTGCCCGGCATGATCCCGGCGCTTTCCGTGGTGCTGATGCTCTCCTTTATCCGTGGTTTCCGCGTGTTTGCCGAAGTGTACGCCACCACCGGCGGCGGGCCTTCCAACTCCACCGAAATGATCATGACGCACATCTACAAACTCGGTTTCGAACAGTTTGATTACGGCTATGCCTCGGCGGTGTCGTTCCTGTTGTTCGCGTTCACCGTGCTGTTGACCATCTGTCATCTCACGCTGAAAAAACGCATCGCACGTTATTAAGGAGCCCTCATGTCAGGTAAACGTTGGGATACCTTTGGCCGCTGGATGATTTACGCCCTGCTGCTGGTGGTATTTGTCGGCCCATTCTGGGGCATTGTGGCCACCGCGTTCAGCGGCGCACCGGTCAAACCGGGGGAACTGCTGGCGTGGCCGAATCAGTTCTCGTTGGAAAACTTTATCTTCGCCTGGAATGACATTGGCGTCTGGCAATACCTGTTGAACTCGATGGTGGTGGTGTTCTTTGGCACCATTCTGCAAGTGTCGGTCAGTGCGTTGGCAGCTTATGCGCTGGCGCGCAAGAAGTTCGTTGGTGTGTCGCTGGTCAGCCTGGTGATCCTTTCCACCATGATGCTACCGGAAGAGGTGATCGCCATTCCGCTGTATATGATCATCAACTGGAAGTTACCGGTGATCGACGCTTCGCTCTACAACACCTATCTCGGCATGATCATGCCGGTAGTGGGTTGGGCGTTCTCCATCTTTGTGCTCAGCGAGTTTATGGCCGCCATCCCCAAAGAGCTGGAAGAGGCGGCGCGCATCGACGGGGCCAACGAATGGCAGATTTTCTTCCACGTGATTTTACCGCTGGTGAAACCGGCGCTGGGTACGGTGGTGACCTTCGGCTTCATCATGATCTGGGACCAGTACCTGTTGCCGCTGATCGTCATCAATCGCGACAGCCTGAACACCATCCCGGTGATCCTCGGCACGCTGCGCACCGATGAGAGCATCACCCCGAACATCTTTATTGCCATCACTTTACTGGCGATGCTGCCTAGCATCATCGTTTATCTCGGCCTGCAAAAACATTTCAACCGCGGGATTATGTCCGGCGCGGTCAAAGGATAAGGAGCGACCTATGGGTTCCGTGGTACTGAATAATGTCTGTAAATCTTATGGCGATGTGCACGTCATCAAAGACGTCTCTCTGACGATCCCAGAAGGTGAGTTTTGCGTGTTGGTCGGCCCCAGCGGCTGCGGCAAATCGACGCTGCTGCGGATGATTGCCGGGCTGGAGGAGATCACCGGCGGCACGGTGGCGATAAATGAAAAAGACGTCACCGATGTCGAGCCCAAACTGCGGGATATCGCGATGGTGTTCCAGAGCTATGCGCTCTATCCGCAGATGTCGGTGCGGGAAAACATGGGCTTTGCGTTGAAAATGGCCAAGCTGCCGAAAGCGGAGATTAACCGCAAGGTGGAAGATGCGGCGGATCTGCTGGGGCTAGGCGTGTTGCTGGATCGTCTGCCGAAAGATCTCTCCGGTGGGCAACGTCAGCGGGTGGCGATGGGGCGAGCCATTGTGCGTAACCCGCAGGTGTTCCTGTTCGACGAGCCGCTCTCTAACCTGGATGCCAAACTGCGTACCCAGGTGCGTGGCGAGATCCGTGAGTTGCACCGCCGCTTGAAAACTACCTCGGTTTACGTCACCCACGATCAGATCGAAGCGATGACCATGGGGCAGATGATTGTGGTGCTGCGCGATGGGCGCATTGAGCAGGTCGGCACGCCGCTGGAACTGTACGATCGTCCTGCCAACCTGTTCGTGGCCGGTTTTATCGGCTCGCCAGAAATCAACCAGTTAAAGGGCGAAATTGTGATAGCGGGTGATGAAACCCTGCTGCGTTTGGCGGATGATTCGCAGCTGCGCCTGCCTGCGGGGTTGCAGGTACAGGCGGGGCAAAAGGTGGTGTATGCCATTCGCCCAGAGCAGGTCAACGTGGTGGGTGAAAGTGAACAACACGGGGCATTGCAGGCGACCATTACCGCCATCGAAAACACCGGATCGGATATGCAGTTGTTCTGTAACACCGGCGGCGGTGCCTTCACGTCGGTATTCAAGCAGCGCCTTGATGTGCAGGAAGGGGAGACGGTCTGGTTGCAGCCGAAGCTCGCCGGGATCCATATTTTTGACGCCGCAAGCGGGCTGCGCGTGCCTTACCGTGCCAGTTAACAGGAGGAAAGGATGAAGCTGTATACCCTGGATGTCGCCTGTCTGGAGAGTGCTCAACGTCGGCTGCAACAGCCTTTTTCACCGCTACAGGCTGCACTGAGCCAACTGGTGAGCGATGCCGACAAACTGCGTAGGCAGCCGCTGGAAACGGTAACCAATAAAAAGCTGCGGCCAGTCAGTGGCGATCCCCATGATTATTACAGCCTGGGCACCTATTGGTGGCCGAACCCACGGCGGCCCAACGGGTTGCCCTATATTCGGCGTGATGGGCATACCAATCCGCAGTGTCAGAACAACGATACTGATACTACGCGGATCATCCGTATGTGTGAGCGCTGTCTGACCCTGGGATTGGCCTGGTACTTCACCGGCCAACGCAACTATGCATTGGCTGCGGCCGAACAGATCCGCTGCTGGTTTCTCAACGGCGAAACCCTGATGAACCCGCACCTGAACTACGGCCAGGCGATACCGGGGATTGTTTCAGGACGTGGCACTGGCTTGATTGACACGCGCCTGATGTGGATGGTGATCGACACCATTGGGCTGATAAGCCCTGCGGGCGTATTGGATACCGACGATATTATCGGGTTACATCAGTGGTTCCGGGACTTTAACCACTGGATGTACCACAGCGAGGTCGGGCATTCCGAGTACGTGTGGCACAACAATCATGGCACCTGGTATGACGCGCAACGCACGGTAAACGCGCTATTTTATGGTGACAAGGGGCTGGTGGCACGGATAATCCAGCAGGGCATCACCCAGCGGATGGCGGCGCAGATCGACCAGGACGGCAAGCAGACCATGGAGCTGGAGCGGCCGGTGCCGTTCCACTATTCGTTGTTTAATCTGGAAGCCCATCTGTTGCTTAACCGCTATGCCGAGCATGTGGAGTTTGATCGCTGGAACGAGGTGCGTGACGGCAGAAGCGTCAAGCTGGGGATTGACTATCTGGTGCCGTTTATCGCCGATCCGGAACTTTGGCCGTATAGCGATTTGCAGGGGATAGTGTGGGATAGCGCGCTGCGGTTGCTGCTGCAATCGATCCGTGGCTATCCGCAGGATGCTCCGCGCTATAAAGCCGTGCTGGCGGGTTTAGCGGAAGAGACGCTCAGTTTACGTGAAAGGCTGATGTGGTGTTGTTAGATGCTCGTTGGGAAATGGCATTTCTGTGGTTCTGGGGTCGGAAAGGGATTATCTGTTCCCAGAAACGCAGCTCAAAAAACCATGGTGCTATGTGGAATAGTTTAAGCTGCATCTACGGCATCCAAAGCCTCTCGAACCAACCAAGAGCGTGTTTTCCCTCTCAGCACCAGAGCTGAATCCATAAGTGTTGAGAGAAATGGCTGTGATGAATGGAACTACAGGTGGGGGGGCATACAG
The DNA here is from genome assembly GCF_001692375.1 of Serratia sp. 14-2641. Taxonomy (NCBI): domain Bacteria; kingdom Pseudomonadati; phylum Pseudomonadota; class Gammaproteobacteria; order Enterobacterales; family Yersiniaceae; genus Serratia; species Serratia sp. 14-2641. The sequence goes on along the minus strand of NZ_LXKR01000044.1, from coordinate 114,491 downwards.
AACGCCGACACGCCGTGAACCCATCCCTGGGGGCTCGTATCGCGCGTCCATGCGCTCAACGGTCGGCTAACCTGCATGACCCCCACCTGCCTCGGGCGCAGGGGGGGCTGTTTTAAAAACCGCGATTCAGATATTCAGGGGATTTCTCCAGAGACATCGATGACAATGACATATATGTGATTTTTTTTATCCGTGGGTACTGCTGCATTCAGCATCTCTTCCATCGACTTTGCACTCATCGGTTGGAAGTTAGCATTTGGAGCTTTAGGAATGGTATGGGGTGCACGTTTTTCACCGAACCAAAAAAACGGCATAAATACCGTAACCAGCAGAGTAAGGATCACGCGTATACAATCGTTCAAGCTGAGAGAGCGCTGCTGTCCAAACGTCTTTGTGATAGTCTCGCTTCAATTCGATGGGTATTTTAAAATCAGCATATTGAATGACCATATCAGCCCGTTTGCCAGCTACCATATGTCCCTCAGGTTCACAAGTAATACCTAAAGGTTGAAGTTTAACTCGAAGGTAATCAAGTAAGTTTTTGAACAATCTTATCAACAACGTCCTTATTGTCAGAACCACTCCGTTTTTCATCAAGAGCATCGATGAAAAGTGTCACTTCTCTATCTACTGGAGGGGTATTAAGAAAGTTTCTCGTCGTAATGAATTGGTTGCCAACTGCCTTAGCATACTCTTTAAATAAGTGTGTTTTTCCTGCTCCGGGATCACCTAATAAAACAATGTTGTCATAGTTGGCAAAGTCATCAAAGGTGAAGCTTTGGTCACTTTTCTTGGGTTGTGGCGCAATTTGAGGTACAAGCCTGTTTATCATTTTTGATGGCTTCCTAGCTAGGTGAGCAACTCCTTGATGATAAACATAAAGCTCGACTAAAAATAGGTGTTTTAGTAACCATCTTGCACAAGAGATATTTGAGTTACGGTGTTGAAGAGGCTGGCCGACTTCAACCAGCCCCAAACCACCTACAGCTTCACAATCTGCACCAGATTGGTGTGTTGCGGGTTGCCCTTGGCCAGCGGGGAAGGGCGATGGTGGGTCAGAATATTCACGCTGCCGCCGTGATCGACCTTATCGCCAAACATATCCGCCGCCAGCCAGGCGCCTTGGCCCATCGCCGTAACGCCGGGCATAATGCGTGGCGTTACCTTCGCCTGGATCTGCGTTTCGCCCCGGCCGTTAAAGACCTTCACCCGATCGCCGTTCTTGATGCCGCGCGCCTGCGCATCCAGCGTGTTGATCCACACCTCCTGCGGGCAAGCCTGCTGCAACACGTCAATGTTGCCGTAACTGGAGTGGGTTCTGGCCTTGTAGTGGTAACCAAACAGCTGCAGCGGATATTGGCTGCTCAGCGGATCTTCCCAACCTTCGAACCCGGCGGCATAGACTGGTAACGGGTGGATCACATCTTCTGGCGCCAACTCCCAGGTAGCAGCGATCTCCGCCAGCCGTTCGGAGTAAATTTCAATCTTGCCTGAGGGTGTTTTCAGCGGGTTGGCCTGCGGATCTTCTCTGAACTCCTTGAAGGCTACCACGTGCTCTTCCGGGCATTTGCGTTTATAAATGCCTGCGCTCTTCATCTCTTGATAACTTGGCATTTCCGGGTTGCGTTCGCGGGTTTTCTCACACAGGTATTCGATCCACTGCTGCTGGTTGCGCCCCTCGGTGAAGGTCGCTTCGGCCTGTGGCCCAACCCGCTTGGCAACCTCGGAAAGGATCTCGTAAATCGGGCGGCGTTCAAACTTGCGCGTGGTGGCGGGCTGGCCCAGGATCACGTAGCCCATATTGCCCGCGGACTCATGAGAGATCAGGTCTTCCTGCTCGGTTGGCATCAGGTCGGGCAGCAGAATGTCGCAATATTTGGCCGATGAGGTCATAAAGTGCTCGATGCCGACGGTCATTTCACACTTGCTGTCGTCTTGCAGGATCTGGTGGGTACGGCTGATATCACCATGCTGATTGATCAGCGTATTACTGGCATAGCACCAGATAAATTTGATCGGTACGTCCAGCTTATCTTTGCCACGGATGCCGTCACGCTTGGCGGTCATTTCTGGGCCGCGCATGATGGCATCGGTCCAGGTAAACACCGAAATCTTGGTCTGTACCGGGTTGGTCAGCATATCGAACCATTCCACGCCCAGATCGAAGCTGCCTTCGCGGCAGCCGGTATTTCCGCCGTTGATACCGACGTTACCGGTCAGGATCGGTAACATGGCAATGGCCCTGGCGGTTTGTTCACCGTTGGCGTGACGCTGTGGCCCCCAGCCCTGGCAGATATAGGCCGGTTTGGTCATGCCGATTTCGCGGGCCAGTTGGATAATGGTGTTGGCCGGTATCCCGGTGATACGAGCCGCCCACTCTGGCGTTTTGGTGATGCCATCGTCACCCTGGCCGAGGATATAGGCTTTGTAATGGCCGTTTTTTGGCGCGCTGCTGGGCAGGGTGGTTTCATCATAGCCTACGCAGTATTTATCCAGGAACGGCTGGTCCACCAGGTTTTCGCTGATCAACACATGGGCTATGCCTGCAACCAACGCCGCATCGGTGCCCGGGCGAATCGGCACCCACTGATCTTCACGGCCACCGGCGGTATCGGTATAGCGCGGATCGATGACAATCATCTTGGCGTTAGAGATTGCCCTGGCTTGCTCCAGATAATAGGTTACTCCGCCACCGCTCATGCGGGTTTCCGCCGGGTTATTGCCAAACAGCACCACCAGCTTGCTGTTGGCGATATCATCCGGGCTGTTGCCCTGCTGTGCGCCGTACAGATAGGGCATGGCGGCGGTGATCTGCGCTGTGCTGTAGCTGCCATAGCGGCTGAGGAAGCCACCGCAGGAGTTCATCAGGCGATAAGGCACGTTGGAGTTGGTGATATTGCCGCCGTCGACCCCGGTACCGTACAGCACGTGCACCGCCTCATTACCGTATTCCGCCAGGGTGTGCTTCAACTGGCCGCTGATGGTATCCAGCGCTTCTTCCCAACTGATGCGTTTGAATTTGCCTTCGCCGCGTTTGCCGACGCGTTTCATCGGGTATTTCAGCCGGTCCGGGTGGTTCATGCGGCGGCGGATAGAGCGCCCACGCAGGCAGGCACGCACCTGATGGTTGCCATAGTGATCGTTGCCGGTGTTGTCGGTTTCCACCCAGTATACTTCGTCATCCCGCACGTGCAGGCGCAGCGCACAGCGGCTACCGCAGTTTACGGTGCAAGAACTCCAGACCACCTTGTCTTCCGGCAGTTGGGCATTTGGCAACGGCTCGGCGGCAGCGATTTTACGGAAGGGCAACACCAGCCCGGAGGTGGCGGCCAGTAAACAGCCGGTAGCCGAGCCGGTTTTGATTAGCTTACGACGGCTGAACGGGTGATGAAGCAGGTCCGGGTTGTTGTTATCGTTCATGATAGTGCTCCCTGTGCTGGCCTATTTCGTTGCCGACGACGCCTGATGTCTAGTTTGCTATTAACCCATGATGTCTCGTGGCAAGATGTTTTAAGCCAGGCAACCGTAGTGTGATCTATTAAAAATGCTAACCTGTAGCGAATAAAGCTGTCTGCACTAATGAATTTGAATTGGTAATATTAGTCATGCAAATTCATCTCTCAGCCTGATAATTAAATTACCTCTTAATAAGTATACCCATGCGCGCGGCAGATGAAGTTTGCTTGAGGTCAAGTTTTAGCTTGTCGCAAGCGAATAAAGCGGGCTGGTTGCCTTTTCTCCACAGCAGCAAGCGTTGTTTTCAGGCTTGCGTCTCATTCTATAGCATATTTGGTTGGCAGAATTAGGGGATACTGATGAATTAAATCCAGCATCGATACAATATTGTTACGGCCTCGTGCAACATAAGCCCCCCATTACACGCGTGTTCGAGGGATTAGCAAAGTCATTCATTGGCTAATTCCCGATGGATTGCATGATGACCAATCCCCGTGAGCCGTCGCAGGGATAGGAAAAAACCGGTAAAAGGTCGACATCCTGCAACACCATTACCAAGCACTGCCCCGCTGATGACTCTGCAATAAAATTATAAACTAAAACGGCATATTACGTGTTTTCCTGCCCCCGCCTTTCCTATACTCACCACGCTTGATTGTGTCGTAAAGCTTATGCTGAGGCAGGGGGGATATTAATTGTTACAAAACTATGCGAGAGAATACATAATTATTCTTGTTGTTTGGTTGGTGTATTATTTAACGGCATTAGGATTTTTATTTAAAAGATAATGAGAGTTATTGTTATTTAAATACGTGCGCGAATAAATCCAGCAAGATAAATATGCAAGAAAAATATTTTTTGCTGAAGCGATTTTTCTCATGTTACGCAAATATTAACTGTTACCTCAGCAAAGGTTGATAAAGATCAACTCAGGGCAGCCGGAAAATAACAATATATTAACCACCCGCACACTGTGTTTACGGGCTTGCATGTCGGTCATCAACAGGGGATAGATAATAATGATAAGGGAAAATCAAACATTTTTCCGGGATGGCGTGAATCGCCGCGATTTTATGAAGTTATGTGCGGCACTGGCCGCCACCATGGGGCTCAGCACCAAAGCCGCCGCCGAAATAGCCCACTCGGTAGGTTCGCCACAGCGGCCACCGGTCATCTGGATCGGGGCTCAGGAATGTACCGGCTGTACGGAGTCCTTGTTACGGGCCACTCACCCAACGATCGAGAACCTGTTGCTTGACGTGGTTTCCATGGAATATCACGAAGTCCTCTCTGCTGCGTTCGGTGAACAGGCGGAAGAAAACAAGCACCGCGCGATTGAGCAATACAAAGGGAAATACGTGCTGGTGGTCGACGGCTCCATTCCGATGAAGGATGGCGGCGTCTACTGCATGGTGGCGGGTAAGCCGATCGTTGAGCATATCCGTAATGCGGCAGAGCACGCCGCTGCGGTGATCGCCATCGGCTCCTGTGCTGCCTGGGGCGGCGTCGCGGCTAGCGGACCTAACCCGACCGGCGCGGTCAGCCTGCAGGATATTTTACCCGGCAAAACCGTGATCAACATTCCCGGCTGCCCACCTAACCCGCACAACTTCCTGGCGACGGTGGCCCATATCATCACCTATCAACGGCCACCGGCTCTGGATGCTAAAAATCGCCCTGAGTTCGCCTATGCCCGTCTGATCCATGAAAACTGCGAGCGCCGTCCGCACTTTGACGCCGGGCGTTTTGCCAAACAGTTTGGTGATGAAGGTCATCGGCAGGGCTGGTGCCTGTATCACCTTGGTTGCAAGGGGCCAGAAACCTACGGCAACTGCTCAACGCTGGAGTTCTGCGACGTGGGCGGTGGCATCTGGCCGGTCGGGATCGGCCACCCCTGCTACGGCTGTAACGAGGAGGGTATCGGCTTTACCAAAGGGATCGCCCAGTTGGCTAGCGTCGAAAATCCTACCCCACGAAACGCCAAACCCGAAGTGGGTATCGTCGAAGGCGGGCATGTCAGCCCAACGGCGATGGGATTGCTTGGCGGTGTCGTCGGCCTGGTTGCCGGGGTCAGCCTGATGGCGGTGAAAGAGCTGGGGCGGCAGCAAAAAACGCAGCGTAAAGACGACGAGCAGCCGCCAAGCAAGGAGTAAGCCGTGAATCGACGTAACTTTCTAAAACTGACCTGCGGTGGCGCGATGTTGGCAGGGGTTGCCCCTGTGGCGCAGGCCGGGCCGGAGAACAAGCAGCCCATCCCCAACTCGCTGGGCATGCTGTATGACTCGACCCTGTGCGTGGGTTGCCAGGCCTGTGTCAGCAAATGCCAACGTATTAACCATACCGATGAACCGCATGGCGAAACCTATGCCTACGCGGGTACCGAAGCGACCTGGTCGAACAACGACAAGCTCAGCCCTTACACCAACAACATTATTCAGGTGTGGACCAGCGGAGACGGCAAGCACAAAGACCAGGTGGACAATGGCTACGCCTATATCAAAAAGCAGTGCATGCACTGTGTCGATCCTAACTGCGTATCCGTCTGCCCGGTCCAGGCGCTGCACAAAGATGCCAAAACCGGCATCGTGCATTACAACCCGGATGTCTGTACCGGTTGCCGCTACTGCATGGTGGGCTGCCCGTTCAACGTGCCGAAATACGACTACGACAACCCGTTCGGCAAGATCCACAAATGCGAACTCTGTAACCAGAAAGGCGTTGCCCGGCTGGATCAGGGCGGGCTGCCAGGCTGTGTCGAAGTCTGCCCAACCGGGGCGGTGATCTTTGGCACTCGCGAGCAGTTAATGGCCGAAGCCAAGCAGCGTCTGGCCAGTAAGCCCGGTGAAAATTACCGTTACCCGCGCCAAACCCTGCAGGGCAACGATCATTACGAACACCCGGTGCCGCATTACCAACCGCACCTGTATGGCGAGCACGAGGGCGGCGGAACGCAGGTGCTGGTGCTGACCGGCGTGCCTTTCGAGGATCTCGGCTTGCCAGCGCTGGAGGAGTTGTCAACCGGTGCGCGTTCCGAGCATATCCAGCACACGCTGTACAAAGGCATGGTGTTGCCGTTTGCCGCTCTGGCCGGGATCACCTTCCTGGTGCAGCGCAACCAGCGTAACGAGCGTCAGGACAAGAAGGAAGATAAACATGACGACGCATAAAACGCAGCCACTCGGCGGGCGGCTGGTGAGCTGGCCGGTGATGATGCTGGCACCGTTTGTGGTGCTGTGCCTGTTGCTGATCCTAAAACGTCTGGTGTTGGGGTTGGGCGATGTTTCCGATCTGAACGGTGGCTACCCATGGGGTATCTGGATCGCATTCGATCTGCTGGTGGGCACCGGTTTGGCCTGCGGCGGCTGGGCGTTGGCCTGGGCGGTGTATGTGTTCAACCGGGGGGAATATCACCCGCTGGTGCGGCCTGCGCTGTTGGCCAGCCTGTTCGGCTATTCGCTGGGCGGGCTGTCGATCACCATCGACGTCGGCCGTTACTGGAACCTGCCTTACTTCTATATCCCCGGCCATTTCAACACCTCGTCGGTGCTGTTTGAAACTGCGGTCTGTATGACGATCTACGTGGGTATCGTGGCGCTGGAGTTTGCCCCGGCGCTGCTGGAACGGCTGGGCTGGAAGGTGTCGCTCAAACGGCTCAACAAGGTGATGTTCCTGGTGATCGCCCTGGGCGCATTGCTGCCAACCATGCACCAATCCTCGATGGGTTCGCTGATGATTGCGGCGGGGATCAAAATCCACCCGCTGTGGCAAAGCTACGAAATGCTACCGCTGTTCTCGCTGTTGACGGCGGGGATCCTGGGCTTCTCGATAGTGATATTTGAAGGCTCGCTGGTGCAGGCCGGGCTGCGGGGGAAAGGGCCCGAGGAAACGCCGCTGTTTGCCCGCATGACCTACATCATCGATGGGTTCTTACTGCTGTTTATTGTGCTGCGCTTTGGGGAGCTGATCTGGCGCGGCAAAACGGACTATCTGTGGCATCTCGATCGCTTTGCCATCTCATTCTGGGTGGAAACGCTGTTGATGTTGGTGCCGCTGGTGATGTTCCGCTGGAAGCGTAACCGCCGCAACTCACGCCTGCTGTTTCTCGGTGCGCTGAGCATGGTCTGCGGGGCCTCATTCTGGCGGCTGAATTACGCGTTGCTGGCCTACGACCCTGGCAATGGCTACCACTATTTCCCGACGGCCAGCGAACTGCTGATCTCCATCGGCTTTGTGGCAATTGAAGTTTGTGCGTACATCCTGTTGATCCGGTTGTTACCGGTGCTGCCTGCGCATCAACATAATAATGAAAACAACCAGTTAGAGGTAGAGCATGAGCCAACGCATCACCATTGATCCCGTCACCCGTATTGAGGGCCACCTGCGCATCGACTGTGAAATCGAAGACGGCAAGGTGGTTAAAGCCTGGTCCTCCGGCACCATGTGGCGCGGAATGGAAGAGATCCTGCAAGGTAACGACCCGCGCGACGCGTGGATGATCGTCCAGCGGATCTGCGGCGTGTGCACCACCATTCACGCGTTAGCCTCCGTACGGACGGTGGAAAATGCGCTGGGGATGGAGATCCCGGTCAATGCCCAGTACATCCGCAATATCATTGCCGCCGCCCACAGCATTCACGACCATATCGTGCATTTCTATCAGCTCTCGGCGCTGGACTGGGTGGACGTCACCTCGGCGCTGAAGGCCGATCCGCAGAAGGCTGCCGATTTGCTCAGTGGCCTGTCTAGCTGGCCGTTGAACAGCGCTGCCGAATTCACCCGAGTGCAGCAGAAGATCAAGGATCTGGTCGCCAGCGGCCAACTGGGCATCTTCGCCAATGGCTACTGGGGGCACCCGGCTATGGCGTTACCGCCGGAGATAAACCTGATCGCCGTCGCCCACTATCTTCAGGCGCTGGAATGCCAGCGTGATGCCAACCGCGTAGTGGCAATACTGGGGGGTAAAACGCCGCATATCCAGAACCTGGCGGTGGGCGGGGTGGCTAACCCGATCAACCTCGATGCGCCTAGCGTGCTGAACCTCGAGCGCCTGATGTACCTGAAAACCTTTATCGATCGCCTGGGCGACTTTATCGAGCAGGTGTACTTGGTGGACAGCGCGGTGATCGCGGCGCATTACCCTGAGTGGCTAACCCTTGGCAAAGGCTCAGACTGCTATCTCTGCGTACCGGAGTTGCCGATCGATCGTAAAGGCGACCAGTTCCTGATGCCGGGGGGCTATCTGGAGAACGGCAAGTTCCGACCGATCGCCAACCAGCGCGATGAGTATCTGATCAAGGGTATTCAGGAGAGCGGCAAGCACGCCTGGTATCAGGACGATGAACCGCTGGCGCCGTGGGAAGGGCTGACGCGGCCTAAATATACCGGCTGGCAGGAAGATGGCAAATACTCCTGGGTAAAAGCGCCTACCTTCTACGGTAAAGCGGTAGAGATGGGGCCGTTGGCCTGGCTGATGTGTACCTTGCAAGCCGAGCACCCGCCAACCCAGAAATATTTTGCCAAGGTCAACAGCAATTACCAGGCCCTGACCGGCAAAGTGTTAACCGCCGATCAGTTGCCGTCGACCCTGGGCCGCATTGTCGGGCGTACGGTACATGCCTGCGTGCTGCATGAAACCCTGGGCCAGCAGTGGCAGGCGTTGGTGAGCAACATTGGCAGCGGCGACCACGAAACCTTTATCCCACCGAATATTCCGTTGACCGGTGAGATCCGGGGCGTGGGCTTTATCGAAGCCCCGCGCGGCGCGTTGTCGCACTGGGTGGTCATCAAGGACGGCAAGATCGCCAACTATCAGGCGGTAGTGCCCTCAACCTGGAACGCCGGGCCACGCAACTTTAACGATGAGCCCGGTCCTTACGAGCGCTCGCTGGTTGGCACGCCGGTGGCCGATCCTAGCAAACCGCTGGAGGTGGTGCGAACTATCCACTCGTTCGACCCGTGCATGTCCTGTGCGGTACATATTGTAGACACCACTGGCAATGAAGTGACCAGGGTCAAGGTGCTGTAATGAGAATCTTGGTATTAGGCATAGGTAATCTGTTGTTGGGCGATGAAGCGGTGGGCGTGCGCATCGTCGAAGCCCTTGAGCAGCGCTATCGCTTACCGGCCCATGTTGAGGTGCTGGACGGCGGCACCTCGGGGATGGAATTGATGGAAATGATGGCCGATCGCGATCATCTGATTGTGGCGGACGCGGTGTTGACCGGTGCTACTCCGGGCAGCGTCGCCGTGCTGTATGACGAAGAGATCCCGGCGCTGTTTACCCGTAAGGTTTCGCCCCATCAACTGGGGCTTTCCGACGTGCTGATGGCGCTGCGGCTGACGGATGAGTTTCCCCGTCGGCTCACCTTGGTGGGCGTGGTGCCAGAGTCGCTGGAGCCCGGAATTGGACTGAGCGCCGTGGTCAGCCAGGCGATTGAGCCAGCGTTGGCCCAGGTGTTGCTGGCGCTGCAAGAGAACGGTGTGGTGGCGGAGCCAAAAGAGGTGGCCAATGCAGACTGTGACTAACGGTTTTCAGCTCAACCCCAGCGCGCTGTTGGAAGCCGCCTTTCAGGCGATTGCCGACGGTGAGATGCAGGATTTGCCGTTTTTCCAACCGCAAATCCCGGTGCGTGCCTGTGGCTTTCAGCTGTTTGAACGGCAGTGGGTCGGCACCATTCTCACGCCGTGGATGCTTAGCTTGCTGGTGTTGCCCGGTCCTGAACAGGTTTGGCAACCCCATGCAGTGGGAGACAAGTTGGCGTTAAGCCTGCCTTGCGGCAGCGTGCGGTTCATCGTCGGTGAGATTGCGGGTTGCGGGCAATACCTGGCCTGTTCACTGATGTCTCTGTTGGATCGCCATCTGGGGGCCGAGCAGGCGCTGGCGTTGGCACAACAGAGCGCGCGGATGGCGCTTTCGCTACCGGTGGTGGATGGCAACATCCCCAGTAATCCGGGGCGCAGGGCGCTATTTGGCCTGTCACAGAGAACGGCATAGATGCATGAAATCAGCCTGTGCCTGAGCACGATGGAGTTGATTGAACAGCAGGCTCGGCAGCACGGAGCAAAACGGGTGACGGCGGTGTGGCTGGAAATTGGGGCGCTCTCCTGTATTGAAGAGCACGCGCTGCGTTTCAGCTTCGCCTCGGCATCCCGCCATACGCTGGCAGAGGGGTGCCAGTTATTGCTGGACTACCAGCCTGCACGCGCCTGGTGCTGGAGTTGCAGCATGAGCGTGCAGATTGAAAAACATGATGAAGGTTGCCCACAGTGCGGCAGCCACCAGTTGCGCGTTGAGAGCGGTGACAGCCTGCGGTTAAAGCAGCTGGAAGTGGAATAATTTTGAGGAGTGAATAACGATGTGTACGACTTGCGGTTGCGCCAGTGGCGAAAAAACCATCGAAGGTGACGAACATCATCACCACGACGACCACCATCATCACGACCATCATGATGCTCACCACCATCATCCTGATCATCATCATCACGACGGGGAACATCAAGCACCGGCAGGCATAGTGATCCATCACCATCATCACTATCACCATCAAGGCGATGTACATCACCATTACGCGGGTGTCGCTGCGGCGGAACGTTTTACGCCAGAGGTGCAACCGCATTCGCAAGACCTACACTATGGGCACGGCGAGGCGGGGAGTCACGCACCGGGTATCGGGCAGCGCCGTCTGGTGCAGATTGAACAGGACGTACTGAGCAAGAATAACCATCTGGCGGCCCACAACCGCGAACACTTTTCCGCGCAACATATTCTGGTGCTGAACCTGGTTTCCAGCCCAGGTTCGGGCAAAACTACCTTGCTAACGGCCACGCTGGAACGATTGGCGGGCAAATTACCCTGCGCGGTGATTGAGGGCGACCAGCAAACCAGTAACGATGCCGAGCGTATTCGCGCCACCGGCGTACCGGCCATTCAGGTTAATACCGGCAAGGGCTGTCATCTGGACGCGCAGATGGTACACGACGCGGCACACCGCCTGGATTTGCAGGATCACAGCCTGCTGTTTATCGAGAACGTCGGCAACCTGGTCTGCCCGGCCAGCTTCGATCTGGGCGAACGGCACAAGGTCGCGGTGCTGTCGGTGACGGAAGGGGAAGACAAGCCGTTGAAATACCCCCATATGTTTGCCGCCGCTACGCTGATGATCATCAACAAGATTGATCTGCTGCCCTATGTAAACTTCTCGGTGGAAAACTGCATCGCCTTTGCCCGTCAGGTTAATCCGTCCATCCAGGTGATCGCGTTGTCGGCCACCAGCGGTGAGGGAATGGATCTCTGGCTGAACTGGCTGGGAGAACAATAATGTGCCTCGGTGTGCCCGGTAAGGTGACCGCAGTCGGGGAGGATATCCACCAACTGGCCTGGGCCGACGTGTGCGGTGTGGCGGTCAGGATCAATATTGCGCTGGTCTGTGAAGGATCACCGCAGGAACTGATCGGCCAGTGGGTGTTGGTGCACGTCGGCTTTGCCATGAGCCTGCTCGATGAACAGGAAGCGCTGGAAACGCTGGCAGCATTGCAGCATATGCGCGCCGTCGGGCTGGCACGGGATGACGAGGATGCCAATGCGCTACGTTGATGAATTCCGCGATCCGGCGCTATGTCAGGCGTTGTTACGGCGCATCGAAACGCTGATGCTAGCCATTCCCCAGTCGCAGCGCCTGCCGTTACAGGTGATGGAAGTCTGCGGTGGCCACACCCACGCTATCTTCAAGTTTGGTCTTGACCAACTGTTGCCGGAAAGCCTGGAATTTGTCCACGGCCCCGGCTGCCCGGTTTGCGTATTGCCGATGGGGCGTATTGATAGCTGCCTGGAGATTGCCGCCCATCCGGAGGTGATTTTCTGCACCTACGGTGATGCGATGCGGGTTCCTGGCCGCAATGGGTCGTTGCTGGATGCTCGCCGCCGTGGTGCCGATATCCGGGTGGTGTATTCGCCGCTGGATGCGCTACAGCTGGCGGCGGATAACCCCCAGCGCGAAGTGGTGTTTTTTGGCCTGGGCTTTGAAACTACCATGCCCGCCAGCGCCTTAACGTTGCAGCAAGCCCGCCAGCGTCAGTTGAGCAATTTCACCCTGTTTTGCCAGCATATTACCCTGATCCCAACCTTACGCAGCCTGTTGCAGCAGCCCGATGTGCGCATCGACGGCTTCCTGGCACCGGGCCACGTGAGCATGGTGATCGGCAACGCACCCTATCAGTTCATCGCTGCGGATTATCATAAGCCGCTGGTGGTGACCGGCTTTGAGCCGTTGGACATTCTGCAAGGTTTGGTGATGCTGCTGGAGCAACTGCGTGATGGCCGCTGCGCGGTAGAAAACCAATACCGGCGCATCGTGCCCGAACAGGGCAATCTTCTGGCTCAGCGGGCGATGGCAGAGGTGTTTGGCCTGAAAGAGAGCAGCGAATGGCGCGGGCTGGGCGAGATTGCCCACTCTGGTGTGCAGATCAAACCGGAGTATGCGGATTTTGATGCCGAACTGCGGTTTAAGCCGCAGGCGCAGCGGGTAGCGGACGATCCGCGCTCGCGCTGTGGTGAAGTGTTGACCGGGCGCTGCAAACCGGATGCCTGCCCGCTGTTTGGCAACCAATGTACGCCAGAGAACGCCTTTGGTGCCTTGATGGTGTCCTCAGAAGGGGCCTGTTCGGCTTACTATCAGTATCGTAGGGAGACCGCGTAATGCGTGAAGTGAACAACGGGCGAGAAATTACCCTGGCCCATGGCAGCGGTGGCCGCGCCATGCAATCCCTGATTGAAGAACTCATGTTGCCCGCCTTTGCCAATCCGGCGTTAAATGCCCGGGAAGATCAGGCACGAATCTCACTGGATGAGCTCGCCATCTCGGGCGATCGTTTGGCCGTATCGACCGACAGTTACGTTATCGATCCTATTTTCTTCCCCGGTGGTGATATCGGCAAACTGGCGGTTTGCGGCACTGCTAACGACGTAGCCGTCAGTGGTGCCCAGCCGCGTTATCTGAGCTGCGCCATGATCCTGGAGGAAGGGTTGTCGTATGCCACGCTGGAACGCATCGTCCAGTCGATGGCCAGCTCGGCGCAGCAGGCCGGGATCCAGATTGTGACCGGCGATACCAAAGTGGTACCCCGCGGTGCGGCAGACAAAATCTTTATCAATACCACCGGGTTAGGAACCATCCCGGCTGGCGTCCACTGGGGGGCCGCTAACATCCGCCTGGGTGACAGCATTATCGTCAGCGGCACCTTGGGCGATCACGGCGCAACCATTCTGAATCTGCGTGAAGGGCTGGGCCTGGAGAGTGAATTAAGCAGCGATTGCGCGCTGCTGGCTCCGCTGATTGCTCCATTGTTACCGATTGCCGGAGTGCGCGCTTTGCGCGATGCGACGCGCGGCGGCGTGACGGCGGTGCTGCATGAGTTTGCCGCTGCTAGCGGCTGTGGCATGGCGATTTCGGAGGCGGCACTGCCGTTGAAACCGGCGGTGCGGGGGATTTGCGAACTGCTGGGGCTGGATGCGCTCAACTTTGCCAACGAAGGCAAGCTGGTGTTGGTGGTGGCATCCGAGGCTGAGGCTGAAGTGTTGGCTGCTCTGCATCAGCATCCGCTGGGGCGCGATGCGGCGGTGATTGGCCATACCACCGAGCGCCAGCAGGTGAGCCTCACCGGGTTGTTCGGGGTTTCCCGTCGGCTGGATCTGCCGTTGGATGAGCCTCTGCCACGGATCTGTTAGTGATTCGGTTGGCGGAAGCGTGTGGGTATTCCTAACCCTCCTACAGGGAGAGGGGACCGATCGAGTTTTCGTTTGTGGCAGAGGATCACTTGACCACAGCCGATGGTGAGGGATAACAGGACCCGCTAACGACACCAAAGCAGCTCCCTCTCCTTAGGGAGAGGGTTGGGGTGAGGGAGATACAGATTGATCACGATAACTGACCGAGGCTCCGAATCACCTTCTTCCCTTTTAGGAAGCGCGGAAAAGATCGCCAGGGCAACAGGAGAGTTAACACAACATGGCAGATTTTGAGCCGGAGAATATCGCCAGCAGCAATGGCCTTCGCCTGCGGATCAAGGGCAAGGTGCAAGGGGTCGGGTTTCGTCCCTATGTTTGGCTGCTGGCGCAGCGCTTTAACCTGCGCGGCGAGGTCAGCAATGACGGCGCCGGGGTGATCGTTAAGCTATGGCAATCACCCGCCATAACGGATTTTTTGCGTGTACTGCCGCAAGAGTGTCCACCCCTGGCGCGGATCGATAGCGTCACCTCTACACCTTTTAACTGGCCGCAGCAGCCAGCGAGTTTCACCATTGCCAGCAGCGGCGCGGGGCAAGTGGATACCCATATCGTGGCGGATGCGGCCACCTGCGATGCCTGTCTGGCAGAGCTGAACATGCCGCATAACCGGCGCTATCACTATCCGTTTATCAACTGCACCCACTGTGGCCCACGGTTTACCATTATCCGCCGGATGCCCTACGATCGGCCCAATACTTCGATGCAGCCTTTTCCGCTGTGCCCGCAGTGCCTGGCGGAGTATCAGGATCCTGCCGACCGTCGTTTTCATGCACAACCTACCGCCTGCCCGGAGTGTGGCCCGCACCTGTGGCTCAGCGATGCCACAGGCCAAACTACCGCCAGCGCCGATGACGCGCTGCAACTGGCCGCGCAGGCGCTGATTGCCGGGCAGATCGTGGCGGTGAAGGGGATCGGCGGTTTTCATCTGGCCTGTGACGCTACCAATCCTGCTGCGGTCCAGCGTCTGCGAGCTCGAAAACATCGCCCGGCCAAGCCCCTGGCGGTGATGATGCCGGATACCTGCTGGCTGCAACAATGTGTTCAGGTCGCGGAACCGACGGCACTGTTAAAGCTGTTGCGTAGCCCACCAGCCCCGATAGTGCTGGTAATGGCTCACCCGCAAAGTCCCTTGTGCGACGAGATTGCGCCGGGGCTCAATGAGATAGGGGTGATGTTACCGGCTAATCCGCTGCAACATCTGCTGTTGCAACAGGTTGCGCGGCCACTGGTGATGACCTCCGGCAACCCGGCAGGTAAACCACCAGCGCTGAGCAACCAGCAGGCACTGGAAGAACTCGCTGACGTGGCCGACGTCTGGCTGCTGCATAACCGCGAGATCGTCCAGCGAGCCGATGACTCTTTAGTCCGCTTGACCGATCAGGGCAGTGAGATGCTGCGTCGGGCACGTGGCTATGTCCCGGATGCGATGCCTCTCCCCCCTGGCTTTACCGCCCAACCGGCCATTCTGGCGCTGGGGGCCGACAGCAAGAACACCTTTTGCCTGCTGTGGGGTGACAAGGCGGTGGTCAGCCAGCATTTAGGCTCGCTGGGGGATGAAGCCACCCGGCAACAGCAGCAGCAACTGCTTGCGCTGTTTGGTGAAATCTACGGCGTGGTGCCGCAGGCGATCGCCATCGATGCCCACCCCGGTTATCTCAGCCATCAGCAGGGCCAGGTGTTGGCGGCAGAGCTGGCGATCCCTTGCGTCACCACGTTGCATCATCATGCCCATCTTGTTGCCTGCCTGGCAGAACATGGCTGGCCTCGCGACGGCGGTAAGGTGATTGGTCTGGCTTTGGATGGGCTGGGATATGGCCTTGACGGGCAACTGTGGGGCGGAGAATGTCTGCTGGTGGATTATCAGCATTGTGAGCATCTGGGCGGCTTGCCCGCAGTGGCATTGCCGGGGGGCGATGTTGCCGCCCGCCAGCCATGGCGCAACCTGTTGGCCCAGTTACAGCGTTTTGTCCCCGATTGGCAGACGTTGCCAGAGGCCGCGGCGATCCCTCAACCGCAGGCGACGATCTTACTGCGGGCGGTAGAGCGGCAAATCAACTCGCCGCTGGCCTCTTCGGCCGGGCGCTTGTTTGATGCGGTGGCCGCAGCATTGCAGATCGTGCCGCAACAACTTTCCTGGGAGGGTGAGGCCGCCTGTCAGTTGGAAGCTTTGGCATGGCAAAGTCCGCCTCATCAACCGCCGGTTTCGTTGCCGCTGCTCGATAATCAGCTGGATCTGGCCACCTTCTGGCGGCAATGGCTGGCCTATCAGGCCCCCGCGGCGCAGCGCGCTTATGCGTTTCATGTTGCCTTGGCCCAAGGGTTTGCCGCACTGGCCCGTAGAGCCATGCAGCAATACGGCATCAATACCGTCGTGCTGTCGGGTGGAGTCATGCATAACGTTCTGTTGCGGCAACTCTTGCTTCAGCAGTTGGACGGAACACAGGTCTTACTGCCATCCCGCCTACCAGCAGGAGATGGTGGGGTGGCCTTGGGACAGGCGCTGATTGCCGCCAACCGACTTATTTCAGGCAGGCATAAGGATGAATTTATAACGTAATCAACTGTTTTCACGAGTAAAACCACCACCTTCATTCACTAGAAAATTTAGGTATTCATTATGCGTATTAATGTCAAAGCTGTGGCTGTATCCCTACTGGCGCTGTTCCCCATGCTGGCCTTTGCCCATGTGGGCCATGACGGTGGCGCGCATCACGTATTAAGCTTTACCGAAGGCTTTATCCACCCGCTGACCGGGATGGACCATCTGGTCGCCATGGTTCTGGTGGGCATCTGGAGTGCCATGAACACCAAACGGTGGTGGCTGGCTCCGCTGGTGTTTGCCGGTTTATTGCTGACCGGTGCGCTGGTTGGCATGGCAGGTGTGACCGTGCCAGGCACTGAGTTTATTGTTGCCGCCTCGCTGCTGGGCATAGGGGTGATGGTTGCCTTACAGCTGAAACTGTCGGCGATAACGGGCGCGTTGATTATTGGCGCTTTTGCCATCTTCCACGGTCTGGCCCACGGCGCGGAGCTTTCTCATTCGGTGGCGGCGCTTTCCGGTATGGTGATTGCAACGGTGTTGCTGCACGTGGCTGGGTTGGGTATCGGCTATCTGCTGGCGTCTTCGTCTACGCATAGCGGCTGGGCGCGGGTGATTGGTGGCGGTTCATCGCTGCTGGGGATCGGCCTGCTCAGTGGAGTGATCTGAGTTTATCAATTTACTCACCACGGTTTGCTGGCAGTGACTTTGCAATAGCTGCCAGCAGTCACCCTGTTTATCTCAAAAAATAACAAGCGGCTGGATTTGTGCCTATTTTATAGTTAGATTCCCTGCACACCAAGTGCGCTTGGTACTGCGCTATCTTCCGCACAACTTTTAACTGCATGAGTTAATTCAAGAGTTACAGGGAACGTTGCTATGAACAGGGTTATAGGTTTACTTTCGTTATGCTTGGTTTCTTTTTCTTCTCTGGCCGATTGCCAGCCTTTCCTTGCCGATCTGGCTAAGCCCTTTGCCGCCAAAACCACCATGAATACCGAACTCTCCACCTGCAAGGTGTGGCCCTATGCTCCGGAAAAAACCATTGCGGTGCTGATGCTGGAGCCCAAGGAGGAGGCCCAACCCGATTTTACCGACTATGACGTCGCCGTTTTGGTGGTCGATAGCCAGTCCGGCAAGGTGCTGGCCAGCAAATATCATCCCAGGGCGATTATGGATGACGCCATCTATACCAGCAGCGTGACCATCGACACTGCGCGCTACCAATTATCTCCGGCGATACGCGCCTTCGGGGTGCGTTTTATCCACCGCGGCTCCTCCTCGGTCAATCCCATCAGCATCGAACGGCTTAACCTCTATACCCTGCAAGATCAGCAAGTCACTTTGGTGCTTAATAATCTGACCATGAATGAATATAGCGGTGAGTGGGATGGCCAGTGTGCCGGGGATTTCGCCGCGACCAATCGCGCATTGGCGCTTGGCAAGAGCGCACATAACGGCTTCCAGGATCTGCAGCTACAGACCATAGCGACGCACAAGGGGGCGAGCAGAAAAGGGGAGGATTGCGTGGAAAGCAACAAAGTCGTTGCCAAGACCCGCGTCGAGCTCAAGTTCGATGGTAAAGCCTATCCCGTAGAGCAGGATAAGTTGCTCGAACATCGTTTTTAGCAAAAATCCACCGTAAACCCTCGCCCAAAATAGCGCCCGTTAAGATAATAAACAGGTTAACGTTTGGCGCCTAAAAACGCCTCAGTCCTCCACCAGCACCTGTTGCAGCGCGGCTATCAGCTTGCGGTTGGCCGCTTCGCTCTTGATCGCTACCCGATAATAGTCGGTGGACAAGCCAGGGTAGTTGGCACAGTGGCGGATCAGGATGCGGTGCTGCAACAACGCCTGTTGCAGATCGTAGCCGGGGCGCAGGCAGCGTAGGAAAATATAGTTCGCCGCCCCTGGCCAGATACGCAAGTGCGGCAAGGCTGTCAGCGCGTCAAACAACCAAGCACGTTGCTCTGCCAGCCATTGGTGGGTTTGCTGGATGTAATCGAGATCGTCGAGGATCACTTCGCCGGCCAGTGCCGCATAGGCATTGATGGTCCAGGGTTCGCGCAGTTGTTTCATCTGTTCCAGGCCAACGCGATCGCTGCTGACCAGATAGCCAAGTCGCAGACCGGGAATGGCGAAGAATTTGGTCAGCGAACGCAGGATATAAAGGCGGGAATACTCTGCCATCTGCGGGATCAGGCCCGGTGTATCCGGCAGAAAATCGATAAAGGCTTCATCAACGATCAACGCAATATTGTGCTGGCGACAACAGGCGACAATGGCCTGCAACAGCGAGGGGTCAGGCATCAGCCCGGTCGGATTGTTGGGGGTGGCCAGGAACAGGCAGTCCGGTTGGCGCTCGGCCAGCACCTGCAGCAGCCGCTCATCGGGTTGAAAACCACCGGTTTCATCCAGCGGAAAGTCCTCGATCTGGCAGTCAATCCGCTGCAATGCCCGGCGGTATTCGGCAAACCCAGGCGTTAGGAGCAGCGCCGTGCGGGGGCGTAGCCGGTTCACTATGGCGTAAATCAGCTCGGTGGCCCCGTTGCCCGCCATGATATTTTCCGCCGGGCAGTGATGAACCCGTGCCAATGCCGCATGCAAACGCCGGTATTCGACGTCGGGATAGCATTCGGCGCTGGTCAGATGCTCGATAATCGCCGCCTTCAGGCTGGCGGGCATGCCCAATGGATTGATATTGGCGCTGAAATCAATCATCTCGGCCGGATCCAGACCGTTTTTCAACGCCATTTCCAGTACGTTACCACCATGTTCACTCACGGTTTTGCTATTCCCCTGTCAAATTTGCATGCAGGATAACACAGCGTAATCGCCGTTAATCCTGTGCAAACCAAGGTGAATGCCGGATCTAATGGCGTGTATTCGCGATATCAACAGGTTATTATGGCAAGGCCATTGTCGAGGCTATCGAGATGAAAACTAAGTGATAAATTGAAGCGTTGAGTTCATTGAACTGATAACGTTGTGATTAACCGTATTATTGCCAACTGGATATCCCACACCCTGCACGATGACAGGTTGTGGTTGGGAAGGGGGTGTAACTCCCCCGCAGCCCCCGCTGCTGTGATGCCGACGAGTCCGCTGCGCCACTGATCTGAGGATTGGGAAGGGAGTGGACGAGGATGACGCTAAGCCAGAAGACCGGCCAGTTGGTCACACGTTCAACACCTTCGGTGGGAAGGGGGTTGTCATGAGATACGTGCAGCTATATTGCACTGCTTGGTCGTATCCTTTTGACTCCCAAATCCCGCCCGAGAGGTCGGGATTTTTTTATGCCAGTAACCCACCATCAGGCTTTATCGTTCGTGGCTATAAGGTGCGTGCCATGACGCTGCTAGCCTGGTTCGCGGCCTTTCTGCTCGATAGCCTGTTAGGCGACCCGCCGCACTGGCCGCATCCGGTGCGCTGGATCGGTAACCTGATCACGGTGCTTCAACGCGCGATCCGCCGGATTTGCCATAGCGAGAGAGCGCTAAAACTTGGCGGCGGGCTGCTGTGGCTGGGCGTCGTCGGGTTGGTTTGGCTGGTCAGTTGGGGCTTGTTATCACTGATGCAGTATATCCACCCGTGGTTGGGCTGGCTGGCGGAAGTCTGGCTGATTTATACCCTGCTCGCCGGGCGTTGTCTGGAACAGGCTGCCATGGAAGTTCACCGGGCACTGCAAAGTGCCGATCTTGAGGAGAGCCGCCGCAAGCTGTCGTGGATTGTCGGGCGGGATACCTCACAACTGGAAGAACCGCAAATCACCCGGGCGGTGGTGGAGACGGTGGCAGAAAACAGTGTGGATGGCGTCATTTCGCCGCTGTTCTTTTTGCTGATAGGCGGAGCGCCGTTGGCGATGGCGTATAAAGCGGTTAACACCCTCGATTCAATGGTGGGCTACAAAACGCCGAAATACCGCGCTATTGGCTATGTGTCGGCGCGGATGGATGACTTCGCCAACTGGTTACCGGCGCGGCTTAGCTGGCTACTGCTGAGCTGTGCGGCTTGGCTGAATGGTTTGGACTTTCGCCAGGCGTTTCGCATTGGCTGGCGCGATCGCTATCAGCACACCAGCCCAAACTGCGCCTGGTCGGAAGCCACCGTGGCTGGAGCGCTGGGAGTGCGGCTTGGCGGTCCTAACAACTACTTTGGTCAGCGGGTCGACAAGCCGTGGATCGGTGAGGCTCGCAGGGAGATCGAGCTGGCAGATATTCCCCGCAGCACGCGTCTGATGATGACGGCCTCGCTGTTGGCTCTGCTGCTGTTTGCAGCGTTGCGCCTGCTATGGCTTGATGCTTGAAATAATAATTGTTTGCGCGGCTCAGCCAGCGCGACGTGGAGAATAAGTGATGAAACGGTGTGTGATGGTGCAGGGAACCGCATCCGATGTGGGTAAAAGTGTGCTGGTGGCTGGTCTGTGCCGGATCTTCATGCAGGATGGCTATCGCTGTGCGCCGTTCAAATCGCAGAATATGGCGCTTAACTCTGGCATTACCGCCCGTGGCGAAGAGATGGGCCGTGCGCAGATCTTTCAGGCCGAAGCCGCCAGTATCGCACCCGATGTGCGGATGAACCCGGTACTGCTCAAACCGACCAGCGATTGCCAGGCGCAGGTGGTGCTGATGGGCAAAGTGGCCTGCAATATGGACGCGGTCAGCTATCACGAGTACAAGCCGCAGTTACAGCAACAAATCAGCGAGGTGTATCACAGCCTGGCCAGCGGCTACGACATCATGGTGCTAGAGGGGGCAGGTAGCCCGGCGGAAATCAACCTGCGCGACCGCGACATCGTCAACATGGGCATGGCGGCGATTGCCGATGCGCCAGTGTTGTTGGTGGCGGATATCGACCGTGGCGGGGTGTTTGCCGCTATTTACGGCACACTGGCCCTGCTAGAGCCAGAAGAGAAAGCCCGAGTGAAAGGGGTAATCATCAATAAATTCCGTGGCGATATTGCCTTACTCTACTCGGGGCTGGAGCAGATTGAGGCGCTGACTGGCGTGCCGGTGCTGGGTGTGATGCCCTGGTTGAATATCGATCTGGAAGATGAGGATGGTGTGGCGTTGCAAAATGGTAAGTATGCCCCGACAGGCAGTAGCCATGAGCTGGACATCGCGGTGGTACAGCTGCCCTATATGTCCAACTTTACCGATTTTAATGCCTTGGCGGCCCAGCCGGACGTAGGGCTGCGCTATGTTTCGCACCCGGCGGCGCTGGCCGGTGCCGATCTGATCATCCTGCCGGGTAGCAAAAACACCCTCGGGGACCTGCAGTGGCTACAACAAAGCGGGTTGGCGGCGGCGTTGCAGGATCGGCATCAGGCCGGAGTGCAGATCGTGGGTATTTGCGGCGGCTACCAAATGCTCGGCAAGCACATTGTTGATGGCGTGGAATCCGGTTTGGAACAGATGGCGGGTTTGGGATTGCTGGATGTCACCACCCGCTTCGCACCGCAAAAAGTCACTACACAGGTGACAGCACAATGTGAGCCTGGGTTGCCCGGCCTCTGGTCTGGCTGTGGCGAGCAGGATATCGTTGGTTATGAAATCCATATGGGCACCACCCAGCTTGGCTCAGAGGCTACGCCTTTCTCCCGCCTTTCCCTACGTAACGGCCAACCGGACAGCGCTTTTGACGGGGCTGTTAACTCCACCGGTAACGTGCTGGGCAGCTATATTCATGGCCTATTCGACAGCGCACCTTTTTGCCGGGCGCTGCTAAACCAACTGCGCCAGCGTAAAGGGTTGCCGGTTTATGACGGCCCGGCTTTCGATTATGCCGATTATAAGCAGCAACAGTTTGATCTCTTGGCCGATAAGATGCGGGAACATATTGATATGAATAAAATTTACCGCTTGATGACCGAGCACCAACAAACGGGGCCCCAATGATCCTGATCACCGGCGGAGCACGCAGCGGCAAAAGCTCGCTGGCCGAAAGGTTAGCGAGCGGTGTCAGTGACAGGGTGTTGTATATCGCCACCTCGGTGGTCACCGATGAGGAAATGGCCGAACGGGTTAAGCTGCACCGCCAGGCCCGGCCTGCGCATTGGCGTACCTGGGAGGGGAGCCAGCAACTGGCCAGCGTGATCGACCAACAGGCGGCGGCGGGAGAGGCGGTGATCCTGGAGTGTATTACCACACTGATCGCCAACCTGATGTTTGACCTGACCGGGGAGACGCCGGTGGAAAGCATCGATTTTGCCGTGGTTGAAACGGCAATCCAACGGCAGATCGACGATCTGCTGGCCGCCTGCGCTCGCAGCCCGGCGGCGATCTATCTGGTCACCAACGAACTGGGGATGGGCATCGTGCCCGAAAACCGTCTGGCACGACACTTCCGTGATATTGCCGGGCGTGTTAACCAGCGTTTGGCCGCCGCTGCCGAGTCGGTGCTTTTGGTAATTTCTGGTATTGAGGTCAAGATCAAATGAGTTTGCGACTGTTTTGGGCCACCCTGCAATTGATGACGCGTATCCCGCTGCCTGCCAGTTGGACACAGGGATTAGCGATGGATAATTACCAGCGTGGCATCATCGGTTTCCCCTTGATTGGCCTGATCGTCGGTGCAATTGGCGGCGCCGTCTTCGCCCTGTTGGCTCCCTGGTGTGGGGTGCCGCTGGCGGCGTTGGGCTACGTGCTGGCGTTGGCTCTGGTAACCGGTGCCTTCCATCTCGACGGATTGGCCGATACCTGTGACGGCGTATTCTCGGCCCGCACTCGGGAAAAAATGTTGGAGATCATGCGCGACAGCCGCCTAGGTACCAATGGTGGGCTGGCGCTGATCTTTATCGTCGTGGCCAAGGTGTTGGTGATCAGCGAACTGGCACTGCGTGGTGTACCGATGTTGGCCACGTTGGCGGCAGCAGGAGTGGCTTGCCGGAGCCTGGTGGTATTGATGATGTATCGCCAGCCCTATGCCCGTGAGGGTAACGGGCTGGGGAACCTTTATATTGGCAAGATCAGCGGCGGACAAACGCTGTTCACTCTGGTACTAGGGGCCGCTTTGGTCACCTTGTTAGCGCATGGGCAGGGGCTGTTTGCGCTTGGCTGTGCGCTGATCGCCGTGCTGTTGCTGCGGGTCTATTTGCGCCGCCGTCTGGGTGGGCAAACGGGTGACACCCTGGGTGCGGCGATAGAAATTGCCGAGTTGATCTTCTTACTGGCACTGCTGTGAGTGGGCGCTATGCGGCTATTTTTGGTACGACACGGGCAAACGGCGGCGAATCGGCAGGGCGTATTTTGCGGCATGACCGACTTGCCGTTGACCGAACAAGGTGAGCAGCAGGCGAGGCAGATCGCACAATGGCTGGCCGAGGTGCCTTTTACCCAGGCGATCAGCAGTGAGTTAAGACGCGCCCGACATACCGCCGAGATCGTGCTTGGGCAGCGGGAACTGGTGATCCAACCCGACGGCGGCTTTAACGAAATGAATTTTGGTGACTGGGAGATGCGCCATCACCAGGATTTACAGCGGGAGGATAGTGCTGCCTGGGCCGACTGGGTGGCGGATTGGCAACTAGCCTGCCCGCCAGCGGGGGAGTCCTTTCCACTGTTTTCACATAGGATCGGCCAACAGGCCCAACGTCTGCTGAACGAACCGGGCGATGGCGATCGTCTGCTGGTGGCGCACCAAGGCTCTCTGAGCCTGCTGCTGGCCGGGCTGCTAAAGCTGCCTGCCGCTGGGATGTGGCATTTCCCGTTTATCCAGGGAGCCTACAGCGTGCTGGAGCTCAACCAGGGTTTTGTCACGCTAAAAGTATTTAACAGCCAGGCTCAATGGCAGCCTGCAAGCAGAGAATAAAGTTATGCAAACATTGTCATCGTTAATCGACCTGATTAAGCCGTTGGACGCGGCCGCCATGCAACAGGCAGCGGCAAAGATTGATGGCCTGCTTAAGCCACCGGGCAGCCTTGGCCGCCTGGAGCAGTTGGCAACCCAGTTAGCCGGGATGCGCGGTTTTAGTGGGATGGCCGCCAGCCGCAAACAAATCATCGTCATGATGGCCGATCACGGTGTTTATGCCGAAGGGGTGGCGGTGTCACCGCGTGAAGTGACGGTGATCCAGGCGCTGAATATGGTGAAAGGCAATACCGGCGTCTGCGTATTGGCCGCCAATGCTGGTGCCGAGGTAAAGCTGGTGGATGTTGGCATCGACAGCGAACCCTTGCCGGGCCTGATCGACATGAAAGTCGGACGCGGCAGCGCCAACATTGCGCGCGGTGCGGCGATGACGCGCCAGCAGGCGGAGGAGTTGCTGTTGGCCACGGCTCAACTGACGCTGGAACAGGCGGCGCTTGGGGTGAAACTGTTTGGCGTTGGCGAGTTGGGGATGGCTAATACGACGCCGGCCGCGGCGTTAGTCAGCGTCTTTACCGGCCGCGATCCGCAGGAAGTGGTCGGCATTGGAGCCAACTTCCCCAGCGATCGTTTGCACCACAAGGTGGATGTGGTGCGTCGGGCTATTGAGGTAAATCAGCCGGATACCCAAGATGCGCTGGACGTACTGGCGAAGCTGGGTGGATACGATTTGGTGGGAATGGCTGGAGTGATGCTGGGGGCTGCTGCGGCCGGTCTGCCGGTGATCCTCGATGGTTTTCTCTCTTATGCTTCTGCGCTGGCGGCCTGCGGCATTGCGCCTCAGGCTCGGGATTATCTGCTGCCGTCCCATTTCTCTGCGGAGAAGGGCGCAGCTGCGGCTCTTGAGCACCTGCAATTGGCACCTTATCTGCATCTGGATATGCGGCTGGGGGAGGGCAGCGGTGCCGCCATTGCCATGCATATCGTGGATGCGGCCTGCGTGATGTTTAATCAGATGGGATCCTTGGCGGACAGTAATATCGTAATTCCCGGTAGCGCGACCTGACCGGTTGATTAACTGAGCGAGCGCAGAATGCTGCGCCCGCTTGTTTCGCGTTCTTGGAACTAGGCGGTTTACAGGCTGGTTGCCCGGCCAAACAGGCGTTTAAACAGCCAGTAAATCACGCTGGCTGCCAGCAGTGAGTTAATGGTTGGCACGCCCCATTCCGTCACCAGGCCAATCACGCTACCGACGATGCTGGCGATAATCGCTGCCCAACCGATGAGCGGCGTTTCCTGCGGCAGTTGTCCAAGCTGACGGCTGGCGTCCAAGGCTGCCCGGTGGCTGCGCAGCAGGAAATAGTCTACCAGCATGACGCCGAGGATCGGTGGGAATACCACGCCCAGCACGGTCAGGAAATCCACAAACCGATCCAGGATCCCCAGAACCGAAAGCAGCGTGCCCAACAGACCGATAATCACCGTGGTTGCGGTGTATTTCAGCTTTTTACCGGTAATCCCTTCAACCGCATTCACCACGCCCAAGGACGACGAATAGAGGTTCAGATCGTTAACGCGCAGGGTGGAGAATACCACCACCAGCAAACCGATGCCGCCCGCACTCTGGGCCATGATCGTTACCACGTCTGCGGTGCCGAGCGTTTTGGCAATAAAAATCGCCAGGCCGTTAACCACGAATTCACCGGCAATAATGGTCAGCAGCGTAATGCCAAACACGTGACGTTTGTTTTTGGAGTAACGGGTCAGGTCCGGAGTCATCAGGCTGGCAACAATGGCGCCGCCGACCACGATGGTGATGCCCGCGCTGATGGTCAACGCTTCCCCCATCGGTGCCAGCAGAATGGCCTCATGCAGTTTCTGCCCAGAGAGGACGTTATAGGAAATAAAGAACACCAGCAGGATAAACAGCGGCACCGCAATACGAGCTGTGATGCGCAGCGCTTTAAAACCAAAAGCGACCAGCACCGTCAAAAACAGGCCGGAGAGTGAGGCTGACAGCGGGAAGCCCAGGCGATCGCCCAAGGCGAAGTTAAGCGATTTGGCAAAGATGGCGTTCTGAATGCCAAACCAGCCCAACAGGCTGACGGCCACTACCAGGCCGATAAGCACCGAGCCTATGCGGCCAAAGCCACACCAGCGAGCCAGCAGGCTGCCGGAAATGCCTTCTCTCATCCCGGCCAAACCTAGCCCGAACGTCACGACTCCAAAAATCAAGCTGCCAATAGAGATGGCGATAAAGGCATCGGTCAGGGTCATTGAGTTGCCCAATACGGCACCCAACATAAACTGGTCCAAGGCCGTTAGCATACCCATATGCACGATGGCGACGCTGAGGAAGGAGACCCTCTTATCCTGCGGTACCCGGCTCAATGGGTAGTCTTCAATTTTAATCACGATAATCTCTCGTTAACGTTTAAATAAATTGGATACCTTTTTCAATCAGGCGTCCTGGAATGTAGCTGTCTAAATTCACCTGTTTGCAATACTCTTCGAACTGCTGGAGCGTATGCACATCGGCTTTTTGGTAGATGTTGTAGATTCTATTTTCTATGGTTTTATTGCTGACGTCATATAACCTGGCAATCTCTTTGTTGGTGTAGCGTTGCAGCATCAAAAATATGATATCCAGCTCCGACTGGGTAAAAATCTGGATGCTGACTTCGGTGGTTAATATGCTGGGTTTTTGCTGGTTGATATATTTTAGTGGTGAAAAACTGTCCAGCGGACGGGCGTTCCACATGGTGCCAACCAGCTCTTCCTTGTCATTATAAATAGGCAATTTTTCGCTGATAAAGGGGACCAGGCTGTCGCTGCCGTACCAGAAGTGCGTCTCGATGACGGCTACGCGATCCCGCGTTCCTTCGGTTTTTCTATCGTGTTCTTGCAGGTCGGGGGCGAACTCTGCCCAATCGGCAGGGAATTCGGCATCAAGCTTGCCCGCAATATCGAAATTGAGAGGTGTGTTGGTATAAAGATAGGCCGCCTTATTCATATAAATATGGCGTGAAGATAAATCTTTAATGCCCCAAGGCTCATTTAAATGTTCCATCATGGTGATGAGACCTTTTAAATATAATTCATTGCTCTGCCAAAATGAATCCATTTGAACCCCTCATACTTCAGCGCTATCAGATGTTTTTCGCTAAATAGATGCGAGTATGGCGGTGCGCATAGCCCGCTAAGTTGCCATAAGGTTGGTACCCCAGTTTTTCGTAAAACGCCTGCGCCTGAAAACTGAAGGTATCGACATAGGCCATATGACAACCGCGCTTGACGGCTTCCTGTTCTGCCCGCAGCATCAGGTCACGGCCGTAGCCTTTTTTGCGATATTCGTCACCTACCCACAGGTACTGGACTTCTAATCCACCCCACCAGGTTCTGGCAACCAGCCCGGCTACGATCTGCCCGCTATCGTCGGTGACTGTCAGGAATAACGGATGAATATCTACCGCATCATACTGATGATTGTGCGCCCAGAGGCTATCAATCACAAACTCTTCGTCCTGCGGATTTGGAGTGTCCGTTACGTTAATCTTCATGGCTAATCCTTCCTTTTCATGCTAATAATTCAAATGTTCATTAAAGTGTCTGTATTGATTAGCTTTTGTTAACATTTATTGGTAATGATTACAAGGGTGTTTTTCACCTGTTTTCCTGGTGGCAAAAAATGGGTATGTTGTTGGCAAGAGACGGGAATAATTGACCTTTCTCAAGAGTATACCGAATAGAAAATATTGTGCTTCACCAGGGATACGCCCTTAAGGGCAGAGGGTAGTGACAAGAGCAAGCTAACTTGCCAACAGCACTATGCCTCACTGAACATGTAGTAAGATTTACCATCACTTCGCAGTAATGCATTGCGCAAAGTAGCGGATTAAACTCCGCTACTTTGCCGCAAAATCCGTGCCGTTATCGTATAATTACCTGTTAAGCACCGCGTTTCGTGGTGCTCCTCGCTTCAAGTGGCTCCACTGAGGTATTATGGCCGAGCGGCCCATTTCGCGGCCAGCTTGCAACAGGTGAGAAAGTATTGATGGCATTATGAAAACACTTAAGCCACGCCGCCCTCATGGGAGGTGGATCTATTACATTCTGCACGAAGATATTCTGTGGCCATGCCCAGTCAAATGGGAGTGGGAAGAGAATTTCGAGGCATGGTTGCCTTTTTACTATTCGCCCACCCTGGAGTTTGTGGCAGGCGATCCGGCGAAAGCCGTCAAGGTGACGAAGCCCCAAACGCCCGGCTTGCAGCCGAAACGCCTGGAGTGCGCTTGATTCGGGTATACCCGATGATTATTCAACCATTCCCTGAATGCCGATACTCGCCAAGCCATGCTATCCGGGCTGACACAACCCATCCCCAACGCACAACCGCTTTTCTGGCGGAACTCAATTGAGTAAATCGTGAACGGTACGGCGCACGTAGTGGGTCATCTGTGCCAGGTCTTCGGGCGCAACCGGGCCACCGCCAGCCAAGACGACCTGTTGCTCGATCTGAGTGATCTCTTGCTCAACCCGGTTGGCGATTTGCACCTTGACGATCTTGTCTACCGATGACAGCAGAACCTTCAATACCACTTTCAGCGCAATGTTTTCGCAGAATGAATCGTAGGAGTGGGCTGTTGGCGGCGCTTCTACCGCCGGCGGCGGCATGCGTGGGGCCATAGCCTTGAAACTGTCTACATTTTCAATAATAAGATCCATGTCTCTTATTAGTTCATCAAAATCTTTAGACACTGACTTATTTCCCTTTGCAGTACGCAAAAAATAGAACGCCTGGCTTTGGTTGGTGGACAGGCGGACACAGCTTGAATCGACCGGACGTTCAACGGGTGAGCGGTAGGCTGGTCGGCATTTTAACCCTGCTCGGGTTCCGCAAACAAGATAGGGATGATTGATGTTTTACCTTCTATGTATAACTACCAGTGATGATTTTTCGCTGACCATACAAAGTGTATTGCCGCGCGGAGCTCTGATAACCGGGGGGGATATGATAAAAAATGCGAAGGGTATTCAGATAAACGCTTAGACCGCAACCCGACAAGCGCCGCACAGGCTAAACTTGAGGGGCAGACATTCACACAGGGAGGAGATATGGAACCCGAACGCGGCATTAAGCGAGTGATACTTTCTGATGGTGCTATCAAACATGTGGTGGTTGAAGACGCTATGGGCAACGAGCGCACCCTGGCTGCCGTAGATTACATCTCTGAGGGGATACAGCCGCCGTTGGAAACGCTGCCGGAAGTTCCGGCCCAGGAAGAGTAAAAAGGTCCAGGAGGATTGGCTGTCAGCCCTCGGCACAGGACGGTGATTGCTGCTGCCAATCCGGCACGATATTGCCCATTGCTAGCCTTTTCCCCATACTGGCAGAAATTGTGTATTTTATTGCACCCAGCAGGAAGGGCAAGTCAGTGTCAACGGTCAAGCAAAACTCTACTCCCACGCTGTTTCTGAAGATCAAACCCCAAGAAGCCGTGCTGGTCTTTATCACCATGCTCTGGGGCGGCACTTTTTTGGCCGTGCATCAGGCCATGCTGGTCAGTGGGCCATTCTTTTTTGTCGGGCTACGTTTTGGCACCGCGACGTTGGCGCTAGTGCTGTTCTCTCTACGTTCGCTGCGGGGGATGACCTGGTACGAAATCAAGGCCGGAGTGTTTATCGGCACCTCGATCATGTTCGGCTATGGCCTGCAAACCATGGGGCTGCAAACCATCACCAGCAGCCAGTCGGCGTTTATCACCGCCATGTACGTGCCGATTGTCCCGCTATTGCAGTGGCTGGTTCTTGGCCGTATGCCGGGGATCATGTCCTGGATTGGCATTCTGCTGGCCTTCGTCGGGTTGATGCTGTTGAGTGGGCCAAGCAGTTCCAGCCTGGCATTCAGTGGTGGTGAATTCCTGACGTTGGTCAGTGCGCTGGCGATCGCCATCGAGGTGATTTTAATCGGTGCTTTTGCGGGCAAGGTTAACGTGCGGCGGGTGACCATTGTGCAGTTGGCTACTGCGTCGTTGTTATCATTTTTGATGATGGCTCCCACCGGGGAGTCGGTTCCGGCGTTTTCCAACTATCTGCTTTACAGCGCGGTAGGGCTGGGGATCGCCAGTGCGGTGATCCAACTGACGATGAACTGGGCACAACGCAGCGTTTCACCTACCCGTGCCACGGTTATTTATGCCGGTGAACCAGTATGGGCTGGGATAGTCGGCCGTATCGCCGGTGAGCGTTTGCCTGGGTTGGCGTTGATTGGCGCAGGGTTGATTGTGCTGGGGGTGATTGTCAGTGAGTTGCGTATTCGGCGTAAACCAAAGCCAGTAGAGTTGACATAGGTGCGGGCGCTGCATGCTGCACCTGTAAAAACGCCGCGTGAGAACGCGGCGTTGCAATAGCTAAGGTCAGGCCGCCTTTTTACGGCGCACAAACTGATAACCGATCCCCAGAATGATAAACCACAGCGGCGTGACGACCAGCGCCTGGCGTGTGTCCTCGCGCAGCGTCAGCAGCACCAACACGAATGCGAAGAACGCCATACATACCCAGCACATCAACTTACCGGCAGGCATCTTGTAGATCGATTTCTGGTGCAGTGCCGGGCGTTGCTTACGGTAGACCAGATACGAGCACAGAATGATGGTCCAGACGAACATGAACAGAATGGCCGACACGGTGGTGACCAGCGTGAATACGGTCATGACGTTCGGGATCAGATAGATCAGCACCACGCCGCCCAGCAGACAGATACAAGAGAAGGTCAGGCCGTTCGCCGGTACCGCACGTTTGGACAGGTTGGCAAAGGATTTAGGCGCATCGCCTTCCTGTGCCAGGCCGAACAGCATACGGCTGGTGGAGAACACGCCGCTGTTGGCGGAAGAGGCGGCAGAGGTCAACACCACGAAGTTGATCACGCTGGCTGCGGCTGGCAGACCAATCAGTACGAACAACTCCACGAACGGGCTCTTATCGGCCACCACCGAGTTCCAAGGCGTTACCGACATGATCACGATCAGCGCGAAGACGTAGAACATGATGATGCGGATCGGAATGGAGTTGATGGCGCGCGGCAGTACTTTTTCCGGATCTTTGGTTTCGGCCGCGGTGGTTCCCACCAGTTCGATACCCACAAAGGCAAACACCGCAATCTGGAAGCCAGCAAAGAAGCCGCTAATGCCTTTCGGGAACATGCCGCCGTCATTCCATAAGTGGGAGAAGGAGGCCACGCTGCCGGTTGGGGATTCGAAGTGCATCGCCACCATGACCAGACCAGCGATGATCAGGCCCACTATCGCGACGATTTTGATCATCGCAAACCAGAACTCCATCTCACCGAACATTTTCACCGTTGCCAGGTTCAGGCTGAGCAGCAGCAACACGCACAGTAAAGAGGCGATCCATTGGGAGAGATCGGGGAACCAGAACTGCGCGTAGGCGGTAATGGCCACCACGTCGGCAATGCCGGTGACCACCCAACAGAACCAGTAAGTCCAACCGGTGAAGAACCCTGCCCAGGGGCCGAGCAGATCGGCGGCAAAGTCGCTGAAAGATTTGTACTGCAGATTGGAGAGCAGCAGCTCGCCCATCGCGCGCATCACGAAGAACAGCATAAAGCCGATGATCATGTACACGAAGATGATGGAAGGCCCGGCCAGGCTGATGGTCTTACCGGAACCCATAAACAAACCTGTACCAATGGCACCGCCGATAGCGATCAGCTGGATATGTCGGTTTGAGAGGTTTCGCCTTAGGTGATCTTCTGATCCGGGCGTGGCGTCCACTGCTATTTTAGAATGATCTACCATCGTATGCTGTCCTGTTTTTACCTGTCATGAGTGGAATGGCGAGCTCTGAAGTGGCTCTTTTTTATCTGTATTAGCCGGTTTTTCCGACAAAAGTTAAGGTAACTCAATATCACCACCTTTGTGCAACATATTTACAACATAATGAGGTGGGATAAAAGCCGATTATTCTTTACTCAGGGGAGGCAAATCGGACGTCTAGGGAGCGGAAGATTACTCTTTACCACGGCAAATGAACAGTGCCGCTAGTGGTTATCTCCTTGATTAAACAGGGGCTTATAAAAGTCGCATG
The DNA here is from genome assembly GCF_001692375.1 of Serratia sp. 14-2641. Classification (NCBI taxonomy): domain Bacteria; kingdom Pseudomonadati; phylum Pseudomonadota; class Gammaproteobacteria; order Enterobacterales; family Yersiniaceae; genus Serratia; species Serratia sp. 14-2641. The sequence continues at coordinate 81,801 of NZ_LXKR01000044.1, read as the reverse complement.
AAAAAAACTAATGCTAAGAGACGATTACACTAATCCTGATGCCTACCGGTGCTTGAGGGGCGTTAATAGTGGGTGTTGCACGGGGAGCAGTTGAGTTCTAATCAGTTTATTGCTGCAGCTGGCGCGGCTTGGCAGAGGATCGCCGGACGAGCAGCGTACATTTGGTTGGTTTTGCGGTTCAAATCACAAAAGTATAAATCATCGGTTGAGTAAAGGTGGCCAAAAGGTCGAGAAGCCACCAGCTACACCTGTTGATCACAAAAGCATCATAAATAGGTACAAGCTCCCATTGGCCAGCGGTAAGCTGTGTTCATCACGGTAATACAGAGAGGGGATTGAATATGTACAAGACCATTTTAGTACCGGTAGATCTTGCAGAAGACGTATTGACTGAACATGCGCTCGAACATGTGGAGTATCTGGCCAAGATGTCTGGAGCCAAGGTGCATTTCTTCCATGCCTTGCCGGATGCTTCGGCGTTTGTGACCGCCTATTCGTTTGGTATCAAAGAGTTTGAAAATCAGGCTGAAGTGAAGGCGGTGGAGGGGTTGAAGAAGCTCATGGCGGGGATCGATCTGCCGTTGGAGCGTCTTTCCTATACCATCAGCTTCGGTTCGCCACGTGACGAGGTGTTACAACTTGCCGAGGAAATCTCAGCCGATCTGATCGTGATTGGCTCTCGCCGTCCTAGTGTCAAAACCTACCTGCTCGGCTCAAATGCGGCCGCCATTGTCCGCCACGCCAAGATCTCGGTGATGGTAGTCCGATAATCAGTAGTTAGTCTTCATCAAACCCGGCCCGCGCCCTGCGGGCCAATGACCCCAAAGAAAACGGTGCTTGCCAGCAAGCCTGTGCAGATACTGCGCGAAAGGTCAGTTAATTCCTAATCTATAGGGCTATTTATTCGCGTCACGAACAATAACGAGGTAATAAAAATCCCACAACATTATTAATGATTAAATGGGACTAATCCTATTGTTGTTTTTTCAACTAATGATTAATGCGCTAGAATGAATGTTGGTTTGGTTAATGATAGAAAATATTCTGTTACGAAACTTATCATTCAACCGCTAAGGAGGGGCTCTAATTACATGCCAAACCGTTATCAGACCCCAAACGGGGGCCTGACAGCGCACCGATTATTGGCGGTAGGCGTGCTTGATCTGCTGAATACTATTCTTGAAGATTTCAGCCTGATCCGGGTCATCCACCTGAGCGGCAAAACGTTCCAGATTGATGATCACTTTACCGGCATCAGCCTGGCCAATTGCCTTTAATATCAACGTCAAAGTCGCTTTGAGGCAGGCAACTTCGGTGGCCAGCGCTTGCGGGTTTGCAGACGTAGTGAAGTCAACGTTGCTCATTTTATCTCCTGAATTTTAAGGCATAAGCCTGAAGTGAAATGTGAAATGTGGTTTGATGCACAACAACCCGCTGCCGACTCACCCAGGCAGACCCCGTGCCTCATTTAGGGCGCGGAGTATACCACAGCAACGGCGGTTCGTATCGCTGAGGCCGCGTGGCGAGGGCACGATGCCCGTGAGGGCAGGGTGGCAGGGCATTTTTTTGCGCTAGTGGTGTAATTCCTTTGCATACTCATTTATAGTTAGCGGCGGGCTGTGTGCTTTCGGATAACGTGGATTTTATAAAGTAATACTGGCTTAATTCGACGTGATGAATAACTATTTCATCTGCAAGCTATTGACATTTAGGCCGGTTATTTTCTATTGAAATGTCACCTTTTTCGCTGTCTACAACGGTTATGTATTCTGAATAAGGGTTTCCCTATAGCGGTTTGTACGTGATTAAAAATGGCGTAATTTTGTTATTTTTTTGTAATTCATATAGTTACGAGTGATAATTGGTGGGGTAGTTATTATCTGGTTTTGTGAAAACAGCGATTAATTTTCCCGCCAGAAGGCGTAAAATGGCGTATCATGGTGGTAATGTATTGAGCCTAATAGGCTTGATGATTTTTTATCCGCTAACCAGTGGTTTAATCGTAACAAAGGTGGCTCAGGGGTCGACAAACCTGGCCATAGTTAACCGAGAGTAAGTATTAATCTGTATTCATTCTTTGCTGAAAACCAAGTAATATCTGTTTAGATGACAGAGGCTGATTGATTGCGTTACTCCCTTATTTTGGAGAATTTTCCTTGATTAGCGTTCTTCTTGTTGATGACCACGAACTGGTGCGCGCAGGGATACGACGCATTCTTGAAGATATCAAAGGCATTAAAGTTGTTGGCGAAGCACAATGCGGTGAAGATGCCGTAAAATGGTGCCGCGGCAACTCTGTCGATATCGTTTTGATGGATATGAATATGCCGGGTATTGGGGGGCTGGAAGCCACCCGTAAGATTGTACGTTACACGCCCGATATCAAGGTCATCATGTTGACTATTCATACTGAAAACCCGTTGCCTGCCAAGGTGATGCAGGCGGGTGCGGCTGGCTATCTGAGCAAAGGTGCAGCACCCCAAGAGGTGGTTAACGCGATCCGTTCGGTACATGCCGGCCAGCGCTACATCGCTTCGGACATCGCCCAGCAAATGGCATTAAGCCAGTTGGAGCCGCAGGCGGAAAACCCGTTCAGTACCTTGTCTGAGCGTGAATTACAAATTATGTTGATGATCACTAAAGGGAAGAAAGTGAATGAGATTTCAGAACAGCTGAATCTCAGCCCTAAAACAGTGAATAGTTATCGTTATCGTATGTTCACCAAGCTGAATATCAGCGGGGATGTTGAATTGACCCATCTGGCGATCAGACACGGGCTGTTCAACGCGGAGACATTGTTAAGCAGTGAATGATCGTTTTGATGCACCGGCATTTCTTAAAACCGTAACCAGTCAGCCTGGCGTTTATCGCATGTATGATCTGACGGGGACGGTGATCTATGTGGGTAAAGCCAAGGACCTGAAAAAACGTCTCGCGAGCTATTTCCGCACCCAGGTCAGTAGCCGCAAGACGGAAACGCTGGTCAAAAATATCGCACAAATTGACGTTACCGTTACCCATACGGAAACCGAGGCGTTACTGCTGGAACATAATTATATCAAGCTGTATCAGCCCCGATATAATGTTCTGTTGCGCGACGATAAATCCTATCCGCTGATTTTTTTGAGTGCCGATAGCCACCCACGGCTGACGGTACACCGTGGTGCCAAGCATGCCAAAGGCGAATACTTTGGCCCGTTCCCCAATTCTTACGCCGTGCGTGAAACGCTGGCGCTGCTGCAAAAACTGTTCCCCGTGCGTCAATGCGATAACAGCGTCTACCGCAATCGCTCCCGTCCTTGCCTGCAGTATCAGATTGGCCGTTGTCTGGGGCCATGCGTTGCCGGTTTGGTGAGTGAGGAAGATTACCGCCAGCAAGTAGACTATGTACGCCTGTTTTTGTCCGGTAAGGATCAGCAGGTATTGCACCAGTTGATAGCACGGATGGAAAACGCCAGCAAACTGCTCAATTTTGAAGAAGCTGCGCGCATCCGCGATCAGATCCAGGCGGTACGGCGAGTGACAGAAAAGCAGTTTGTCTCGGGAGACAGCGACGATCTGGATGTGATCGGCGTGGCTTTCGATGCGGGTATGGCCTGCGTACATGTGCTATTTATTCGCCAGGGCAAGGTGTTAGGCAGCCGCAGCTACTTCCCGAAAGTACCGGGTGGTACAGAACTGAGTGAAGTGGTGCAAACCTTTGTGGGCCAGTTCTATTTACAAGGCAGCCAGGCGCGCACTTTACCAGCCGAGATCCTGCTGGACTTTACGTTACCGGAAAAAGATCTGCTGGCTAGCTCGCTAAGCGAACTGGCTGGGCGCAAGATCCAGATCCAGAGCAAGCCGCGTGGCGACCGTGCCCGTTACTTGAAGCTGGCGCGTACCAACGCTTCGACGGCGCTGGTCACCAAGCTTTCTCAGCAATCGACTATCCATCAGCGGCTGGCGGAACTGGCGAAAACGCTGAATCTGACCGAAATAAATCGGATGGAGTGTTTCGATATCAGCCACACGATGGGGGAGCAGACCGTTGCTTCTTGCGTGGTGTTCGACAGTAACGGCCCGTTGCGCTCGGAGTATCGGCGCTACAATATTACCGGTATCACGCCGGGTGATGACTATGCCGCGATGGCGCAAGTGCTGAAACGGCGCTATGGTAAAGCTCTGGAAGAGAGCAAGATCCCGGACGTCATCTTTATTGATGGTGGGAAAGGGCAGCTGGGTATGGCGATTGACGTGTTCAATTCGCTGAACGTGACCTGGGACAAGCACAAACCGTTGCTGATCGGTATTGCCAAAGGCAGCGATCGTAAAGCCGGGCTGGAGACGTTGTTCTTCGTCCCTGAGGGGGAGGGGATTTCGCTACCTTCGGACTCGCCGGCACTGCACGTGATCCAGCATATTCGTGATGACTCACACAACCATGCGATCACCGGCCATCGCCAGAAACGGGCGAAAGTCAAAAACACCAGCGCTTTGGAACTGATCGACGGCGTTGGGCCAAAACGGCGTCAGGTGCTGTTGAAGTATATGGGTGGACTTCAACCATTATTGAACGCCAGCGTTGAGGAAATTGCAAAAGTGCCGGGTATTTCACAAGCATTGGCAGAAAAGATCTACAATGCATTGAAACACTGAGGGCAATGTAGCAACATACTCTTAATTTCCACTCCAGCCAGATAGTTACCAGCATTATGCAATTGAATATACCGACTTGGCTTACCCTGTTCCGCGTAGTTTTGATCCCATTCTTCGTACTGGCGTTTTACCTGCCGTTCGTCTGGGCTCCGATGCTCTGTGCGGTCATTTTCGTGTTTGCTGCTGTAACCGATTGGTTTGACGGCTTTTTAGCCCGTCGCTGGAAGCAGACAACCCGCTTTGGTGCGTTCCTCGATCCGGTTGCCGATAAGGTGATGGTGGCGGTGGCCCTGGTGCTGGTAGCGGAGCATTATCACACCTGGTGGATCACTCTGCCTGCGGCAACCATGATCGCCCGCGAGATCATAATCTCGTCGTTACGCGAATGGATGGCGGAAATCGGCAAGCGCAGCAGTGTGGCGGTTTCGTGGATTGGCAAGGTGAAAACCATGGCGCAGATGATGTCATTGGTTGGCCTGTTGTGGCGGCCAGAGCCTACGGTGGAGTATCTGTCGTTCGGCTTGCTGTACATCGCCGCCGTGCTGACCTTCTGGTCGATGTTCCAATATTTGAACGCGGCACGCCGCGATTTGCTGGAACCTTGATCGAAGCGATGTAAAAATCGGCAAATGAACCTGGTGAGACAACAATTTTATTGACTCACCACGCCAGATAAGTAGAATGCATCGCATCAGACGGCAGCGGTGAGTTGCCAAAAGAGTTAAAAAAATCAGCAAGTTCTGATTAATGCGGGAATAGCTCAGTTGGTAGAGCACGACCTTGCCAAGGTCGGGGTCGCGAGTTCGAGTCTCGTTTCCCGCTCCAAATTTAGTAAAGCTGGTGATTACGAGCTTTAGCCTGCAAAGGCAAACAGAATTAAGGCGCGTTAACAAAGCGGTTATGTAGCGGATTGCAAATCCGTCTAGTCCGGTTCGACTCCGGAACGCGCCTCCAATTTTCCCGAGCCCGGGTGGTGAAATCGGTAGACACAAGGGATTTAAAATCCCTCGGCTTATGGCTGTGCGGGTTCAAGTCCCGCCCCGGGTACCAGGAAAATAAACTAAGAATAATCAAAGCAATATGTAGTAATGTCGTACCGCCGAGAGGCGGTTTTTTTGTGCCTGAAATCCGCTTGTCAGCTAAAAATAGCGCAATTATTACCTTCTATTTGGCGTTAATCACTCCTTTGCTGCCTGCATCATTATCCACCCAGACATCTTCCCCCTTGAGGCGGCGATCCCCTTGAATGGTATAAGTGATGGTGCCACTTCTGAACACCAGCGCGCCATCAGATTTCTTTGCTTTGACCTGCTTACCGTTGACCAAGACATGATCCTTGGCATCGATACTGATTGTCGCTACCGTGGCACCTGTCTGTGGGAATGTGGCAACCCACTCACCGGTATATGGGCTGGCACTGGTGTCAGCAGCGGGGGCGGTTCCAAAACCGGCCTTGGCATTCTCGGCCTTGGTTTTGTGAATGTCACAGCCTTGTGCCTCGGTCACTTGGGTGCAGCCGGAACGCTCAAGCTGCTGGGCAAATTTTGCGTTGATGGCGTGGGCCGGGGCGATACCAAATAGCGTAAGTGTCAGCATAACAGCTGCATTTTTTGACATTGTAGTTCCTCCTAAAATAAGCCGATCTATTGCCACGGAAACGGACTTGGTATCTCAGTGGCTGAGGGGCATATCTAAATCTAGCACTCAATAGCCCTTAACGCGATTCGACAAACAACGAGGCATTTTCTCAGTCGATGGTCGAATTCAATCACGGAGCGCTATGGCTTCTCTATCGTCGATTTATAAATTGAATGGATTCAGCCCGATTTCGTTGCCAGCGGTAACTGGTATGCTACAAGACTCGGCTATTCAATCAGGAGATGACGATGGAATTTGAAATTGAGATTATTAATCCGGCGAAACATCCAGAGCTAGCGGCCCAGCAGGTGGTTATCGAGTTGATCCGCGCTGGGAAAATTGACAACTCCTTTAATGGCGCCAAAGCGTTAAATACTTACCAAAATCTGGTGGAAAAGTATAAGGCATTAGCTGCTGAGCCCGGTACTGTTCAGGCTAAGGACAACGCTATAGAGCCTCCAGCCTCGGAGGCCAAGGTGGTTACAACGCAGAGTAAACCTGCAGTGGTTGCGGCCAAAGCAAAAAGCAATGCTTCCAAGCCCTCCGTAGAGACAAAAGTGAGAACCAAGGTATCGGCTCCAGCGGTTAAAGAGTCAACCGTTGCTGCAGAAGTCGTTGCCAAGCCAAAGAAAGCCAAACCAAATCCGACTACTGCCAAGAAAAAATAATTCTTCTATGCGCGGAGGTTCCAACGTTCGCGCAGCTTACTCAAGATTGGGCGCGGCAGCGCCCCTATGTATTGAATCGGTTGGATCAAACGACTATTGCGTAGGGACTATGCTGATGCCTTCTGCCGGTAGCGGCAGCGCCGTTTTATAGCGCACCTGCTTGAGGGCAAAGCTGGAGCGGATGTTGGCTACGCCCGGGATCTTGGTCAGATGATCCAGAATAAAACGCTCTAGCGCGCGAATATCGGGTACCAATACCCGCAACAGATAATCGGCATCGCCCGTCATCAGGTAACACTCCATCACTTCTGGGCGCTGATCAATGGCCTGTTCAAAGTTGCTGAGCGCACCTTCCACCTGCTTTTCCAAACTCACCTGAATAAATACGTTCACATGGAGCCCAAGCACCGCCGGTTCCAGCAAGGTCACTTGCCCCCTGATGATGCCCAACTCTTCCATGGCTTTTACACGGTTGAAGCAGGGGGTTGGGGATAGATTGACCGAGCGGGCAAGCTCCGCATTGGTGATCCGCGAGTTCGTCTGCATCGAGTTCAGAATGGCGACGTCTGTGCGATCAAGCTTCTTCATGTGAGAAAATTTACCCTTAAAATGTAATTTATGAGGTTAAAATGACTCATAAAAACCGATTTGATAGACATAATAAGAGAAAGTTTCCCCGGTTATCCAGATAAAATTAGCAGATTGAATGAATGGATGAGAAACCGCTGTGGATACTGAGGGTAAATACTTAACAGGCTCGCCAAACGTATCGAGCTACGCGCCCGATAGCGTGAAAATCAAGGGTGTCCTGCTGTTGGTTGGGGCCATTGTGATTTGGGGGGCGAATTGGCCGGTGATGAAGGCTGGGCTTTCTCATATGACGCCGATTTGGCTTTCTACTGCCCGATTTGTCAGTGGCGCGCTGTGCCTGTTTGCTCTGCAGATATTGACCAAGAAGCTGAGATTCCCGCCACGCAAGGATTGGCCGTTGGTGGTGAGCGTAGGGCTGCTGCAAATGCTGACATTTACCGTGCTTGGTGCCTTTGCCATGACCGAAGTGCCTGCTGGCCGATCCGCTATCCTGGCTTACACCACGCCGCTCTGGGTCACGCCTATCGCAGTGTTGTTTTTCCGTCAGTCGCTTTCACGTCGGCAATTGATGGGCTCATTGCTCGGTGGTGTAGGGGTCATTGTGTTGTTCAACCCGTTCACGTTTAACTGGGGCGATAAGGTTCTCATCGTGGCGAACCTGATGTTGCTTACGGCCTCCTTTGCCTGGGCGATGTGCATTTTGCACCTGCGTTATCATAAAGGGGTATGCAGCGCGTATGAGCTTGCTCCCTGGCAGATGCTGCTGGCCAGTGTACCGTTGGCGTTGATGGCTCGGGTATTCGAAGGGCCGTATACCGGCGATGGTTCTACATCATTAATCGAAATACTGCTGTTTATGGGGCCGCTGGCGACAGCGTTCTGCTTTGTTGCGGTGAATGCCGCCAGCATGTGGTTGTCGAGCACCAGCATGTCGACGGCGATGCTTGGGGTGCCGGTAATAGGCTTACTGATGTCCGTTATCTTTCTGGGGGAGCAATTGACTCTCACGCTGGGTATTGGCCTGCTGGTCATCATGTCCGGTATTTTTATTGTGACGGTAAAGCCATCGGCAAGTGGCATTAAGACTAGGTAGCGTTATCAGTATGGCCAAGTTACCTTGGCCAGCTTACGTCAGTGAGTTAGGCCTGTTCTAATCATTTCTCGCCCACCTTTCTCTGCTGGGCCGAAAGGGCTACTAACATCAGCCCCGTAAGCAATGAGATACCAATGATTAATTTCCATGCATCCGTGTAACCATAGCTTTGTATATACGCCCCCATCAAGATATACGTGGGCATTAAGCCAAGGCTCCGAATGGTGGTGATTATCCCGCTGATGCGCCCACGATGGCTGCGAGGAGAGTTATTGGCTAAATAAATCCCCTCCTTGGTGACGAGCAAGATCTCGCCGATGGTAAGGAAAAGCCAGGCAATAAACTGCATGGCAACCAGAGGGGATAGCAGGGTAATGCCATACCCCAATGCTAACGCAAACGCGGAAATGGCCAGACTTTTAATGTCGCAGATGTTGATGGTCATTCTGATAATCAACGGTGTCATCACCACCACCAAAATGCTGGCGAAAGTCATTAACTGGCCAAACAAGACAGGCCCTTGTTGGCCAAAAATATGGCTAAGGTAGAGCGGGGTAGTCATGGTCATTTGGTTTAACGAAAACCACAGCAGCATACATAACACGCCGAATACCAGCAACCGAGGCCTTTGCTTGAACACCTGCCATACAGAAGCCTCAGTGGCTTTTTCCAGTTCGGAGTGTTCCCGATGGTTTGTTGCCCGATTGTCGGCGGGATTATCGACATAGAATAAAACGATGACTACGCCTATTAGGCCAGCGAGACCATTGCCCCAAAAAATCCAGGCCGTGTAGTTCCAGAAAAGATAGCCAGCCAGAACCGGGCCAACCCCAGAGCCCAGATTGTAGGCAAGATAGCTTAACGACATCACCGCATTGCGATTGGCAGGGGTAGATAGATCGGCGACAAGGGCATTACTTGCCGGGAGGGCTACACCAAAAAAGAAGTAGCTGACAAAAAGCAACGCGGGTAGCAGGCTGTGCCAATCGGTAAAGAAACCACTCACGACCAAGATTATCGAACCGATGATCTCTCCCCAAATCATCATGTTCTTATGGCCGAAACTATCGGACATCTTGCCGCCGACCAGATTCCCCAAAAGATAGAATGCGGTGACTCCCATCGCCAGGCCGCCTGCCATGGTTGTTGAATAGCCTAGTTTTTGCGTTAGCAGCAGTACCATGAAAGGTATGATGAAATTGCCAAGACCAAGAACAAATCTGGCTAAGGCAATAAAATAGACGTCGTTTGGTAACCCTTGGTACATAGCGACGGGATTGAAAAGTCGGGCGGGCAAGGGCACCCCCTTAATCATTACTGTTGAAGTTAGGGGCGCAAAGCAATGAGGTATCCGAACCTGATAACTGCGGCCTTCCTGAAAAGTCATGGCAAGTTAGCATGTTCGAGGGGGGAAGCAAACAGAGCGAGGCGGCTGGCAAAATCTTGACCGGCTTCATGCTGCACCCATTGAGAGTAATAAAAAGGCCAGAGTCGTTACGCTAACGAGCTCTGGCCTGTTTGTTCACCGGGGAGAATTAATCCAGTTTTGGATGCTGGTCGATCAGCGTTTGCTTTTTCTTCTCCAAATCGGCGATTTGCTGGCTGATATCTTCGACTTTCTGCTCGATATTATCGTAAGTTTCCTGCAGCAGTTCTTTGGCTTCTGAGCGGTCAGAGGCGGCTGGAGCAGCACCGCGCAGCGGCTTGTTAGCCGTTTCTTTCATATACAAGCCGGTCACCAGACCAATCGCTGCCACCACCATCAGATAATAGGCTGGCATATACAGGTTACCGGTGCTCTCGACCAGCCATGCGGCCAGCGTTGGCGTGACGCCCGCAATCAGTACCGAGATATTGAATGAAATCGCCAGCGCGCTGTAACGGATGTGGGTTGGGAACATCGCAGGCAGAATGGAGGCCATCACCCCGATAAAGGAGTTGAGCAACACGGCCAGTATCAAGAGGCCAACAAAAATCAGGCCAATAACGTTACTGTTGATCAAGATAAAGCTAGGGATGGCCAGCAACAGCAGACCGACGCTACCGCCAATGATGAAGGGTCTACGGCCAATGCGGTCGCTGGTCATGCCGACCAGTGGCTGGACGAACAACATACCTAGCATGATGGCAATGATAATCAGCACGCCGTGGTCTTCGGAATAGTGCAGGTTATGCGACAGGTAGCTTGGCATGTAGGTCAGCAGCATGTAGTAGGTCACGTTGGTCGAGATCACGATACCTACGCACACCAGCAGGCTTCTCCAGTGCTTGGTGGCGATCTCTTTGAACGAGGTCTTCGGCGGGTTCTCAATTGCCGCACGGTCGTTCTGTTCCATTTTGTCCATATGCTGCTGGAACGCTGGCGTCTCTTCCAAGGCGTGGCGCAAATACAGGCCAATCACACCCAGCGGTGCTGCCAGGAAGAATGGAATACGCCAGCCCCAGTCGAGGAAGTTGGCCTCACCCACTATGCTGGAGATGAGCACCACCACACCTGCCCCTAATACGAAGCCGGCGATGGAGCCAAAGTCGAGCCAGCTGCCCATAAATCCGCGTTTACGGTCTGGCGAATACTCGGCCACAAAGATGGCTGCGCCAGAATACTCCCCGCCGACGGAGAAGCCCTGTGCCAGTTTGGCCAGCAACAGCAGGATAGGGGCCCAGATGCCAATCGAGGCGTGGGACGGGATCAGGCCGATACAGAAGGTACTGATCGCCATAATAATGATGGTGATGGATAACACTTTCTGGCGGCCGAATTTATCGCCCATGGCACCGAAGAAGACACCGCCCAAAGGACGTACCAGGAAAGGAACCGAGAAGGTGGCCAGAGCGGCAATCATCTGCACGCCAGGCGTGGCACCAGGGAAGAACACCTGGCCAAGTGCGTAGGCGACAAAGCCGTAAACACCGAAGTCAAACCATTCCATGGCGTTGCCTAATGCGGCGGCGGTAATGGCTTTCTTTAACTTGCTGTCATCAATAATCGTGATGTCATTAATCTGTAGTGGTTTATGCTTTTTTTTTCTTAGCTTCATAAATCATCCCATGCAAAATTGATCGTCGGCGAGTTCGTCGGCCCGCTCATTTTTATTGGTCAAGATATCAGTCAGGCTAATGTCACCTCTGTTTTGCAGATTGTCCTCGTGGTTTTTTTCTGAGAGTCTCATCACAATAAATAGGGTTTTAAACAAAAAATGTCATCCTTAGGATTAGTTTTTCTTGTCATATAGCTTAGCGTTATCTGGGATTTGAATCAAATCGAGTAAAAAATGTTATGTTTTTCAGTAGCTTTTACAGCAGGATTATCTGAGGGATGGGCCAATTTTCATCAATAAAGGGTGTTAAAACGTGTTCAGTATGTCTCCGAACACCTGTCTACAATGTCCCCGAACAGTACAGGAATGATACAGGGTTAAGGCCCCCTCACGAAGGAAAAATCAGGGGGCGGTGCTGCTAGCAGGTCGTCCGGTTAAGGCTTGCCGTCATAGCCATCCCAGTAAGTGGCGATAGCATTTTCGAGCAGGATCTCACGCTGTTTTTTCGGCGAGTCAGCAGTATAGGATTGATTAAACATCGTCGCCTTTTGCTCTGACTCAGGTAAAAAATCAGGGCTGCGGAACCCATTCACCCTTTGCTGTGCCTGTTCGCGGGTCAGCCCATCCTGGCGATCTTTTTTGCCTATCTGATAAAACTGCTCAAAGAATGGGATGGCGGCTTTCGTCGATTTTGAGATATCGGTGCGCGTGTCGGGGCCGAAATGTGCCTCCGCCAACTGGAAGGTGGCATGGCGGGCGTGTCTTTCAACGCTGTTTTGTGAGGCGGTGCAGGCGCAAAGCAATAACGTGGCTAACAACGGGATCGAGCGGTAATGTTTCGATAGCATGTGAAGCTCCTTGTTATAGGTATTGAAGGTTCCAGAGGATGTCCCGCTATTCTATCCCAGTAGCAACATATTGAAACCCATCATGATAGCGCAACCCTTGCTACACTTATTACAGGCAGCGTTGCCTGGTGAGTGGAGGTGGATATGTCTGATACCGAACTGCTTCAAGTGCTTTTGCAGCGTATAGAGGCATTGGAAGCCCGTGAACAGGCACTCACTGCGGCCTCCAATGCCTACCAAGCAATCATCACCACCCTATTAGGTAATATGGATAAAACAGCGTGCGACAAGGTGATTTCGATGATCGATCAGGCACATGAAATCGCCTATGTACGCGCTGCGCATCGCTGTGACGAACTGCAGAAACGTAAAATCAAGCAGGCGGATGATGTTGCACAGCGTATGTTTATGGTCGCGCAGGGGCAGGGAAGGGCATCACAGTCACGCTGATCCTATAACAGTTTGCGGTGAATAATGCAGGAATTGATCTACCTCAATAAACTGTCATTGTGATAGCTTGGGCTGAGATTGGTGATAGTCACGATGCACTGAGGCATTAAGGTATGGCGATGGATACGATTAAGAACATCCTGGTTGCAGAAATAGAACAGATTAACCGGCGGGAAGGGCGTGACGGTAAGCCACGTTTTAACAGCGAGTTTGCGCGTACCCACCGTTGGCTGTGTTTTGCCATGTTCGCTGGCTATTTTGCCGTGATCGCGGTGATGTACCCGGTGCCCTATATGGGGCTGTATTCGTTCCTGGGTTTTACTGCCTTTGTGCTGTTTATGTTTGCCATGCTGCTGATTGAAATCAAACCGGTTTACCGCTTTGAGGACATCGGCGTGCTGGATCTGCGTGTTTGTTACAATGGGGAATGGTACTTTACGCGCGCACTGTCGCCGCAGGCCATCCAGGCACTGTTGAACGAACCTACGGTGAGCAAGGTGTTGAAAACCCGTATGCAGGAAATCATCGCCAACAAGGGCGAGATTGATTTCTATGACGTTTACGATCTGGCCTATGCCAAAAGGTTAGCTACCCCGTCAGCGCCGCAGGCTGCGCTGAGCTGAATAGGTTGCACCGGTGTCGAGGTTGGTTATAATAGTTGTTGGTTATGAGACTATTCTTAGGAAATAGCGATGAGTGATGATATTTTTGATTTTGACATTGACGATGAATTAGCCAAAGCGGAAAAAAATGCGGCGCAGAAAGCCAGGGAAGTTCCTGAAATTCTTGAGGATGAAGAAGACTGCGAAGGCTGCAAAATCTGATTGAATTGCCAAAAAAACCGCTGCGGCGGTTTTTTTATGCCCGCTCGCCAGACATTGCCTCAATCCAGCAAAAAACCCCAGATCAACAGCCCGGCCACGGTGACGAGGCACAGGGCAGAAACGGTCAGCAGCACTTTTCCCAGTAAATCTTTCTCTTGTTGTTTTTGCATCAGGTGACATCATCCAAGTAGTATTCGATGGACCAAATCGGCGATACCCAAATCCAGTAAGGCAACGCTTAAAGCGATGACGGTCAAGGCTGAAAAGAACTTCGCTTTATTGCTCAAGATCTTATCCGACGGTAGATGTACCGCAAACGGCCCACCTCAACGCTGGGGTGGGCATTAATGACTGTCATTAAGAGTTATCCGGGCCGGATTAGTTCCCGCAACGGCATGGTTAATGGCGATTAACGGGTTAATCGGTAACGATCTTGACGCCTATTTTGCTGATTTGATTAGCATCCATTTCCGCGATAGTCCAGGTCAAACCATCCCATTCCACCTGATCCCCCACCACGGCTTCCCCCCCGATTAACCGGGTGATGAACTGGCCGAGCGTTTGCTGATCGTCCACGCCGTCTTGCAGATTCAGGCCGTAGACCTGAGAGATATCACTCAGGCGCGCATCGGATTGCAGAATGAAATCACCGAAGAACCGTTCATCCAGCGTAACCGTAGGCGCCTGGCTGAACAGTTTACCCAACGCAGGCAGATCGTGTTCATGGCCAATAACGCACAGGGTATCGCCTTCCAGCAAGCGGGTGCTGCCGCTAGGGTGTAACAGTTCTTTGCCACGGAACAGCGCGGCAATGTGCGTTCCCGGCGGCATCTTGAGTTCGCGCAGCGCCGCGCCAACGCACCAGTTTTCTGCACTTAGCTGATAGACAAACTGCTCCCATTGGTTTTCCTGATGAACATCCAGCCCCACGCGGGAGATCGGGGCTAATGCCGGTGGCACCACCACCTTGGCCTTTTTGGCGGCAAAGGACAGCGAAGTGCCCTGCAGCAGCAGTGAAACCAACACTACAAAGAACGCGACGTTAAAGAACAGATTGGCATTGGGTAGCCCGGCCATCATCGGGAACACCGCCAGGATCACCGGCACCGCGCCGCGTAACCCCACCCAGGAGATAAACATGCGCTCGCGCAGGTTGAAGTTGCGAAACGGCAGCAGGCCGATAAACACCGAAATCGGGCGGGCAAACAGGATCATCCACAGCGAGAGCAGCAGGGCAGGGATGGCGATAGGCAACAGGTCGTGCGGGTTAAGCAACAGCCCGAGCACCAGGAACATGCCGATCTGGCTCAGCCAGGCCAGGCCGTCGAAGGTTTGCACAATGCCGTGGTAGTTACGGATTGGACGGTTACCCAGCAGCAGGCCGCACAGATAGACCGCCAGAATGCCGCTGCCATCCAGAGCGGTAGTCAGGGCAAAGATCAATATGCCGCCGCTCACCGCCAGCAGCGGATATAACCCTTCCGCCAGCTTGATGTGGTTGATCAGCGTTATCAGCAACCAGCCTCCGCCCAGGCCAATCACGATACCCATGCCGAACTGTTGCAAGAGATGGACGATGAACATCCAGCTTAGCGAGGTTTCGCCAGCGGAAATCATGGCAATCAGGGTGATGGTTAAAAACACCGCCATCGGGTCGTTGCTGCCGGACTCAATTTCCAGCGTCGCGCTGACACGCTCGTTCAGCCCTTTGCCACCCAACAGTGAAAACACCGCGGCCGCATCGGTCGAGCCAATAATGGCGCCGATCAGCAGCCCCTGGATCAAATCGAGGTTAAACAGCCAGGCGGCGGCCAGGCCCGTCAGACCGGCGGTGATCAGTACGCCGATGGTGGCCAGTGACAATGCGGGCCACAGCGCGACACGAAAGGAGCTGACGCGGGTACGCATACCGCCGTCGAGCAGGATCACTGCCAGAGCCAGGTTACTGACCAGATAGGCGGCGGGATAGTTATCGAAGGCGATGCCACCAGGGCCGTCAACACCGGCCAGCATGCCTATCGCCAGGAAGATCACCAGAATGGGGATCCCCAGGCGTGAAGAGAAAGAACTGAGCAGAATACTTGCTCCCACCAACACGGCACCGATGATGAACAAGCTATTGATCGTGCTGGCATCCAAAATAATGTTCTCCTGCGAGTTGAGCTGAAAGGGGGGGCGCCAAAGCAAAGACACCGGGTCATAATAGCCTGTTTTTCCTGTGCAACGCCAAGGCTGATTGCCAAAAAACGGTGTCATTATGGCTGCTTGCCGCAAAATTTGATGAAATGAGAGTTGAAATGTGGGTATTGCTGCTTTTGTGCCTATTTATCAGCTCATTGAGGACGGCAGGAAACAGGTTATCGAGGAAAAACCATTAACCCCCCAGCAGGAGGCTTAATGGTTTACAGGCGGGAGGTTAGTGATCGAGTGATTGCAGGGCACGCTTGATTAATTCGGCTGCCAGTTTCCTTTCGGCCTCGGAGATCCCGTCCAGGTTGAGGCTGGAAAGCTCGGTTACCAATACGCTGCGATCTTTGCCGCTGATGGAAGAATCCAGTGCGGACAGCAGTCTACCCAAGATTTTCAGTAGTGTGGCGTTTTCTGCTACGGCTTCGGTTGCCGCGGTCGGTTTATCGGTCATTAAAAATCCTCTCTGTCGTGACGGAAGGGAAATGTTACCGGCGCACGCGATGGTGATGCGCCATCCCTTAGGGTTCGTGAGCCCAATCGCTACCGTAAGGCAGGGATGTGGATTTTTTCTTATGCACTGTAGTTATAACAACTCACCGCAATATGCTCCAGCACAACTTTGCATCAACGGGTCGCGATAGGTTGAGCAATAGGTGCGCTGACCACCGATCAATTATAGCTAAGCGGGCACAGCATGCGGCGTTCCTACGAGGGTGAAGGGTGTCATGTTAGCAGGGCGCTGCAAGCAACGCCCTTACACGGGAGATTAGGCTTTACCAGAGAACAGGAAGCGTAACAGCGGGATACGCTTGTGCACCTCATATAACAGGAAGGCACAGGCAAAGACGAACACCAGACCCAGCAGGAAACCCAGCAGATTATTATCGATCAGCGGAGTCACAAAGGCGCCGTATATCAGCGTCAGCGGATGGTGAACCAGATAGATAAACAGCGAAGCGTTGACCAGATAGGTAATGCGAGGAGAATGGAAATCGAGCAGCGCATGGCCAAATGCGAACACCACGTTGGCCATCAGGATCCCGAGCACGGCTTTGATCATGATTTCCAGTTCAAACCCAAAGCTGCTGTGCGCCAGCAGTTTCTGGTTGAGCATGTAGGCTACCAACAGCAGCAGTGAGCCCAGTACGGCTGGCCACGAGGGCGTGAGGAACACCGCTTTCAGCCATGAATACTTAAACGCGTAGGCTCCCACAATGAAGAAAGGCAAGTAGAACAGGGTTTCCATCACCACGAAGTTGAACAGGCCGTTAGACAGTAAATGCGGGGCGGTGATTAAAATAATGCGATGAAACACGCCGTATATAAAGGCATACAATAAAAACCACAATGAGATATTGCTGAGAGTGGTCATTTTATTTATTGGCCGCGGTGCCATCGGCGTTTTTATCGCCTTAATTTTTTTAAACAGATAAAAACAGGCGCAGGTCAATAAGCACAAGGTTAATAAAAACCATAGATGGGAGACCAACTCCCAAACCGCCACGTTTATTTTTTGTTCAGGGGTGAAATCATCCCAGCCGGTTAATTTATCGGTGTAGTTCTTGAGTAAAAAAAACTGTGGCAAGGTAATCAATGGGATAGAACTCAACAGCGGAATGGCAACCCGCTCCAGGCGTACCTTCAACCAGCGGTGACTGTCATAGCGTTCGTACAGCATGTAGGAGAAGTAGCCGGAGATAATGAAGAACACCTGCATGCGAAAGGCGTGAATAAAGTCGTTCAACACCGTTAGCGAAAACGACGGGGTCGCGCTGTTTACCGCCCACGAGTGGCTGGAGTAAATCAGAGAAAGATGAAAAGGAATGCCCAGCAGCATCAAATAGGCCCGGATCGAATCCAGGAAAAACTCGCGCTGGTTAGTGCTGTTAGTCATAGGTTACCGCTGGTGGTTGCATCAGGGGAGTGTAAACCCGCTTAATAAGTCGGCAATGAGGGAATCGCAAACTCAAACCCTACTATAGCGACCGACATTTTTCCATAGCGTCTTGGAGCACGGCTTGCTACGCTGCACAACTGCTTAAACTCTAAGCCGTAAACATCAGCACACGTTTATCATGTTGTCGGCGAGCAGAATAATCCATTAATATGGATTTTGAATATTTTGAGCACACGAATAGGGGGGGATGTGCTAGTAAATCTATTATCAAAAAAACCACGCGCCACGAGCGTACGTTGGTTAGGTGCTACCGTTTTATGCACGTTGTTGAGTTCGCAGGCATGGGCTTTTTCTATCGACGATGTGGCCAAACAGGCACAGGATCTGGCAGGAAAAGGCTTTGAAGCCCCGAAGAGCAACCTTCCTTCTCAGTTTCGCGATATGAAGTTCGCGGACTATCAGCAGATCCAGTTCAATCACGATAAAGCCGTGTGGAGTAAGCTGAAAACCCCTTTCAAGCTTGAGTTCTACCATCAAGGGATGTACTTCGACACGCCGGTTACCATCAACGAGGTCACGGCCACCTCCGTCAAAGAGATCAAATACAGCCCTGACTATTTCAACTTTGGCCCCGTCAAGCACGATCCTGACTCGGTGAAGAAACTCGGTTTCGCCGGGTTTAAAGTGCTCTATCCGGTCAACAGTGCGGATAAGAACGACGAAATCATGAGCATGCTGGGTGCCAGCTATTTCCGCGTGGTGGGTAAAGGGCAGGTTTATGGGCTTTCTGCTCGTGGGCTGGCTATCGATACCGCCTTGCCATCTGGCGAAGAGTTCCCGCGTTTTCGCGAGTTCTGGATCGAACGTCCTAAGCAGGGCGACAAGCATCTGGTGATTTATGCCTTGCTGGATTCTCCACGTGCTACCGGCGCTTACCGTTTTGTGGTTTACCCCGGCCGCGATACCACGGTAGATGTCCAGTCCAAAGTGTTCCTGCGCGACAAGGTGGGCAAGTTGGGTATGGCACCGTTGACCAGCATGTTCCTGTTCGGGCCGAGCCAGCCTTCGCCAACGCTGAACTACCGCCCGGCGCTGCACGACTCCAACGGTCTGTCTATCCATGCCGGTAACGGCGAGTGGATCTGGCGTCCGCTGAACAATCCTAAGCACCTGTCGGTCAGCACTTACAGCATCGAAAATCCGAAAGGTTTTGGTCTGCTGCAGCGTGGTCGCGATTTCCGTGATTACCAGGACCTGGACGACCGTTACGATCTGCGTCCAAGCGCTTGGGTTGAGCCGCGCGGCGATTGGGGCAAGGGCAAGGTTGAGCTGGTAGAGATCCCAACCGCGGATGAAACCAACGATAACATCGTGGCGTTCTGGACGCCGGATGTGTTGCCTGATGCAAAAACGCCGTTGGCCTTGAATTACCGCCTGTACTTCACTCGCGACGAAGAGAAGCTGCATTCACAGGATATCGGCTACGTGGGTAAAACCATGCGTTCAACCGGTGATGTGAAGCAGTCAAACCTGATCCGCGAGCCGGACGGCAGCGTGGCGTTCCTGGTTGACTTCGTCGGCCCAGCACTGAAAGCGCTGGATGCCAATACGCCGGTGGCTTCTCAGATCAGCATTGGTGACAACGGCGAAATGGTGGAAAACAGCGTTCGCTATAATCCGGTCACCAAAGGCTGGCGTTTGACGGTGCGTTTGAAAGTGAAAGACGAGAAAAAGCCGGTAGAAATGCGTGCTGCGTTGGTCAACGGTGACAAGACCCTGTCGGAAACCTGGAGCTATCAGCTACCTGCCAATGAATAAGTCTACTGAAACTGCCCAGGAATATCTTGCGGCAATGCCCCTGACCGATGAGCGGTCAGGGGTGCTCAAACAACAAGTGATGGCGGGTGATACCTCGGCACTGGAGGCTTTGCATCGTCAGATGGGAGCCTCTGATGTCAATGTGGCGTCGCTGCCTGCCGATGACATTGCCCTGGCTTCGGTCAAGTCGCGCATCATCCAGGCTTGGCCAGATGCTGTCGATGACGACGATTTTGATTGTGACCCGGAAGGGCGCACCATCCTGAAAGCCACGCCGCCGGTAAAACGTACCACCATGTTCCCCGAAGCCTGGCGCACCAACCCGGTGGGGCGTTTCTGGGATACTCTGCTGGGCCGTAAGACGCACAATCGTCATGCCAGCAAAGAAGAAGCCGAGGCGGAAAACCGCTGGCGTATTGTCGGTTCAATGCGCCGTTACGTGCTGTTGATCCTGATGTTGGTGCAAACCGGCATTGCCACCTGGTACATGAAAACCATCCTGCCTTATCAAGGTTGGGCGCTGATCGATCCTATCGCCATGTTCGATCAAGATCTGATGCAGTCGATGTTGCAAATATTACCTTATCTTTTGCAGACCGGTATTCTGATCCTGTTTGCCATTCTGTTCTGCTGGGTCTCTGCGGGTTTCTGGACTGCGCTGATGGGGTTCCTGCAACTGCTGATTGGCAAAGATAAATACAGCATCTCTTCGACTATCAAAGGGGATGAGCCGATCGATCCAACGCACCGTACCGCGTTGATCATGCCGATCTGTAACGAAGACGTTGAACGGGTATTTGCCGGGTTGCGGGCAACCTACGAGTCGGTGAAGACGACCGGTCAGCTTGAGCATTTCGATATCTATGTGCTGAGCGACAGTTACGATCCCGATATCTGCGTCGCCGAACAGAAAGCCTGGATGGAGCTGTGCCGCGATGTTGAGGGCCACGGACGTATCTTCTACCGCCGTCGCCGCCGTCGTGTGAAACGTAAAAGCGGCAACATCGACGACTTCTGCCGTCGTTGGGGTGGTGAGTACAGTTACATGGTGATCCTGGATGCGGACAGCGTGATGAGCGGCGAGTGCCTCACTGGTCTGGTACGCTTGATGGAAGCTAACCCGAACGCCGGTATCATCCAGTCTGCACCAAAAGCCTCAGGCATGGATACGCTGTATGCCCGTGTGCAGCAGTTCGCCACGCGCCTCTATGGCCCGTTGTTCACCGCTGGTCTGCACTTCTGGCAGTTGGGCGAATCCCATTACTGGGGTCATAACGCCATCATCCGGGTGAAACCCTTCATCGAGCACTGCGCGTTGGCACCGTTGCCGGGTGAAGGCTCGTTTGCCGGTTCCATCCTCTCCCATGACTTTGTGGAAGCCGCATTGATGCGTCGTGCTGGCTGGGGCGTGTGGATCGCCTACGATCTGCCGGGCAGTTATGAAGAGTTACCGCCGAACCTGCTGGACGAGCTGAAACGCGACCGCCGCTGGTGTCATGGTAACCTGATGAACTTCCGCCTGTTCCTGGTAAAAGGCATGCATCCGGTACACCGCGCGGTGTTCCTGACCGGGGTCATGTCCTACCTGTCGGCACCGTTGTGGTTTATGTTCCTGGCGCTGTCCACCGCGTTGCAGATAGTGCATACGCTGGTGGAACCGCAATACTTCCTGCAACCCCGGCAGTTGTTCCCGGTGTGGCCACAGTGGAAGCCAGAACTGGCGATTGCGCTGTTCTCCACCACCATGGTGCTGCTGTTCTTACCAAAGTTGCTGAGTATCGTGCTGGTCTGGGCAAAAGGCTCGAAGCAGTACGGCGGGCCGATCCGGCTGCTGATTTCCATGCTGATGGAAGTGATGTTCTCAGTGCTGTTGGCACCGGTGCGCATGTTGTTCCATACCGTGTTTGTGGTCAGCGCGTTCCTGGGCTGGGAAGTGGTGTGGAACTCGCCGCAGCGTGATGATGATGACACCCCTTGGGGCGAAGCCTTCAAGCGTCACGGTTCGCAAATGCTGTTGGGGCTGGTTTGGGGCGGCGGCATGGCATTGCTGGATCTGAACTTCCTGTGGTGGCTGTCACCGATCGTCTTCTCGCTGATCCTGTCACCGTTTGTTTCGGCGTTGTCGAGCCGCGCTACGCTCGGTCTCAAGAGCAAGCGAGCCAAGCTGTTCCTGATCCCGGAAGAGTACGATCCGCCGCGTGAACTGGTTGCCACAGATACCTATCTGCAACTTAATCGCCAGCGTGCCTTGCGCAATGGCTTTATGCATGCGGCGGTGGACCCGTCCTACAATGCCTTGGCTGCCGCGCTGGCAACGGCTCGTCACCATCTGCGAACCATTATCGATCGGGCGCGGGAAGAGCGGGTGAACGAGGCGCTGGAAGTAGGGCCAGAGAAGTTGGCAAAAGCCAAACGCCTTGAGCTGTTAAGCGATCCGGTGGCGTTGTCACGCCTGCATCAGCGCATTTGGCTGCTGCCGCAGGGCGAGGCCTGGCGCGAACATTATCGGCAGTTACCGCATAATGAACTGGCTCACCCCGTCGGCCAACGCTAACGGTTAGTATTAATTAAAGGGGAATGCGCACTGCGTGTTCCCCTTTTTCGTTTCAATCTCAATAAAGCTTGGATGTTGAAAATGGCTTCACTAGTCCGTCTGGCACTGTTGGCCGCTATGGCGACGGCATTATCTGGCTGCGGTAGCATTATCAGCCGCACGGTGCCTGGTGCAGGCCACGGGCACCAATATTATCCAGGGGTGCAGTGGGATTTGCGTGATACTCCCTGGCGCAGCGTTATGGTGATTGATGTACCGCTCTCGCTGGTGGTGGACACCTTTATGCTGCCGTTTGATGCGCAGCACGGGCCTTACGAATAGGTCTTAGCCTCTGGTTGCAAAGACCACCAACTGATAGCTTTGGTGATTGCAGTGGAAAGTGGTCAACGCCGTCATTCCCATGCCAGCGACATGGGCGGCGAGCGAATGCGGGTTATCCTCACTAACAAACAGCGCGCCAACGTCAAAATCCTGCTGAGTTCGCGCTTTCACCGCGGCAAACAACTGGCGTAGCACGCCTTTTCCCCGCCAATCGGCACTCAGGCATACCGGGCCGTACAGAAATACCCGCTGTTGATCCAATGCCTGGTCTTGAAAGCGCTGCGTGGCCAACGTGTTTAGCATGGCATCCACTACTGGTGGCCGTGGTTGGGCGTCGGTTGGCATCAGGCAGACAAAACCAGCCAACTGTTCCTCTTCGATAGCGATCAAAATACCCAGGCCGTTATTGATGCTTGCCAGCTGTTTTTCGTTCATCTGCGAGACGATAAAACCCTGTTGCCGCTGCTGGGCGTTGAGGTTCTCTGGGGTGTTTTGCGCCTGTAGAGCCAGAATTGCGGGATAATCACCGGGAACCGCTTGCCTGATGAGCATGATACCTGCCTGTGTTAAGGGGAGAATGTAGCAGCATGCAATGCGTAGCCAGGGTCGTCAAGGCGAGGGTGGGCAACCAGGTGCCCACCCAACGGGCTCAACGTTCATCCCATTCGTCGGCAGCGCTCTGGCCCTCTTCGGTATCCAGCGGCGGATCGAGCTGAAAATCCCCTTCCTCCCACTCATGCAGCGTATTTTCGTTGATCCACTCGGCGCGGATCTCAATCTCGTCGTAGTCACCGTCAAAAATGGCCTGGGCGGCAGCGCCGCTGCGCATCGTCATGCATTCGACAGACTCACCTTCTTCTTCGAAAAACTCGGCCTGCCACATCGTGTCGCCATCCAACATGATGTATTTTTGCAGGTTAAACTGTTGAGGTACCGGCGGCTCATCATCACCGCCTTCCGCCGTTTCGATAAACTCCTCGCGAGCGGCTTCGATTGCTTCTTCCAGCGTGGCATACAGGCTCATGCTCATCTCCTTTTTCAATCATCTTGGGGGACACCAGCATTAATTGTTGTCGCATCGCCGCAGGATGCAAATTTTTTGTTGTCCGTTTTGCGACGATAGTTGTCCATCAGCCGGGAGACGCCTGGCTACGGGCAGGAAATAATGGCTACACCCTTTGGTCTGTAGGAGAATCAGGATGTTAGCCAACCCAGCAAGCAAGTACCGGCCGTTCCCGGCCATCGATTTACCCGATCGTCAGTGGCCGGGGCACACCCAGCAGCAGGCACCGCGCTGGTGTTCCAGCGATCTGCGTGACGGCAATCAGGCGTTGGCCGAGCCGATGGATAACGCTCGCAAGCTACAGTTCTATCAACTGTTACTGGCCTGCGGGTTTAAGGAAATCGAGGTGGCATTTCCTTCCGCATCGCAAACCGACTTTGACTTTGTGCGTCACTTGATCGAGCAACGGCTGATCCCGGATGACGTCTCAATCCAGGTGCTCACGCAGTCGCGCGACGATCTGATCGATCGCACGATGGAGTCGTTGCAAGGGGTTCCACGTGCCATCGTGCATCTGTATAACGCCACCGCCCCGATGTTTCG
Organism: Serratia sp. 14-2641; assembly: GCF_001692375.1. Lineage (NCBI taxonomy): Bacteria > Pseudomonadati > Pseudomonadota > Gammaproteobacteria > Enterobacterales > Yersiniaceae > Serratia > Serratia sp. 14-2641. Next base: position 57,627 of record NZ_LXKR01000044.1, on the reverse strand, counting down.
CGATATCGTTTTCAAGCAGGACAAGGCCGCTACCGTGGCGCTGGCGGTGAATGGCGCACGCCGTATTCGCCAATGGTGCGATCGGCATCCGGAAACTGACTGGTGTTTCGAGTATTCGCCGGAGACCTTCTGCTTTACCGAGCTGGAGTTTGCCCTGCAAATTTGTGAGGCGGTGGCAGACGTGTGGCAACCTGAACGCCAGCGGCCCATGATCATCAACCTGCCGGCCACCGTGGAGATGAGTACCCCGAACATTTATGCCGACCAGATCGAATGGTTCTGTCGCCACTTCAGCCAGCGGAAGCAAGTGACCATCAGCGTGCATCCGCATAACGATCGCGGTACCGGTGTCGCTTGCGCCGAGTTGGCCATGCTGGCGGGGGCAGACCGAGTGGAAGGCTGCCTGTTTGGCAACGGCGAACGCACGGGCAATGTCGATCTGGTGACGTTAGCGCTCAATTTGTACACCCAGGGCATCGCGCCAGGGCTGGACTTCAGCCGGTTGAAAGAAGTGGTTGAAGTGGTGGAACAGTGCAACCAGTTGCCGGTGCATCCGCGCCATCCTTATGCCGGGGAGTTGGTGTTTACCGCGTTCTCGGGCTCGCATCAGGACGCCATCAAGAAAGGTTTCGCCGCCCAACAGCAGCGTGAAGATGGGTTATGGCAGGTGCCTTATCTGCCGCTCGACCCGGCAGACGTGGGATGCAGCTATGAGGCGGTGATCCGCGTTAACAGCCAGTCTGGCAAGAGCGGGGCCGCCTGGCTGCTGGAGCAGAATCATGGATTGCGCTTGCCGCGTGGCTTGCAGATCGACTTCAGCAAAGTGGTGCAACAGGCCACGGATGAAAGCGGCAAGGAAATGACGGTGGCGGAGATCTGGCGGCTGTTTCGCAACAGCTACGGATTGGTGGAACAGCCGCGTTTGCAACTGCTTAGCTATCAAACGCAAAGCCAGGGTGGGGCGGCTTACAGCTTTACGGCGCAGGTAGCTCTGGCAGGAGAACCAATGCAGCTGCAAGGTAGCGGGAACGGGCTGTTGTCCAGCGCGGTAGATGCGCTCTGCCAACGCTTTGGCCTGGTGCTGGCTATCGACGACTACCATGAACATACCCTGGGCCATCAGAGCCATAGCCGGGCAGTAACCTATATCCGGTGTACGCCAGCAAAAGGGGAGGCAATTTACGGTGTTGGGATTGACGCCGACTCGGCCAGCGCCTCGCTCCAGGCACTGTTCAACGTGGCTGGCCGCTGTTTGCCGTGATCGCTGGCTGAGCCTGGGCAAAATAGGTGCTGGGGGAAACGCCAAGCAGGCGGCGGAACATGGCGCTAAACGCACTGGGGCTGTCATAGCCCAGATCCAAAGCCACCTCCAGCACCGACCTTCCGGCGGCCAGGGCGTTGAGCGCCGCCAGCAGGCGGGCACGACGTACCCAGTCACTAAAGCGCAGGCCAGTCTCACGTTGGAAGCGACGGGACAGCGTACGGCCACTGACGTTGATGTGCTGCGCCGCCAGCTCCAACTCCCAAGGCTGTGCCAAAGATTGCTGAATGTGTTGGCACAGGGCCAATAAGACGCCATCGCGTGGTTCGGGAAGGTGCAGGGGCAGGATCGGCAGCATACGCAACTCATCGAGGATCAGTTCCATAATGCGTTCTTCGCGTCCGCCGGGCCGGTAGCCGGGCTGAATACTCATCGCGCTGATAATCAGTTCACGCAATAAGGGGGAAATCTGCACAACCTGGCACTGAGCAGGTAAGTCGGCACGGGCCAGGGGATCGACGAACAGCGTGCGTGCCGCCACGTTACCGCTAAAACGCAGGTTATGTTCCACTTTGGCTGGTAACCAAACGCCACGGCCTGGGGGAACGACCCAACTGCCTACGCGCGTATTCACCTGTACTACGCCGCTAAGGCCATGGATCAGTTGAGCGCAGTTGTGGCAATGATCCGGTTCGCTATCACCATCCTGATAGTCTTTTGAAAATGGCACGATAGACTGATTCTCTGGGAGAAAATCGACGTTAAACAGCATTGTTCCTCCTCTGGATCCTGATGGCGTGTCTATTGCAGCATGCCATGTCTTGCCGCTACCGCAAAGCGCATTTCCTGTACGCCGTTTTGTCATGAAACGGCTTAGGCTAGCAGTTTGCCAACGGGAGGAAGTATGGAACTTGCCAACGCGGTGTTACGGATCGCCCGGCCCACCGACCATTTGGCCGCGATTGCCAACATGTATTGCCAGGGCCTGGGGTTTGAACAACTGGGTGAGTTTGCAGATCACCAGGGGTTCGATGGCATTATGCTTGGTCATCCGCACCATGCCTATCATCTGGAGTTCACCCATCATCGTGGTGTGCTGGTTGGGCGAGCGCCTACACAGGACAACCTGTTGGTATTTTATGTGCCGGAGGTTGCAAGTTGGCAGAGAGGGTGCGATCGGATGCTAGCCAGTGGCTTTGAGCGCGTGCGGGCGTACAACCCTTATTGGGACGTACATGGGCAAACGTTTGAAGATTTGGATGGCTATCGCGTGGTGTTGCAAGCACGTGCTTGGCAGGCATAAAAAAAGCCAGCGCTTTGCGCTGGCTTAAGGCTGATTACTTAGTGTCTATCAGGCGTGCGTAACCGGTTTGTCACCGCTTTTACCCTGGGTGTTTTCCAGCATGCGGCGGATCGGGACAATCAGCAGGATAAGCACGGCAGCACAGATCACCAGCGCAATAGAGCAGCGGGCGAACAGGGTTGGCAGCATATCCAACTGATCCGCTTTCACATGGCCACCGATCAAGCCGGCGGCCAGGTTGCCCAGCGCACTGGCACAGAACCACAGGCCCATCATCTGGCCACGCATTCTATCCGGTGCCAGAAGCGTCATGGTTGCCAGGCCAATCGGGCTCAGGCAAAGCTCACCCAGCGTCAGCATCAGGATACTGCCCACCAGCCACATCGGTGACACGCCAGCGCCACCGTTGCCCAACACTTGTTGCGCGGCCAGCATCATCAGGCCAAAGCCTGCGGCGGCAAACAGAATACCGATCACGAATTTGGTGATGCTGCTCAGGCGGATTTTGTTACGAGCCAGAGCCGGCCAAGCCCAACTGAAGATTGGCGCCAACAGGATAATGAACAATGCGTTAATCGATTGGAACCATACCGCTGGGATCTCGAAGTCGCCGATCATGCGGTTGGTGTAATCGTTAGCGAACAGGTTGAACGAGGTCGGTTTCTGTTCGAAGGCCGACCAGAAGAAGGCGGCAGAAATCAGCAGGATAAAACAGACCAGCAGACGAGCACGCTCTTTGCGGCTCAGGCCAGCAAAGAAGAACAGGTAGATAAAGTACAGCGTGACCGAGGCGGCGATGACGTAAACCAGCATACTGGCAACGGCGACCGGGTTAATCACGATGATGCCTTGAGAGATCATAATCACGATCGCGGCAACGCCCACGGCCAGTGCAATCAGCCAGGCACCCACGCCATTTTTCTTGGCAACCGGGCTATTCCAGGTTGAATCCAGGCCCACTTCGCTGTCATAGCGCTTCATGGCCGGTACGGCGAACACCCGGAAAATCACCAAGGCCACCAACATCCCGATACCCCCGATGCCGAAGCCCCAGTGCCAACCGTGTGAACGGATCAGCCAGCCGGAAATCAGCGGGGCAATAAAGGAGCCCATGTTGATGCCCATGTAGAACAGCGAGAAGCCACCGTCACGGCGCGCATCGCCTTTCTTGTACAGGGTTCCAACCATCACCGAAATACAGGTTTTGAACAGGCCGGAACCGAGCACGATAAACATCAGGCCGACGAAGAACAGGTCGTTGCCCATAATAGCGGACAGGGCAATCGACAGGTGGCCCAGAGCGATCAGGATTGAACCATACCAAACGGCTTTTTGCTGGCCTAGCCAGTTATCGGCTAACCAGCCACCCGGCAGTGCCGCCAGGTACATACTGCCAGCAAAGATACCGACGATCGCCGAGGCGTTTTCTCGCGCCAACCCCATCCCGCCGTCATAAACCGTGGCGGCCATAAACAGGATCAGTAACGGACGAATGCCATAAAACGAGAAGCGCTCCCACATTTCAGTGAAGAACAGCGAGCCGAGAGGATATGGATGGCCGAGGAACGTCCGGCTTTCTTTCTGATTAACAGAGGATTGCATAAAGTCTTCCCAATATAATGTGCTGCGCGCTGGCAGCAGATACTGTGGTATGTCTGTGTCTGTAAGTGAGGAAATCCCGCTGATGCGGATTACCTGACAAAACCTTAGCCGCAGCGCCTATTAAGCTTGAAAACCCTGCAGGCCATTTTATTCACTTGGTCAGAATGTTACTTCTAGCGTGATATTATTTAACCATTTGATAACTGAATGGTGGCTTTGTCTAGTACCTGTATCCCATTTTTTAGACGAAAAGTCGACAAACATCTACTTTATTGGTTTTTATGTTGGCTGTGGCGTTATTTCCATTGACAGGTGGTTTATTGCTCTGTTTGTGATTTTTATGTCTAAAAACAAGGTGTTAATAATATTATTCTTAGAGATTGGGGCAGCGTCTTAGCGGGAAGGTAACAATAATAAAAGTAAGGGAAACGGGGCTTGGGTAATATTTATCAGAACAACTGGCGATAAATAGCGCTATTACTCTTCTTGCAACGTGTCTTCACGCATTCTCGCTGGCCGCCGTTGCAAACACCACCAGGAATAGAACGCGTTAAATAGCACCACCAGCGCCGTCATGCAAAATACCGCGCGGAATCCATAGCTGGCAGAAACGGCAGCGCCGAGCAGTGGGCCGCTAACGTTACCGATATCCCGGAAAGATTGGTTATAGCTGAATATTCGCCCGGCAACCTGATTGGTACAGTTATAGATCAACAAGGTTTGCACCGCAGGCAGCAGTGCGCCATCGGCAGCGCCGAGCAGGAAGCGCAATACGCCGAGTTGCCAGGGTGTCTGGACAAAGGCCATTGGGATCAGCAACAGCACGGAAATCACCAGCATAAACACCAGAATCCGCTCCGGGCCGATTCTGTCGCCCAGCTTGCCCAGCCGTGGCGCACTCATCAAGGCGGCAACGCCGGGTACCGAGGCGATCAAACCACTGACAAACGCCAGGTTGCTGATGTTGCCCGCCAGTTCACGCACGTAAAGCGTGAGGATAGGTGCAATCGAGCCAGTGGCGATCTGGATGATCATGGTGGTGATAAACAGGCTGAGGATCAGCTTGGGGCTTTTGAGCGAGGCAAATACCTGGCGCGCATGCAACATGTCTTTTTTCTGCACCGGAGTGAACTGTTCCCGTACGCAGAACAGCGTCAGCAGGAAACAGATAAACAGCACCGCAGCGGTGATGAAGAACACGGGGCGCAGGCCATATTGGTCAGCCAGCAAACCGCCAATCAATGGGCCAATCAGGGCACCGCTGACGCCGCCGGTCGATAGGGTGCCCAGTGCCCAGCCGCTGCGATGGCGGGGCACCTGGGTAGCAATCAGCGCATTGGCGTTGGGAATAAAGCCGCCGAGCAGCCCCAGTACCGCGCGCAGCGCCAGAAACTGCCAGATGTTTTGCGCCATGCCCATCAGCACCATCACAATGCCCATTCCTAGCGCAGAACGCAGCAACATCAGCTTACGCCCACGGCGATCGGCCAGGCTGCCCCAGAATGGTGAGGCAATGGCGGAGAACAGGAAGGTGATACTGAATACCAATCCAGACCACATATTCAGCGACTGATGGCCGGTAACGCCAAGAGCTTCAACGTACAGCGGCAGGAACGGCATGATCAGGCTAAAGGCCGCACCGGTCAGAAAGCAGCCCAGCCAGGTGATGAACAGGTTACGTTGCCAATTGATAGGTTCTGCTGCCGGGGCCATAGGTTTCCGTGCGGGAAGAGATGCCTGACGATCGCGCAAGGCAAAAAAGTTAGCCTGGTAAGTATGCGCTTAATAACGCAGGTTATCAATTGAGCAGCTGTGTGATTTTGCGTGAAAATGAAATAAAGTTTTAAAACGGAGAATGACAATTATTCCCGCGCAGGGCAACGCGGGAATGGAGGGTTCAGGCACCGGCCAAGGCTTCGAATCCGGCGCTGGTCGTGGTGAGAGCGACGTTTGTCACCTCATAATTGGCCACGGCAACGAAGGGATCTTCTGCCAGGATGGCATCCAGCTTGGTGCGTTCCATATCTTTTACCAGGATCACGCCGCCGGTACGTGGGTTCTTACGGCCAGAGGCAATAAAGCTGCCGGCTTGAAAATAGTGCTTCAACCAGGCGATATGCCCTTCAAGATGGCTTTCTACTTCTTCAATCGGGCGGTGGTAGGTCAGGCTGACGATATACATAGAAGCTCCTGTTGCTGGGAAAGTGACAATATCATGCGGGCCATGTCGGCCCGTAGTGATTAATAGAGAGAAGGCTCACCTTCTGGGCGGGTCTTGAAGCGGCGGTGTAGCCACATATATTGGTCCGGTGCCATCAGGATCTCTTTTTCTACCACTTTGTTCATGAAGGCCGCAGCCTCGACTTCGTTATCCAGCGGGAAGTTTTCCACCGCTGGCTGCATGATGAGTTCGTACCCTTTGCCTTCTGGCAGGCGGCGAGGCGTAAAGGGAATGATCGCCGGTTTCCCCATGCGTACCAACACATAGCTGCCGGTGGTGGTCGCTGCTTTTTCTACAGCAAATAGCGGGGCAAACACGCTGCTGCGCGGGCCGTAGTCATGATCCGGTGCGTACCAGATGATCTCACCCTGTTTCAAGGCGCGGATCATCCCTTTGACGTCTTTACGATCCAGCATGGATTTGTTCGAGCGCATACGGCCCCAGGTCTGTAGCCAGTCCATCAGCTTGTTGTCGTGTGGACGGTAGACGCCGATCCCCGGATTGTGGATGCCAAAGATACGAGCACCCAACTCCAGCGTCAGGAAGTGCAGGCCGATCAGCAGCACCCCTTGATGATTGTCCCGTGCCTTTTGAATGTGCTCCAGGCCGCTGACGCTGAACCAGCGCTCGATACGCCAGTTGGGCCAGAACCAGGCCATGCCGGTTTCAAACAGCCCCATCCCCACGGATTCGAAGTTCTTGGCGATCAACGCATCACGCTCGGCTCTTGGCATATCCGGAAAGCACAGTTCCAGGTTACGCTCGGTTATCGCTCGCCGGCGTTTGAGGAAACGCATTGAAAAGCGACCCAACCCGGTCCCCAAACGATAAATAATCGGGTATGGCAGCAGGACCAGCAGGTAGAGTAAGGCGATGCCAAACCAGGTAAGCCAGTAGCGCGGATGCAGTAAAGATCGATTGAAAGAAGGAACTTGCGTCATGGGTTCTCAGCTTAGAAGCAGTCATTTAACAGTAATAACAGATAAAATGCATAGACACGTCGAGTTGCCATAAGTCGTGTTGTGGGTCGCCATCAGAGTTTTTTGCTGACCACGGGTTGCTTGAACGACTCGGTCTATGCGATGGTTTTCTGCCGTTTATAGTAGCGTATTGTGACATTTTTCTTATGTAACAGGAAAACTCACCGCATTAAAACACCCTTTTTAGGCCTAAATCAGGTGCGGTTGCTGGTTTTTTGGTCAGGCGAGGTAAGAATCGACCTATAATGCAGGCAGTGTTTTATTCGTTTATTGTTTCAGGAGGTAACTATGTTGGCATCATGGTTAAGCGCTGGGCTATTGGTGATTGGTGGATTACTTGGCTGTCTTGGTGCCTATATGCAGTACAACCCTTTATTAGTTGTAGCGGGGATCGGGTTGCTGGCTGGAGCGGCTATTTCCGGGGCTACTGAATGGTCAAGCGGGTGCTAAACACCCGCTTGAGGCCGTTTTAATGGTCTTTGAACAATCCTTTCACCCTGTGTGGTTCCGAGCGCCAATACTGTGGCGGAGCCTGCACTTGGGCCCCCAGTTTTGCGGCCGCGTGCCAGGGCCAGCGGGGGTTATAGAGAATACCGCGCGCTAGCGCGACCATATCGGCCTGACCGGTGGCGACGATCGCTTCTGCCTGCTCCGGTTCGGTAATCAACCCCACGGCGATGGTTGGTATCCCTACTTTATGTTTGATGGTTTCGGCAAAGGGTACTTGGTAGTTCGGCCCCACCGGGATTTTTTGCTGCGGCGACAGGCCGCCGCTGGAAATATGAATGTAATCGCAGCCCAATTCCTTTAAAGCACTGGTCAGTTCAACGGACTGCTGTTCGTTCCAGCCTCCTTCAACCCAGTCACTGGCGGAGATCCGCACCCCAAGCGCTTTATTGGCCGGGAAGACTGCCCGCACCTCGCTGAAAATCTCCAGCAACAATCGCATACGATTTTGCAGACATCCGCCGTATTGATCGGTGCGCTGATTGGCCAGCGGGGAAAGGAACTGATGCAACAGGTAACCATGGGCCCCGTGCAGTTCGATCAGATCGAAACCGAGACGATCGGCGCGCCTTGCCGCTGCAACAAACTGTGCCTTCAACTGCTCAATGTGCTCCAGGCTCATGGCTTGTGGAGCCTCATCCAGAGGGTTAAAGGGCTGGGCAGAGGCAGAGAGCGTTTGCCAACCCCCCTCACTCTTGGCCAGTTGGGCTCCGCCTTGCCACGGAAGGGCGCAAGAAGCTTTGCGGCCAGCATGCCCCAGTTGGATCCCCAAAGGCATGGTGGCGTGTTTTTTTACCGCCTGCACCACGTCTGCAAGTGCCTGTTCGGTGGCGTCGTCCCACAGGCCCAGATCCCCCGGAGAAATACGTCCTTCCGGTGAAACCGCAGTGGCTTCCACAATCAGCAAACCTGCCCCGGAAAGGGACAGATGGCCGAGGTGCATTGTATGCCATTCGGTGGCTTTGCCGTTGTCGGCAGAGTACTGGCACATGGGGGCGATAATGATGCGGTTAGGCAATCGCAGTAGCCCCAGGGTGATCGGAGTAAACAGCTGGCTCATAATTTCCTCATGGTCCGTCAAAATTCGTTGCTACAACTTGCACTAGGCTTATCGGTATTTGCTAATAACGTCAAGCTTTGTGCGGAAATCATTGCCACTGGGTTAATGCTGTGTTGCAGTCTATTTTCGGGTATGATGTGCGCCGCGCGCGGGCCAACGGCTCGTGGGCACTCAATCAGTCACCTCCCGAAAGACAGGAAAGTACACCATGCCAGTGTTACATAACCGAATTTCTAATGAGGAACTGAAGGCGCGTATGCTGGCCGAAACCGAGCCACGCACCACAGTTTCTTTTTATAAATATTTCACCATTGACGATCCAAAGGCATTTCGCGATAGCCTGTATATTCAGTTCGATAAACTGAAGGTGTTTGGCCGTATCTACGTGGCTAAAGAGGGCATCAATGCGCAGATCAGCGTGCCGCAGAGTCACTTTGACGCGTTCAAAGCCGTGCTGTTTGCTTCGCATCCGGCTCTGGATCAGGTACGCCTGAATATTGCGCTGGAAGACGATGGCAAATCCTTCTGGGTACTGCGTCTGAAAGTGCGTGAACGTATTGTGGCCGATGGGATTGAAGATGAGACCTTTAATCCTGCCAATGTGGGTGAGTATCTGCAGGCCGATCGTGTTAACCAGATGATCGACGATCCGAATACGGTGTTCGTTGATATGCGTAACCACTATGAGTACGAGGTTGGGCACTTTGAGAAGGCGATCGAAGTGCCTTCCGACACGTTCCGCGATCAGCTACCGATGGCGGTAGAGATGCTACAGGAGCAGAAAGACAAAAATATTGTCATGTACTGTACCGGTGGGATCCGTTGTGAGAAAGCCAGCGCCTATATGCTGCATAATGGCTTCAAAAACGTCTATCACGTGGAAGGCGGTATTATCGAATATGCCCGCAAGGCGAAGGCTCAAGGGTTGCCACTGAAGTTCATCGGCAAAAACTTTGTGTTTGACGAGCGCATGGGGGAACGTATCTCAGAGGACGTGATTGCCAACTGCCATCAGTGCGGTGCGCCATGTGATACTCACACCAACTGCCTGAACGACGGCTGCCATCTGCTGTTTATCCAGTGCCCAAGCTGTGCCGAGAAGTTTGCTGGCTGTTGCAGCGAGACCTGCCGTGAAGAATTGAAACTACCGCGTGAAGAACAGCGAGCCCGCCGGGCTGGCCGCGAGAATGGCGTGAAAATCTTCAATAAGTCCAAAGGGCTGTTGCAAACCACCATGCATATCCCAGAACCGAAAGAGTAGGGTGTTGCTCGTAGGATAGAAATAGGGCGCTGAAATTCAGCGCCCTTGTTGTATACAGAATGTATTACTTCTCGCGAACGCCTTCGACCGAGATGATCAGCTCAACTTCTTGAGAAGCTGGGCCCAGGTCGGTGGTGATGCCAAAGTCTTTCAGCTTGATTTTACCGTTGGCTTCGAAACCGGCGCGGTAACCGCCCCAAGGATCCTTACCTTCGCCGACCAGTTTGGCTGCCAGCGTGACCGGCTTGGTCACGCCGTTCAACGTCAGGTTGCCGACTACGGCATAACCTTCACCGTCTTTTTTCACTTCGGTAGAGGTAAAGGTGGCCTGCTTGTTCTTTTCAACGTTCAAGAACTCGGCGCTACGCAGGTGTTTGTCACGCTCAGCGTGGTTGGTGTCTACGCTGGCTGTGTTGATGGTTACGTTGACTTTATCGTTAGCCGGGTCTTTCTCATCGAAGGTAAAGCCACCGTCAAAATCTTTGAAAGAACCATAAATCCAGCTGTAACCCAGATGCTGGATGCGGAATTCGATAAAGGCGTGCTGGCCTTGTTTGTCGATTTTATAATTGGCAGCCAGGGCGGAACCGGCGTTTAACAGCAGAGCGCCCGCGGCCAGGCCTAATACGGTTTTCTTCAACATAGCAATATCTCCATAAATCCAAAGGGTTAATCGGTGCTGCGACCCAGCATCCGTTTCAAAGTAACATCACCATCAATGAAGTGATGTTTAAGCGCAGCAAGGGCGTGCAGTACCGAAAGCACGACGACGGCCCAAGCCAGATAAAGATGGATAGTCCCGGCGGTATCGGCCTGCTGTGGCAAACCGGTCACGCTGGCTGGTACGTCAAACCAGCCAAATACGCTGATTGCCTGACCATCGGCGGTCGAGATCAGGTAGCCACTGATCAGGATGGCGAATAGCACGGTGTAAAGCGCGATATGGGCGAGTACGGCACTGATATGCGTAAGACGGCTATAACTGGCCAGGGGCTTGGGCGGCGGCGAGATAAAGCGCCAAACCACTCGTACCACCATTACGATAAACAGCAGCGTGCCAATACTTTTGTGGATCTCCGGCGCCTGGTGATACCAAACGTCGTAGTAACCCAGCGTCACCATCCATAATCCGAGGGCAAACATGCCGTAAACGGTCAGTGCCACCAGCCAGTGGATCAGTACAGAAACGTGACCAAAGCGGTCTGCGGTATTTTTCCAGAGCATCAGTTTTCCTTACAAAACTCATTTACCGACAGCAATACTTAAACTTTAAGAAACATAAATCAATAATAAATTTAACTAAGTGAGTTCATAAAAATATTAATCAGTAGATTTGTTTGAGTTGTGGCAAGTTGGTCAAAGGAATCGTTGGAGAGGGCGTTTTTTTAGCAATGCGGGGGAAACGCTGGCCAATTGAAATCTATCGACTTTATTCTTCATTGTCAGCTTTTGTCATTTTTCGTAAATACCACCAGAAACCTTGGCAAATAATTGAATAACGACTAGCGCCGATTATTTGTTCGCCCTGTCTACCAAGATTAATTTAATTCCTTCAGCAACTTGAGGGTAATATGCCTGCGACAGCAAGGAATAATTTGCTAACATGTATTTATCAACGGCTCAGGCGGGCCTGTATCTCACAAGGAAATTTCATGGGCATACCCGAGTTTAATGACCGCAAGCTACGTTTGATCATGATGCTGGCCATGCTGGTGGTGATCCTGGCTGGCATAAAGGCGGCGGCAGATATTGTGGTGCCATTCCTGCTGGCGGTGTTCCTGGCCATCGTGTTAAACCCGCTGGTGCTGCTACTGGAACGCTTTCGTGTACCCAGAGCGCTGGGGGTGACGCTGTTGGTGATTGCCATCGTCGTGCTGTTGCTGACCTTGATCGGTATGCTGGGTGCTTCATTAAATGAGTTTGCTCGCTCCTTGCCGCAGTATCGGGGCATGATGCTGGAGAAGCTGAGTGAACTGCAATACCAGGCGCAACGCTTCAATCTGGATCTTAACTTCTCGGCAGAAGCGGTGGTCAAATACGTCGATCCTGGTGCCACTATGAACCTGGTGACCCGCCTACTGGGGCATCTTTCCGGGGCCATGACCAGCATCTTCCTGTTATTGATGACGGTGGTCTTTATGCTGTTTGAGGTGAAGGTATTGCCCTTTAAGCTGCAGCAGGCGCTGGATAATCCCACCGAAGGAATGGCCACTATCCGCCGTGCCTTGCAAGGGGTCACACACTATCTGGTGATCAAGACCGCCATCAGCCTGGCAACTGGTCTGATCGTCTGGGGCTTTCTGAGCTGGGTTGGCGTTCGTTTTGCCTTTATCTGGGGCATGATGGCGTTTATGTTCAACTATGTACCCAATATTGGTTCGATCATTGCTGCTATTCCGCCGCTGATCCAGGCTTTGCTGTTTAACGGTTTTGCCGATGCGGCCGTGGTGGCTGCGGGCTATATTCTGATCAACCTGATCATCGGTAATATGCTGGAGCCGCGGATCATGGGCCGTGGTTTGGGGCTTTCTACGCTGGTGGTGTTCCTTTCCCTGATCTTCTGGGGCTGGCTGATGGGGCCCGTGGGGATGTTGCTTTCGGTCCCCTTGACCATTATCGCGCGCATCACGTTGGAAACCATGGATGGAGGGCGCAAGGTGGCCATGCTCCTCGGTGATGGGCGCCAGATAAACGAAATCACGCCGAAATGAGGCTTAAACGGCAGCCCGCAGTTCTAACGAAGCCGAACCCACCGGCTTAAAGGTGGTGGGTTCTGGCGGATAGAAATAGCGCAGTATGTTATACAGTGAATAAAATTCCAGCCGGTTGCGCACGTTGATTTTCTCGGTGATATGGCGTTTATGTACGTACACCGTATGGGCGCTGATCTGTAATTTCTTGGCGATGCGATAATTCGGCATTTCGGACATCCAATAGCGCATTACCGTCAATTCTTGCGGGCTGAAAAGCGAATGAACCTCTTCATCCTTCATTAGTTCACTTGGGATTTTACTTAGCGTTTTTAGCGCAATCGGTAGCACGGCCTTGTTGAATAAAAAAGTATTGCTGGCAATGCGCAGCGGGCTTTCACTGTAGGGATAAGGAACATCCAGATAAATATATACCGTTGCACGCCACGCCGCCGTGATAAACGCTGAAAGCAGTTGATTATCTGTTGTACAGCGGCAGTAGTTGGTCAGATTCACCAAAATATGGCTGGGTTTGAAACTGTCCAGTAGAGGGAGCGCGGTGTCGATGTCTGGGCAGCAGTTTACTGACGCAAACACGTTGTCAGTAAAGTGGCTGGCGATCCCAATACGAGTGAAACAGCATTCGTCCACAACGAGTAGTTTCATGGTGACGTCCTTGTTGAAGATACAAAACGGGCTAGAGCCTAATTATGTAAAATAGGCCTTACCCGGTTGTGGGATCAATTCGGAAATCCAGTGGCTATAGGAAGATATTTCCGTCTATAGACTATTTTTCATTAATATCAGTATATTGGCGGAATTTCATTGTCGGAGGGTTCCCCTGCCGCTGGCCAGAACGGGGCTAACAGGGGATTGAACGGTCAGAAACGCCGCAGGCTGAAGGGCGTGATATCCAGGGATGAAGGCTTATCTTGCGCAAACAGCGCGGCTATCTCACCCAGTACACTAGCAAACTTAAAGCCGTGGCCACTTAGGCCGGTGATCACCATCAACTGTTGGCAGTCAGGCAGGGTGTCGATGATAAAGTCTTCATCCGGGCTCATATCATAGCTACAGGCTTCACCGTGTAGACAGACGCCAAGCCCAGGCAGGAAGTGGCGCAGAAAGCCGAATACTTCGCTACCGTCGCTGGCCAGGGAGCCGAACGGCTTACGCTGATCTGCTGTCTCCATCGGTTGTCCACCATCATGTTTTCCGACCTTTAAGCCGTCATTCTCGGAGGGGAAACCGTAATAGTGGCAGCCGTCTTGCGCTTCAACGGTGAAAGCCGGAAAGCGGTTGTTTTCGCTGTAACGGCCATCTGCCTGATACCAGGAAAACACTTTACGCACCGGTGAAACAGGAAGCTGCGGTAACAGATTTTTGACCCAGGTTCCCGCGCAGACCACGGCTTTACGGCCTTGGTAGCGCCCCTCGGAAGTAACGACCTCAACTCCTTGCTCGATTGGCTCGATGGCGGTTACCGGGCAATTAAACAGTTGGGCGCAGCCTGCTTCTCTGGCCAATTTGACGTAGCTGGCAACAATCAGTTCCGAGCGCAGTATTCCTGCATCTGGTTCGAACAGGCCGACGTAACCTGTTGGCGTAGTGAATTCTTGCCAGCGTTGTTGGATCTGTTCGGCGCTCAGTAACTCGGTATTGAGGTTAAAGTTTTTGGCACTGCGCTGCGCCGTGGTGACAAACTCACTGTCTTGTGGCCCCAGGGTGAGCACGCCACAGGGATGAAACAGTTTTTCGCCGCTTTTCTGTTCTAATCCGTTCCACAGTGCCTGGGCGCGCAGCAGAAAAGGCACATATTTTTCGCCCTCGCCGTAGGCATGGCGGATGATACGGGTATCGCCGTGGTGGCTGCCCTGACGATGCGGGGGGAAAGCGCTGTCGATCATTAAGACCTTAAGGCCTGCGGTTGTCGCATAGTAGCCTGCAGCAGCCCCAACCGAGCCGCTACCCACGATGATCAAGTCATATTCCACGTGCCATGTCCTTTCTTTGATGTGTCGCTGATGGCGGATATGATAAGAGTTTGCTGGCGGCAATGCACCATGAACCGATGCGAGTCGATACAAAAGAAAAGGCGCCGGTTAATTGCCGACGCCTTAGCGGTTGAGGGTGAATGGGTTAATGTTTTCTTCGATCAAGGTCTAAATAATCCGTAGATTCTATCTTGGCGATGCCAGCCTCTAAAATATTGATCAATTGGCGGGCAACGTCTGTGGTGAGCCAAAGAGTCCGATCCACTTGCGCTTCTTCGGCTGTTTGGTCTAGTGAAGACAGGTAATGAAGGCGAATCATCATGGCATCATAAACATCGACGGTACTGATATCCCAGCCAACAAGCGGATGTGTCTGTATTACTTCATCATTTCTGTCCATAAAGACCCCTTATCAAGTAGTGACTAGCTGGAGTTACTAACGAGGATCAATGCGTCTCATCTTCATGGTGAGCTTTTACAGTATACGCATCCGAGATCTGACGTGGGGTGTTTTCCTGCGGTTTATTGCAAATAAATATTTTTTGCTCAAGTAATCGGCAAAGGGTAGGGGCAGCTGCATGCTGCGCCCGTTCAAATATTACTCTTCGGCTGCAGGAGGAAGTTGCACGTGCGCATGACTTTCTAATTCGGCTGCCAGATGGGCGAAATGCTTTTGCATTTCAGGATCGCGGTTCTGATTTTGTGCTTCCAGTTTCAGGCTGTGGATCAGCAACTGGTTGGCTTTGTCATTCAAGCCGAAAGACAAATAAGAGAAAGCGACCTCGAGCACGCTCAGCCGCCGTTTTTGATCGGCGATCAGGGCCAGCAACTCGCCAAAGGTCATCGCTTCTTCGGGCTTGCCTTTATCCGGAACCATTCTTTACACCTTTGTTGCACCATAAGTCGTCTAATCATTACAGACCACAAGTGCTGTTTCTTCCAGGGAAAAGGGCAATACGGCGGAAACAAAAAAGCCGGAGAGCGACCCCCGGCAACAACTACATTGCAGAATTATTCTGCACTGAACCAATCGTCGGCACTTTCCCAGGTTTCCTGGAGTATCTCCTCGATCAGGTCTTTATCTGTTTTGGCACCGCCCATTACGGAAAGGCCATTGGCACCGGCATAACGGATTTGGACGGTAGTGTCAGGAAACTGGCGATTGACCCGTTTACTGAATTCGCCGGTCAGGGCTTCGATAGCCCCCGGCGGCAGTGGTTTGGTTTTATCTATAGTGACTTCAACACGCATAATTGCCCCCGGAACTGTATACTGGATATTTATACAGTTAACTGACGCCGGAGGCAAGAGCAGAAATAAAATATTTAGCAGTCGGTCACTGACCAGTTGATGGTTTCACCGGCCAGGAAGGGCACCACGGCTTCATTACCCAAAGTTATCTCCTCTGGCTGGGCCACAGGCAGGCGTTGCAGCGTGATAAAGTCCTGGTTCACCGGCAAGCCGTAGAAGCGGGGACCATTCAGCGAGCTGAAGGCTTCCAGATGCTCCAGCGCGCCTAATTGTTCAAACACGGTCGCGTAGGCGGGCATCGCGTTCGGGGCGTTAAATACTCCTGCACAGCCACAGCTGGTCTCTTTACGGTGTTTGGCATGAGGTGCCGAGTCGGTGCCGAGGAAGAAGCGGTCACAGCCGCTGGCAACGGCGCTGCGTAACGCTTCCTGATGGATGTTACGCTTGAGGATCGGCAGGCAGAACAGATGCGGCCGGATCCCGCCAACCAGCATGTGGTTGCGGTTAAACATCAGGTGCTGTGGCGTAATGGTAGCACCAAGGAAACGATTGCCTTCCTGCACGTACTGAGCGGCTTCCCGGGTGGTGATATGCTCGAAGACGATTTTTAATTCCGGGAACTGGCGGCGTACCGGCTCCATCACCTGTTCGATAAAGCGAGCCTCACGATCGAAGATATCTACGCTAGCATCGGTGACTTCGCCATGGATCAGCAGCGGCATACCGATCTTCTGCATCTGCTCAAGCAGGGGATAAATCCCGGTCACATCGCTCACGCCGTGGCTGGAGTTGGTAGTGGCGTTGGCTGGATAGAGTTTGGCGGCGGTGAACACCCCTTGCTCAAACCCGTTGACCAGTTCCGCCGCAGCCAGTGAATCCGTCAAGTAGCAGGTCATCAACGGCGTGAAGTCATGTTCTGCGGGGAGGGCTGCCAGAATACGTTCACGATAGCTACGTGCTGCGGCAATGGTGGTGATCGGTGGGGCCAGATTCGGCATCACAATCGCCCGGCCAAACACCTGACTGGTATAGGGCAGAACCGTTTTCAGCATGTCGTCGTCACGCAAATGGATATGCCAGTCGTCAGGGCGGCGGATTTTCAGGGCTTGGGGTTGTGCGGTCATGGTGCAGAGCTCCGGCGGTCAAAAAATCTTAATAAAAGCGAATAAACGAGGGTTATTCACGCCGGGGTGAAAGGATAAGCGGAAAACGTTTTGGATGCATCTGTTAGTTAATGACAAGTTGAAATCAATTGGCTTGCTAGCTCAGGGCAACTTGAGGCATTGGACATTAAGAAACTGAAAAGGATGGCCCGAATGTTCAGTGGTAAGAAAAAACCCGCCATCTAGGCGGGTTTTTTATGGCAGGGATTAACTTAGTCGTTAACCGGCTGCGGTTTGGTCGCTGGAGCAGTGGCCTGATTAGCCGCTGCATGGCCGCCAGCAGAACCTTTTCCGTCAAAGTTGAAGGAAGGGCGCTGCCACTCGCTGGTCTTCGCGGCTTCCGGCTGATAATCCGGCGCAGGCGCTTTGGTCATCGGGGCGGTAGCGATATGCTTGTAGAGCGCCGGTTGCGGTTGTGCAACCACTGGGGCCGCCTGCACAGGAGCTGGAGCAGCCTCTGGCTGTGCTGGCTCGACTTCTGGCTCTGCGGTTACAGTAGCCTCTGCAGGGGCTGCTACGACGGCTTCCACTACAGCTTCTTCAACTACAGACTCTTGCACCACGGGTTCAGCGATAACCGGCTCAGCTTGTACTGCAGCATCTGTAACCGTCTCATCTTCAGTTGTTTCACTGACAACGGTTTCATCTACCACAACAGCGGCTGACTCGGCAGCGACGACAGCGTCGGCTACTGTTTCAACAGGTGCAGTTTCTACCGGGGCTTCAACTACCGGTGTTGCCACCGATTCAGCCACTACCGAAGCGGTTTCAACTACGCTTGGCGCTTCGTTGACCACAGGCTGAACAGGAGCGGCTTCAACAGCCACCGGTGCAGCAGCAACGGCGACGGTTTCAACTGCCACTGGCGCTTGAGCTTCTTCGTGTTCAACGTAGACGGCTGCTTGTGCCACAGGATAGCTGACCCAAACTTTGCCTGAAGCCATCTCTGGTGAGGCAAACGCCCCGGCCAACGGCATTGGCGACTGGTTCGGATAACGCTCGTCACGATAGCGACGACGACGCTGACCACTGACGCGCAGATGGCGTGGAGAACGACGAGAGCGACGTGGCATGCCGTTTTCACCGTTACCACGGTTGTCAGCTTGCGCATCATCTTCAGACTGGGCCGCAATGGTCTGTGGCAACAGTTTAACGCTCTCCGCCAATACCGGAGCCTGGTTTTCTTCAACCTTGGCGACCGGCGTCTTAGGCGCTAACAGTTCTTCAGCGGCGCGATGCAGTTCTTCTTCCGCCGACAGGACGCGAACTTTCTGCGCGAGTGGGCGGCGTTGACGACGCTGCGTTGGCTGCTGATGACGGTCTTCATCTTCGTCATTGCTATGGCTGGCAACAACGACTTCCGCAGTTTCTGGCACTTTGACATCTTGCGGAGCCTGACGTTTTTCTTCCTGACGACGGCGTTGACGCTCGGCACGTTGTTCACGGCGCTGTTGCTGATCTTCGCGCTGTACCTTGGCTGCTTCTTCAGTCTGCACTTCGGTGTTGACAGCCGTTGGTGCAGTCTGTTGCTGTGCGTTACGGCGGTTGTTGCGGCGCTGGTCGTCACGGTTTTCACGTGGTTCACGCGGCTCGCGATTTTCGCGTGGTTCACGGTCACCACGTTCACGGTTGTCACGCCCTTCGCCACGTTCTTTACGCTCGCCACGTTCACCTTTACGGCCAGAACCCTGGCGGCGTTGGCCACGACGATCCTGACGACGGTTGTCGCTGTCTTCCGTTTTCTCAGCTACGACCGGTTTAGCTTCAACCACCGGCGTTTCTTCACCGGCGAACAGGGACTTCAAGCCACCGAACAGACGGCTCAACAGGCCAGGTTTGGCTTCAGCAGCAGGAGTTGATACAACTGCCGGTTTGGCGGCAACCGCAGGCTTGCTAACCACAGGATCTTCTTCCTGCGGTGGAGCATCCTGTGACAGAGAGAAGGAAGCCAGAGCCGGTTGCTCGCGTTTGCGCTCAACTGGCGCATCATCCTGCGGCTGGGCCATTTCTTCTTCATGCAGCTTCGGCAGCAGGTAGCTCAGGGTTGGTGTTTCTTCACCCTTGCGTACGCGCAGCACGGAGTAATGCGGAGTTTGCATCTGATCGTTTGGCACGATGATCGCTTTCACGCCACCCTGGCGCTTCTCGATCGCGCTGACAGAATCACGTTTTTCGTTCAGCAGGTAGGAAGCAACCTGAACCGGCACGATGGCGTGAACTTCTTTGGTGTTCTCTTTCAGCGCTTCTTCTTCGATCAGGCGCAGAATAGACAGCGCCAGCGATTCGTTATCACGGATGGTGCCGGTACCGGTACAGCGCGGGCACACGTGGTGGCTGGATTCACCCAGTGACGGGCTGAGGCGCTGACGGGACATTTCCAGCAGGCCGAAGCGAGAGATACGGCCAATCTGAATGCGGGCACGATCCTGGCGGACGGCATCGCGCAGACGGTTTTCCACTTCACGCTGGTGACGAACCGGGGTCATATCGATAAAGTCGATGACGATCAGGCCACCCAGGTCGCGCAGGCGCAATTGGCGAGCGATTTCATCTGCCGCTTCCAGGTTGGTATTGAATGCGGTTTCTTCGATGTCGCCACCGCGGGTTGCACGCGCGGAGTTGATATCGATAGCGGTCAAGGCTTCGGTGGTGTCGATCACGATGGAACCACCGGAAGGTAGACGCACTTCACGTTGGAACGCGGATTCGATCTGCGATTCGATCTGGTAATGGCTGAACAGCGGGATTTCGCCACTGTACAATTTGATCTTGCTGCTGAAATCCGGACGGCCCAAGGCAGCGATGTGCTCTTTGGCCAGATCGAGTACCTTCGGGTTGTCGATCAGGATTTCGCCGATGTCTGGGCGCAGGTAGTCGCGGAATGCTCGCACGATAACGTTGCTTTCCTGGTGGATCAGGAACGGAGCAGGGCGGCCTTCGGCGGCTTTTTTAATCGCTTCCCAGTGCTTGAGGCGGAATGACAGGTCCCATTGCAGAGCGTCAGCAGATTTGCCAACGCCAGCGGTACGGACAATCAGCCCCATGCCGTCTGGCAATTGCAGCGAGGAGAGCGCTTCTTTCAGTTCGGTACGGTCGTCACCTTCGATGCGGCGGGAAATACCACCGGCACGCGGATTGTTCGGCATCAGAACCAGATAGCTACCGGCCAGGCTGATGAAGGTAGTCAAGGCTGCGCCTTTATTACCCCGTTCTTCTTTATCAACCTGAACGATGACTTCCTGGCCTTCACGCAGCACATCTTTGATGTTTGGGCGACCATGGGAAGAGTAATTGCTTGGGAAGTATTCGCGAGCGATTTCTTTTAGCGGGAGGAAACCATGTCGTTCAGCGCCGTAATCAACGAACGCGGCCTCAAGACTAGGTTCAATTCGAGTGATTTTGCCTTTGTAAATATTCGCTTTTTTCTGCTCATGGCCAGGGCTTTCAATATCCAGATCGTACAGCCGCTGTCCATCTACAAGGGCAACACGCAACTCTTCCTGCTGAGTTGCGTTAATCAACATTCTTTTCATCTTAACTTACTCGTTTTTTTTACATTATCGACAAAGCTGCGGGCAAAATAACCTCATGGCCAGGTTAAAACCGAAAACCCCGTGTCTTCTCGCAAAGCCGTCAACCTCACGGTTGTCGCCTGCATAGGGGCGCATTATCTCGGTAAGCCTGTATTTCTTTGTGAAACACAGCGCTTTTGACTCAGGGAATAGCCTCTGATTTATGTTGACAGATCTGATTCCATTTGCCGGCCAAGCTGCAACCCGCAGCCCGCTAATTGTTTGATTTCACATTACGTCTTACGCCATTGCTGCGTTTTTGTGCAACCAGACAAACTGTATAATTCCGCAATTCTCCTCGTTTCAAGGGGATCGGCACGGAAAGTTACAGCATTATTCCATTGCAAGCACCTTTATAGCAAGGTGACTTTTCCTTAACTATGATCGAAACCGCAAACGATCAACCTGGCTTGCTGCCTTATTGTTCGCTGGCGTTTCTTTCACAGTCTGAGAGACAGTTAAGCACATAAAAAGAGGTGGCGCTATTGACGCGCTCTATTTAGAATCCCGCCCCATGAAAACGAACATTCCCGCAGTACAATTAGTGACGATTTCTGACGACGAAGCCGGTCAGAGAATCGACAATTTTTTGCTTGCCCGCCTGAAAGGCGTGCCGAAGAGCATGATTTACCGCATCGTGCGCAAAGGCGAGGTGCGGGTCAATAAAGGCCGCATCAAGGCTGAATATAAACTGGCAGCGGGCGACGTGGTGCGCATTCCTCCGGTTCGGGTCGCCGAACGTGAAGATGCACCGGTTTCCGCCAAGCTGGACAAAGTTGCTGCCCTGGCGGATTGCATCCTTTATGAGGACGATCACCTGCTATTGCTGAACAAACCTTCGGGAACGGCGGTGCACGGCGGTAGCGGCCTGAGTTTTGGCGTGATCGAAGGATTGCGGGCATTACGTCCGGAAGCACGTTTTCTGGAGCTGGTGCACCGTTTGGATCGCGATACCTCCGGCGTGTTGATGGTGGCCAAGAAGCGTTCGGCGCTGCGTTCGCTGCACGAGCAACTGCGCCTTAAGGGGATGCAGAAGGATTATATGGCGTTGGTGCGCGGCGAGTGGCAGTCGCACTGCAAAGCGGTGCAAGCACCGTTGCTGAAGAATATTTTACAGAGCGGGGAGCGCATTGTCCGCGTCAACAGCGAAGGCAAACCTTCGGAGACCCGCTTCAAGATCGAAGAACGCTTTGAACATGCCACGCTGGTGAAGGCCAGCCCGATCACCGGGCGTACCCACCAAATTCGCGTGCATACCTTGCATGCCGGGCATCCGATCGCCTTTGACGATCGTTATGGTGACCGGGAGTTCGATCGCCAATTGGCGGGCACCGGCCTGAAACGCCTGTTCCTGCATGCGGCGGCGCTGCGCTTTGAACATCCAGCTACCGGCGAAACGATGCGCATCGAAGCGCCGATGGATGACGAACTGCGTCATTGCCTGCAGGTATTGCGCCAGCGGACCGCCGCAGCAAAAAAATAAACCCCGACAAAGTGAGCCGTTGTGGAATTTGTTAGGGCCGAACATATTCGATCGTAGGGGCGCCGCATGCTGCGCCCACTTATACCAGCGGGTTGATCCCTTCAGCCCGCAACATCTCCAGCAATGCGATCAGCGGCAGGCCAATCAACGCATTCGGGTCGCGGCCCTCCAACTTCTCAAACAGCGCAATCCCCAAACCTTCACTCTTGAAGCTGCCCGCACAAAAGAGCGGTTGCTCGAGACGCACGTAGGTTTCTATCTCCACTTCGCTCAACGTACGGAAATGAACGTGGAAAGGTTCACATATCACCTGTAGGCGTTGGCTACGGCTATTATAGAGCGCCAAACCGGTATAGAAGGTCACCTGCTTGCCGCTGGCCTTACGTAGCTGCTGGCGGGCGTTCTCTTCGCTATGGGGCTTACCGGTGATTTCCCCGGCGATCACGCAGACCTGATCGGAACCGATAATCAGATAATCAGGGTAGGCCGTGGCCAGCGCCTGAGCCTTGGCCGCCGCCAGGCGCAGCACCAAAGCCTCGGCACTTTCCCCGGGCAGCGGTGTTTCATCGGTTTGCGGTGCTGCACAAATAAAGGGCAGGTGCAGCTTCTCCAACAGCTGCTGGCGGTAGATTGACGTTGAAGCGAGTAAGAGTCTTTGCATAATTTTTTCCACAAACCGTAGCGTAAATATGTCGGTCATCTTAAACTGTCGGCCGCTCTGGAAGCGAATATTGGTGAAAGGTGCCGTTTTAGGGCCTTTTTCTTTGACTCTATGACGTTACAAAGTTAATATGCGCGCCCTATGCAAAAGGTAAAATTACCCTTGACCATTGATGCGGTACGTACCGCTCAGAAACGCCTGGACTATGTTGGTTCCTATGCGCCTGAGCTGGTTACACGTGTTGCCGACTCCGTGGTCAGTGTGGACAGTGATGTCGAAGTGCAGTTGTCGTTTGATATTGATAACCAGCGCCTCGCGGTGATAACAGGGCATGCGGACGTCGCGGTAACGCTGATGTGTCAACGCTGTGGTGTCCCGTTTGCACATCAGGTCCACACAACATATTGTTTTAGCCCGGTCGTCAATGATGAGCAGGCTGAGGCATTACCGGAAGCGTACGAACCGATCGAAGTTGACGAGTTTGGCGAAGTCGATCTGTTGGCAATGATTGAAGACGAAATTATTCTTTCACTGCCTGTCGTTCCGGTACATGAATCTGAACACTGTGAAGTGTCCGAAGCGGACATGGTGTTTGGCAAACTGCCTCCTGAGGCGGAGAAACCAAATCCATTTGCCGTATTAGCCAGTTTAAAGCGTAAGTAATCGAGGAGTAAGGTCCATGGCCGTACAACAAAATAAACCAACCCGTTCCAAACGTGGCATGCGTCGTTCACACGATGCCCTGACCACCACCACCTTGTCTGTAGATGCGACTTCCGGTGAAACTCATCGTCGTCACCACATCACTGCCGACGGTTTCTACCGCGGTCGCAAGGTTATCGGCTAAGTCAGCGATACTTTGACTCGTCTAACCCTGGCGTTAGATGCTATGGGCGGGGATTTCGGTCCCTGCGTCACAGTGCCTGCTTCATTGCAGGCACTGGCCTCTAATTTACAGCTTCATCTCCTGTTAGTCGGCGATCCCGACGTCATCTCCCCGTTACTTGCCAAAGCCGATCCGTCTGTCCTGGAACGCTTGCAAGTCGTACCTGCCGAATCGGTTATTGCCGGTGACGCCAAGCCTTCACAAGCGATCCGGGCCAGCCGAGGTACCTCTATGCGTATTGCGCTGGAGTTGATTAAAAGCGGTGAGGCGCAGGCTTGTGTCAGTGCAGGGAATACCGGGGCGTTGATGGGGCTGGCCAAGCTGCTGATCAAACCGTTGGACGGCATTGAACGCCCGGCGTTGATGACCGTGATACCTAACCAGCAGCGCGGTAAAACCGTGGTGCTGGATCTGGGGGCCAACGTAGAGTGCGATAGCACGATGCTGGTGCAGTTCGCGGTCATGGGAGCAGTGATGGCGGAAGAGGTATTGGGTATCGCGCAGCCACGTGTGGCACTGCTCAATATCGGCGAAGAAGAAACCAAAGGACTGGATAATATCCGCGAAGCCTCCGCCGTACTTAAAAAAACGCAGGCAATCAACTATATTGGTTATCTGGAAGGCAACGACCTGCTCACTGGTAAAACCGATGTGATGGTCTGCGACGGCTTTGTCGGCAACGTCACTCTGAAAACCATGGAAGGTGTGATAAGACTGTTCTTGTCGCTACTCAAGTCATCCTCCGAAGGGGGAAAACAGGCGTGGTGGTTAAAATTGTTGGGTCGTTGGTTACAAAAAAGGGTGGCAAGGCGTTTTGGTCATCTGAACCCCGACCAGTATAATGGTGCATGTCTGTTAGGATTGCGGGGAACCGTGATTAAGAGCCACGGCGCTGCAAACCAAAACGCGTTTGCGGTGGCAATCGAACAGGCTGTACAGGCGGTGCAGCGGCAAGTTCCGGACAGGATTGCTGCGCGCCTTGAAGCTGTATTACCCAAGAGTGACTGATCGTTCATGTATACAAAGATTCTCGGTACGGGGAGTTACTTACCCGCACAAGTGCGCACCAACGCTGACTTAGAAAAAATGGTGGATACGTCTGACGAGTGGATCGTGACTCGCACCGGTATTCGTGAACGTCGTATCGCTGCCCCGGATGAAACCGTGGCAACCATGAGCTTCCACGCTGCGTCTCACGCGCTGGAAATGGCGGGTGTGGCTAAAGAAGATATCGGCCTGATCGTGGTGGCGACCACCACCTCAAGCCATGCGTTCCCAAGTTCTGCCTGCCAGGTGCAACAGATGCTGGGCATTCAGGACTGCGCGGCGTTTGATATTGCGGCGGCCTGTGCTGGCTTTACCTACGCCTTGAGCGTGGCCGATCAGTACGTCAAGAACGGCGCGGTAAAGCATGCGCTGGTGATCGGCTCAGATGCGCTGTCGCGCACGCTCGATCCAGAGGATCGCGGCACCATCATCCTGTTTGGCGACGGTGCGGGCGCGGTAGTGCTGGGGGCCTCTGAGGACCAGGGCATTATCTCTACCCATCTGCATGCGGATGGCCGCTATGGCAATCTGCTGGCGCTGCCAAATAAAGATCGTCAGAACCCGGATCAGCCTGCCTACGTCACGATGGCGGGCAACGAAGTGTTTAAAGTGGCAGTCACCGAACTGGCACATATCGTTGATGAAACGCTGAAGGCCAACGAGCTTGACCGCAGCGAACTGGATTGGCTGGTTCCGCATCAGGCCAACCTGCGCATCATCAGCGCAACGGCAAAAAAACTGGGTATGGGGATGGAGAAAGTGGTGGTGACGCTCGATCGTCACGGTAACACCTCTGCCGCCTCGGTACCTGCAGCGCTCGACGAAGCCGTACGCGACGGGCGCATCCAGCGTGGTCAGTTGGTGTTGCTGGAAGCATTCGGCGGTGGCTTTACCTGGGGCTCGGCGCTGGTTCGTTTTTGATTCAACAGGAATAAAAAAATGACGCAAACTGCATTTGTTTTTCCAGGCCAGGGTTCACAAACCGTTGGCATGTTGGCCGATTTGGCCGCACAGTTTCCCATTGTGGAACAAACTTTTAGCGACGCTTCTGCGGCTTTGGGTTACGATCTGTGGCAGTTGGTACAGACTGGCCCGGCAGAAGAGCTGAATAAAACCTGGCAGACACAGCCAGCGTTGTTGGCGGCCTCCGTTGCCATCTTTCGTGTCTGGCAGCAGCAGGGCGGTAACATGCCTGTGATGATGGCCGGCCACAGCCTGGGTGAATACTCGGCGCTGGTGTGTGCCGGTGTGCTGGATTTTGCTGCGGCAATCCGTTTGGTAGAGCTGCGCGGCAAACTGATGCAGGAAGCGGTACCAGAAGGTACTGGTGCCATGTACGCCATCATCGGTCTGGATAATGCCTCGATTGCCAAAGCCTGTGAGGAGTCAGCTCAAGGCCAGGTAGTTTCACCGGTGAACTTCAACTCTCCGGGGCAGGTCGTTATCGCGGGCAACAAAGAAGCGGTTGAGCGTGCAGGTGCAGCTTGCAAAGCAGCCGGTGCCAAACGTGCACTGCCGTTGCCGGTGAGTGTGCCTTCGCACTGCGCACTGATGAAACCGGCCGCCGATAAGCTGGCTGTAGCGCTGCAAGACATTACCTTCAACGCGCCGACAGTACCGGTAGTCAATAACGTTGATGTACGCGCAGAGACCGCGCCAGAAGCTATCCGCAGTGCGTTGGTTCGCCAGCTGTACAGCCCGGTACGCTGGACGGAAAGCGTAGAATTTATGGCGGCAGAGGGTGTGACTCTGCTGTTGGAAGTGGGCCCGGGCAAAGTGCTGACCGGCCTGACCAAACGCATTGTCGACACCTTGACGGCGGCAGCGGTTAACGATACTGCCAGCCTGTCTGCGGCGTTGGAACAGTAAAAGAGGATAACCATGAGCTTCGAAGGGAAAATTGTCCTGGTCACCGGCGCAAGCCGCGGTATTGGCCGGGCTATTGCAGAGTTGTTTGTTGCACGTGGCGCCAAGGTTATCGGCACCGCTACCAGCGAGAGCGGTGCTGAAGCCATCAGCAGCTATCTGGGTGAGAACGGCAAAGGCTATATGCTAAACGTGGTTGATGCTCAATCTATCGACAACGTTTTGACCTCGATTCGTGCGGAATTTGGCGAAATCGACATTTTAGTGAATAATGCCGGGATTACGCGTGATAACCTGCTGATGCGAATGAAGGATGATGAGTGGCAGGATATCCTGGACACCAATCTGACTTCCGTATTCCGTCTGTCAAAAGCGGTAATGCGAGCTATGATGAAAAAGCGGTTTGGCCGTATCATCTCTATCGGTTCCGTTGTTGGTACCATGGGGAATGCAGGGCAGGCTAACTACGCGGCGGCTAAAGCCGGTCTGATTGGTTTTAGTAAGTCTTTGGCACGTGAGATCGCTTCACGTGGCATTACGGTCAACGTCGTGGCTCCTGGCTTTATTGAGACGGACATGACACGGGCGTTGACAGAAGATCAACGCGCAGGCATTTTGACTCAGGTTCCGGCTAGCCGGCTTGGGGAAGCTAAAGAAATCGCCAGCGCTGTTGCATTTTTAGCCTCTGACGAGGCCAGCTACATCACCGGTGAAACGTTACATGTCAATGGCGGCATGTATATGATTTAAAAAATGCGAAAACTATTTGCGTTATTTGAGGTAAAAACCGCAAAATAGCGTAAAATCGTGGTTTGACCAGCCGGGATTTAGTTGCATCTTTTTCAACATTTTATACACTACGAAAACCATCGCGAAAGCGAGTTTTGATAGGAAATTTAAGAGTATGAGCACTATCGAAGAACGCGTTAAGAAAATCATTGTTGAGCAACTGGGTGTTAAGCAGGAAGAAGTATTGAACAACGCTTCTTTCGTTGAAGACCTGGGCGCTGATTCTCTTGACACCGTTGAGCTGGTAATGGCTCTGGAAGAAGAATTCGACACCGAAATTCCAGACGAAGAAGCTGAGAAAATCACTACTGTGCAAGCAGCTATTGATTTCATCAACGCTAGCCAGCAGTAAGCGAACATATCTAGGCGGTCACTCGACCGCCTAAGTTTTTTCTATCCCTAGCGTCATATTTTCCCTCCTTGGAGGACAAACGTGTCTAAGCGTCGAGTAGTTGTGACCGGACTGGGCATGTTGTCTCCTGTCGGCAACACGGTAGAGTCCACATGGAATGCTCTTCTTGCCGGTCAGAGTGGCATCAGCCTGATCGACCATTTCGATACTACTGCCTATGCAACGCGCTTTGCTGGCTTGGTAAAGAATTTTAACTGTGAAGATTTCATCTCGCGCAAAGATGCGCGCAAGATGGATGCTTTCATTCAATATGGCATCGTCGCCGGCATGCAAGCCATGCAGGATGCGGGGCTGGATATCAACGAGGCGAACGCCAATCGTATTGGTGCCGCTATCGGCTCTGGTATCGGTGGCCTGGGGTTGATTGAAGAAAACCATAGCTCACTGGTTAACGGTGGCCCACGGAAAATCAGTCCGTTTTTTGTGCCCTCGACCATTGTGAACATGATTGCCGGTCACCTGACCATTATGTACGGCATGCGTGGCCCAAGTATTTCCATCGCTACCGCCTGTACCTCAGGTGTCCATAACATTGGCCATGCCGCACGTATCATTGCTTATAATGATGCCGATGTGATGCTGGCCGGTGGCGCAGAAAAAGCCAGTACCCCTCTGGGTGTCGGCGGCTTTGGGGCGGCTCGTGCGCTCTCAACCCGCAATGACAACCCACAGGCCGCAAGCCGCCCCTGGGATAAAGACCGTGATGGTTTTGTCCTGGGCGATGGTGCGGGGATGATGGTGCTGGAAGAGTACGAACACGCAAAACAACGCGGTGCGAAAATTTACGCCGAAATTGTCGGGTTTGGTATGAGCAGCGATGCCTACCACATGACATCGCCACCGGAAAACGGTGCCGGTGCCGCCTTGGCGATGGAAAACGCACTGCGTGATGCAGGTGTGACAACGTCACAGATTGGCTATATCAACGCGCATGGCACCTCGACGCCGGCCGGTGATAAAGCCGAAACCCAAGCGGTGAAATCCGTATTTGGTAGCGATGCCAACCGGGTAATGGTCAGCTCCACTAAATCGATGACCGGTCACCTGCTGGGTGCCGCAGGGGCGATTGAGTCGATCTTTACCGTGTTGGCTCTGCGCGATCAGGCGGTTCCACCTACCATCAATCTGGATAATCCGGATGAAGGTTGCGATCTGGACTTCGTACCACACGAAGCGCGCCAGACCAAAGATATGGAGTTCACGCTGTGTAACTCCTTCGGCTTCGGTGGCACTAATGGTTCGCTGATTTTCCGTCGCGTATAATTATTGCCAACTTAAGTTGATAAAGGCCCGGTGCATTTTGACCGGGCTTTTTTTATGGCGCCTGGCCGTTTTATCGTAGTATGCGCCTGTTATGCTGTAGTGATAACACAGTGAGGAAACGCATGTACTGGATAAATGGACAACAACATGACGCCCTGGCAGCCAGCGATCGCGGTTTGCAGTTTGGCGATGGCTGCTTTACCACCGCCAGGGTGGTGGATGGCAATATCGATCTTTTCCCTTGGCATCTCGAGCGCATGCAGCAGGCGGCGCAGAGGTTGCTACTGCCTGCGGTGGACTGGGCGGCATTGGAACTTGAGATGCGCCATGCGGCAGGATCTCTCTCCCTTGGCGTGGTCAAAGCGATACTGACCAGAGGCAGTGGCGGACGAGGCTACAGCCCGCGCGGCTGCGCTGCTCCTACACGGATCGTTTCACGCAGCACCTATCCCACGCATTACCTGTCATGGCGTGAAGAAGGGATCAGCCTGGCGCTCAGCCCGGTTGCGCTGGCACGTAATCCGCTGTTGGCTGGCTTGAAACACCTTAACCGCCTGGAGCAGGTGTTGATCCGCGCACATCTTGACCAGGCCGATGCCCATGAGGCACTGGTGCTTGACACTGCGGGTATGCTGGTGGAATGCTGTGCGGCTAATTTGTTCTGGCGCAAAGGAAAAAACGTCTTTACGCCAAATCTGGATCAGGCCGGTGTCGCCGGTGTGATGCGCCGCCGCGTGATTGAACTTCTGGCGGGCAGCGAGTATCTACTGCATTACGTCAGTGAACCGCTAGAGACGCTGGCCGATGCGGAGGAAATGCTGATATGCAACGCGCTGATGCCGTTGCTGCCGGTGAATAGGGCACAATCATGGCGCTACCCTTCGCGCCAACTGTATGATTTTTTGCGACCACACTGTTAATGATGGCTGATCGATGAAGAGAAAAAAGCTCAAGATTGTTGTACTGCTGCTGCTCCTGGCGTTGGCTTCGCTGTATTGGGGACATCAGCGGATTGAACGCTTTGCCGATACTCCGCTGGCGATTGGGCAGGAAACCTACTTCAAACTGCCCGCAGGCACTGGCCGTGTGGCGCTTGAAGGGCTGCTGGTACGTGACAAGCTGATCCACAATGGCCGTTGGTTCCCGTGGTTACTGCGCCTGGAGCCGGAACTGGCCGAATTCAAGGCTGGTACCTACCGTTTAACCCCGGGGATGACGGTGCGCCAGATGCTGAAACTGTTGGCGAGCGGCAAAGAAGCCCAGTTCAGCGCGCGTTTTATCGAGGGTTTGCGTCTGAAAGATTGGCTGCAGGTGCTGCAAGAGTCCAAATACGTCAAGCATACCCTGGCAGGTAAAAGCGAGGCGGAGATCGCCAAGGCGCTGGGGCTGCCGGAAGGTGGCGTGCTGGAAGGTCGTTTGTATCCAGATACCTATCTCTATACGGCGGGAACCACCGATCAGGCATTGTTAAAGCGCTCGCAGTTGCGGATGTACAAGGCATTGCAGGACGTTTGGCATGCGCGAGACACCAGCTTGCCCTACAAAACGCCGGAAGAGTTGTTGACGATGGCTTCGATCGTTGAGAAAGAGACTGCCGTAGCGGAGGAACGCACCAAGGTTGCTTCGGTGTTTATCAATCGCCTGCGTTTGGGCATGCGTTTGCAAACCGATCCTACCGTGATCTACGGCATGGGCGACAGTTACACCGGTAACATCACCCGTAAGGATCTGGAGACGGCAACGCCCTATAACACCTATGTGATCAGTGGCCTGCCGCCAACGCCGATCGCCATGCCGAGCCGTGCTTCACTGGAAGCTGCTGCCAATCCGGCTAAAACCGATTATTTGTACTTTGTTGCCGACGGAAAGGGTGGTCATACGTTCACCACCAACCTGGCAAGCCATAATGCTGCGGTGCGTGTCTATCGGCAGGTACAAAAGGAAAAGAATGAAAAGTAACTTTGTAGTGATCGAAGGGTTGGAAGGCGCGGGTAAAACCACCGCGCGCAATACCGTGGTCAACGTGCTTAACGAGCAGGGTATTAACGACATTGTGTTTACCCGTGAACCGGGCGGTACGCCACTGGCGGAGAAGTTACGCGAGCTGTTTAAATGCGGTGCAGAGGGCGATTTGCCAACCATCAAGGCGGAACTGCTGATGATATATGCCGCGCGGGTGCAACTGGTGGAAACCGTGATCCAACCGGCGTTGGCGCGGGGAGCCTGGGTGGTTGGCGATCGTCACGACCTTTCCGCGCAAGCCTATCAGGGCGGGGGCCGGGGAATCGACCCACATTTGATGAGCTCGCTGCGTGATACGGTATTGGGTGACTTCCGTCCCGACCTTACCCTTTATCTCGACTTACCTCCGTCGGTGGGCCTGCAAAGGGCGCGCGCGCGTGGAGAGTTGGACCGTATTGAGCAAGAAGCGCTGCCGTTCTTTGAACGTACCCGTGCGCGCTATCTTGAACTGGCGGCGCAGGATGCGAGCATCGTTACCATAGATGCGGCACAAACGCTGGAACAGGTCACCGCCGATATTCGCAAGGTGGTTGTACAGTGGCTGCAACAGCAGGAAGGGGCGTAATGAACTGGTACCCGTGGCTTAACGCTCCCTATCGTCATTTGGTGGGGCAGTATGCGGCTGGGCGTGGCCATCACGCATTACTGCTGCATGCGGCGGTGGGCAACGGCGATGCTGAGCTACTCTATGCCCTTAGCCGGTGGCTGATCTGCCAAAAGCGCAACGGTGAAAAGAGCTGCGGTGAGTGTCACAGCTGCCGGTTGATGCTGGCAGGCAACCACCCGGACTACCACGTGCTGGCCCCGGAAAAGGGCAAAAGTAGCCTGGGTATTGAACCGATCCGCCAAGTGATTGAGGTCCTCTATTCCCATGCCCAGCAGGGGGGCGCCAAGGTGGTGTGGCTGTCGCAGGCAGAACTGTTGACCGAGGCCGCGGCCAACGCCTTGCTGAAAACCTTGGAAGAGCCTCCGGCCAATACCTACTTCCTGCTAGGTTGCCGTGAGCCCTCAAGCCTGCTGGCGACTCTGCGTAGTCGCTGTTTCTACTGGCATCTGGCCAGCCCGGATGAACAGCTGAGTCTGCAATGGCTTAACCGCCAGGGCGCGGGCAATCCGGTCGATCGTCTGACCGCATTACGCCTGCATGACGGTGCTCCACTCGCTGCCGAACAGCTGCTGCAACCGAATCGCTGGCAACAGCGGGCCGCACTGTGTAACGCCTTGAGCGCTGCTCTGCCGCAGTGCGATATGTTGGCCCTGTTGCCGGCACTGAATTATGACGACGTGGCGGACCGGCTACACTGGCTATGTTCGATGCTGATGGATGCGATGAAATACCAGCAGGGTGCCGCGAGCTATGCTCTGAATCAGGATCAACTGCCGCTGGTCCAGCAGTTGGCCAGCCGTTTGAGCAGCGTTTCGCTCCAGCAAATCATGCAACAGTGGCTTAACTGCCGCCATCAATTACTCAGCGTGGTTGGCGTTAATCGCGAGCTGTTGCTGACAGAACAGTTACTCGGTTGGGAGCAGATGCTCGGCGCTACCGGTTACTCATCCCCTCACTCGTTGTAAAAGAGTTAATTATCATGTTATTAGTAGATTCTCACTGCCACCTCGACAGCCTGGACTTCGCCACCTTGCACCACAGCGTGGACGATGCCCTGGTCAAAGCCAAAGCGCAGGATGTGGGCTTTGTACTGGCGGTTGCCACCACGCTGCCGGGTTATCAGGCGATGACCCAACTGATCGGTCAACGTACCGATGTCGCCTTCTCCTGCGGCGTTCATCCTTTGAATCTGGAAGGGGGCTACGATTATACCGAACTGCGCACTCTGGCTGCGGCAGAGCAGGTGGTTGCCCTGGGGGAAACTGGGCTGGATTACTTCTATCAACAAGACAATATCCCGTTGCAGCAAGAGTCGTTCCGTCAACATATTCGTATTGGCCGGGATCTCAACAAGCCGGTGATTGTGCATACGCGTGACGCGCGTGACGATACGTTGGCCATTCTGCGCGAAGAGAACGCACAGGATTGCGGCGGCGTGCTGCATTGCTTCACCGAAGATTTGCCAACGGCGAAAGCCTTGCTCGATCTGGGCTTCTATATCTCGTTCTCCGGCATTGTCACTTTCCGTAACGCCGAGCCGCTGCGCGAGGTAGCCCGCTATGTGCCATTAGATCGCATGCTGGTGGAAACCGACTCGCCATACCTGGCGCCGGTACCTCATCGCGGCAAAGAAAACCAACCCGCCTATGTGCGCGACGTTGCAGAATACCTGGCCGTATTGAAGGGCGTCAGCCTGGAAAATCTGGCGCAGGCGACTACCGCCAACTTTTCACGTTTGTTTCACATCGAACTCTGATCCTTCGTCTAGGCTTAGCGAACCGCTGGCGATAATCTAATTCTTTTTAAGCTCGTAATTAATCCTCGAAACGGGTAATGTTCCCATCCGTTTCAGGGGAGAAGCCGGGCAAATTTTCATCTTTCTTCACAAAAAGCAGACGATTTTTGAAAAATGGCCGGTCAGATTCATCGAAACGTGACTGTCATCAAACATTGTTCAGGGTATTTATTTTACTCTGCGTAAAAATTAAAGGGGTGCTCAGACACCCTGAAAATGCAGGGGTTTTCTCTCCCCCCTCTGCAACGCGAAAATTCGCGAGAAGTAGCAAAGCACTATTACTCAGGAGCACACTCAACTATGTTCAAGAACGCATTTGCCAACCTGCAAAAAGTAGGTAAATCGCTGATGCTGCCGGTTTCCGTATTGCCTATCGCAGGTATCCTGCTGGGCGTCGGTTCCGCCAACTTTAGCTGGCTACCTCTGGTAGTCTCTCACGTGATGGCGGAAGCCGGCGGTTCCGTATTCGCCAATATGCCGTTGATCTTCGCTATCGGTGTTGCCCTGGGCTTCACTAACAACGACGGCGTTTCTGCATTGGCCGCGGTAGTGGCTTACGGCATCATGGTGAAAACCATGGCCGTAGTTGCGCCATTGGTGCTGCATTTGCCAGCCGAAGAGATTGCGGCCAAACACCTGGCGGATACCGGTGTGCTCGGGGGGATTATCTCCGGCGCCATTGCTGCCTACATGTTTAACCGCTTCTTCCGCATTCAGTTGCCAGAATACCTGGGCTTCTTTGCCGGTAAGCGTTTTGTGCCGATCATCTCAGGTCTGGCCGCTATCATTCTGGGTGTGATCCTCTCCTTCATCTGGCCGCCAATCGGTACGGCTATCCAGACCTTCTCCGAATGGGCCGCTTATCAGAACCCAGTGGTGGCATTCGGTATCTACGGTTTTGTTGAGCGTGCGCTGGTACCGTTTGGTCTGCACCACATCTGGAACGTTCCGTTCCAAATGCAGATTGGTGAATATACCAATGCGGCCGGTCAAGTGTTCCACGGCGACATTCCGC
This sequence comes from Serratia sp. 14-2641, assembly GCF_001692375.1. NCBI lineage: Bacteria > Pseudomonadati > Pseudomonadota > Gammaproteobacteria > Enterobacterales > Yersiniaceae > Serratia > Serratia sp. 14-2641. The sequence goes on along the minus strand of NZ_LXKR01000044.1, from coordinate 22,916 downwards.
GTTACATGGCGGGTGACCCAACTGCGGGTATGCTGTCTGGTGGCTTCCTGTTCAAAATGTATGGTCTGCCTGCTGCTGCGATTGCCATCTGGCACTCAGCCAAGCCGGAAAACCGTGCCAAAGTCGGCGGTATCATGATTTCCGCTGCGCTGACCTCGTTCCTGACCGGTATTACCGAGCCGATCGAGTTCTCCTTCATGTTTGTTGCGCCGATCCTGTACGTAATCCATGCGATCCTGGCCGGTCTGGCGTTCCCAATCTGTATTCTGTTGGGTATGCGTGACGGTACCAGCTTCTCACACGGTCTGATCGACTTCATCGTACTGAGCGGCAACAGCAGCAAAATCTGGCTGTTCCCAATCGTTGGTGTTATCTACGGTCTGGTGTACTACACCATCTTCCGCGTGCTGATTGCCAAACTGGATCTGAAAACCCCTGGCCGTGAAGACAATGCTTCCGAGCAGGTGGCTCAGGGTGGTTCTGAAATGTCTGCTGCGCTGGTTCAGGCATTCGGCGGTAAAGAGAACATCACCAACCTGGATGCCTGTATTACCCGTCTGCGTGTTAGCGTGGCCGACGTATCCAAGGTTGACCAGGCTGGTCTGAAGAAACTGGGTGCTGCCGGTGTGGTTGTGGCTGGCTCAGGCGTTCAGGCGATCTTTGGTACCAAATCCGACAACCTGAAAACCGATATGGATGAATACATCCGTAATCACTGATTCAGGTAGGGGAGTTAATGGGGAGGCTTAGGCCTCCCTTTTTTTATGGTTTTAATTATGATTTATAACGATATTTTATTTTAAGTGTCCACATTTTGACATTTGTGAATGTATTGAATTGATTTCCAGGCATGAAAAAACCCGCCGAAGCGGGTTGGTACTAGAATTCTAGGCCCATCTGATCATCACCCAGGTGCCCAGGGTGAAAGAGCTCTCTTGGCAGCTCTGCGCCTTCGGTAGGTTTGGCGTCAGTCAGTACCTTTTCAACCTCTTGCAAGGTGGTAAAGCAGGTGCCGCAAAGCATGTTTTGGCACTGGTGGTAATTGCGCTGCGTTCTCTCTGACAGCCGCAAGCTGGTGCGGGTTCTGGCTACAGCGTTGCACTTAAAACATCTCATCATATCGGCATTCTCCCCGATATTTACTATTACTGTCAGTATATCACCGTTAGGCGATAGAACACGCTTTCGGTTATTCACCCTGATTATTTTCCTCTGGCATCATATCAACATCGGTTATCTTCACTTCCAATGTGAGCCCGGTAATAAATCCATTCTCATCAATAGTGTGAGTCACTTGGGTAATTATCCAATCGGCATTATCGATCTGCGGCTTAAATCCCATGACCCTTGCGTGCAACTCAGGGAACAGATCGGCGCGCCCCTCGGCCAGGGTAATGGAAAACTCCGCCGCCCCCCGTTGGAGCTGCCGCCATTTTGCTGCCGCTGCACGTCGTGCGGCCCGCTCGGTCTTGAAGGTTGTACGCATCACAAACGTATTACCCTCGGCACCCTCTAAATAGCTCCCCTCCTTGCTGCTTGATGCCGGTTCTTTTTTCTTTGGTGTGGTCTTTTTCTTCCTGGGTTTACGGGTGATCTTGGTGGGGCGTGTCTTGCCGAAGTCCAGATCCAACCAGTAAGCAGTAACGCCGGTATAGGCGTCGCGGTCTGCCATACGAAAGGCGTGGCGGTCGCCGGATGCGCGGGTGATGGTGATAATGGGTAGTAACTTGCCGCTGGCGGATACCGCTTTACCTGGCCAGATGAACAACAACATGCCGTTTTTGATGGTAGCGATAGCGCCCAACATCTCAGCCATTCGAGAAAGAAAGCTGATATCGCTCTCGTTGGTCTGGTCAGCGTGGTCGATCTCGACGTTGGCCAAATCCTCACTGACGGCAGCGCGTAAATCGTAACGTGTCGCCAGCGTGGCCACCAACTTACCGACGGTGATGTCCTTCCAACTCTGCTCCCGCTTGACGTTGAACGTATCGCGAAAATCGGCACTGCGGGCGGTGATGATCAATTGATCTGGCGGCCCCTGGTGCTGTATCTCATCGACAACAAAAATCCCCTTGGGTGTCAGCGTCTCGCCGCGCCAGCCGATGGCCAGCGCAATGGCGGTTCCCCTGGAGGGCAGATTCAGCAGGTGATCGGTGTCGTCAAGGGTGAGTTCCAGTGTGTCAGCCTCAAAGCCGCGGTTATCTGACAGGGATAGGCTTATCAGGCGGTCATTGACTGCCGTCACTGTCTTTCCGTTGATGGCAATGTCGAAGGCTGGCGCCCGGTATTCATCAATGCTGAAATCCATACTGCTCACTCTGCCGTAACCGTTTATCGCATCTTCCGATGGTATGACAGGCGAAGTAACCCGGCTGTGATTGTAGGGTGCTTGAGACAATGCTCATTGCGTGTTCTGCGCGCGCGAGGCGGCGATGATGGCGGAGCCTATTAAATTACAGGGGTTATCCTATGAGCGATTTTCATCATGGCGTGACTGTGAATGAAAGCGTTAATTCATCCACGATCATCACTGATGTTGCGTCTGCTGTCATTGGCGTAGTTTGCACGTCAGATGACGCCGATGCCGATGTGTTCCCGCTAAATACGCCGGTACTGCTCACGCGGGTGCGCACCGTTCTCGGCAAGACCGGGACGACGGGCACGCTAAAAACCGTGCTGACCGCCATCTCGCAGCAATCCAGTCCGCCGACGATTGTCATTCGCGTGGAGGAGGGGACGGACGAAACCGAAACAACCGAGAATGTGATCGGCGGCGTGGGTGCCGACGGTCGTTACACCGGTCTTTTTGCCCTGCTGGTTGCCGAAATGCGAACCGGCATGAAGCCGCGTATTCTTGGCGCGCCTGGTCTGGATTCGCTACCGGTTGCACAACAACTGGCAACTTTCGCGCAGGAGTTGAAGGCGTTTGCTTACGTCAGTACCGGTGACAGCGCCACGATTGCAGAGGCTAAAGAGTACCGTGCCAATTTCACTCAGCGCGAGGTAATGATCATTTACCCTGATTGGCTGGCCTACGACACCAAAGCTGGTGTTAACGTCGTTGTCCCGGCAACCGCGTATGCGTTGGGACTGCGGGCCCGCATTGATGCGCAAATCGGTTGGCATAAAACGCTATCCAACATCGCTGTTAACAATGTGGTTGGCACGTCCCAGGATATTTATTTCGCGTTGCAAGGGACGGATACCGACGCGGATGCGCTGAATGCCGAACACATCACCACGCTGATCAAGCAAGACGGTTTCCGCTTCTGGGGTAACCGTACGGCGGATAAAGAAACCTTTATCTTTGAGTCGTATACCCGCACCGCTCAACTGATCGCTGACACGATCGCCGAGGCGCATTTCCCGTATATCGATAAGCCGCTTACGCCTGGCCTGGCGCGCGACATTATCGACGGCATTAAGCGCAAGCTTTCCGCCTGGGTTACCGCCGGTCGTTTGCTTGGCGCTGATGTTTGGTATGACACCGACCTTAATACCACGGATTCATTGAAGGTCGGCAGGCTTACGATCAAGTACCGCTATACCCCCGTCCCCCCACTCGAACACCTGGTGTTGGAGCAGGAGTTTACGGACGAGTATTTCGCTACCTTTGCCAACGCCGTAAACAGTTAAGGGGATCGTCATGGCACTACCGCGTAAATTGAAGTTGTTTAACTACTACCTCAACGGCAATAGCTATCTTGGCCAGGTGAGGAGGTCACGTTGCCTAAGTTCACGGTCAAGACCGAGGACTATCAGGGGGGCGGGATGCTGGGATCGGTGGCCGTTGATCTCGGCTTTGAGCCTGGCGCTCTGGATATGGAAGTTACCATGGGCGGCATCATGTTCGAGCTGATGACGCAATACGGCATCCCTAACGCTGATGGTCTGCAATCGCGCTTTGCGGGTTCCTATCAGGCCGAAGACAGCGGCGACGCAATTCCGGTTGAAGTCCAGACGCGTGGCCGTTTTGTTGAGATTGACACCGGTAATGCGAAGCAGGGGGAGAACACGCAGCATAAGTATTCGCTGAAAAATACCTACTGCAAGCTAACGCATAACGGCACCGTGCTGATCGAGCTCGATATCATCAACATGATTTACATCGTCAACGGCGTTGACCGCATGGCGCAGCACCGGGCCAATATCGGCCTGTAATCACGTATTAAACCCTTATGCCAGCCTGCGGCAGTGGGCTGGCCTAACTTGCTGTATGGAGATATCTCATGAGTGAATCTATTACCCTGCAAACACCTATCAAACGTGGCGAAACACTGATCGCGGTGGTGTCCATCACGGACACCATGAAACAGGCGGGCAGTCTGCGCGGCCTGAAACTGATTGATGTGATGAACAGTGATGTCGACAGCCTGATCACGCTGTTGCCACGCGTCACCGAGCCCGCGCTCACGCCGGTGGAAATTGCCGGAATGGATACCTGGGACTTTGCGCAGATGGCGCTGGGTGTGTCGGCTTTTTTACAGCCTACCTCTGTGGAAAACAAGACCCCGGAGCCCGCGTCGAAATCAAAATAAACAGCGTTGAGGATGCCATCGCCGACATCGCGACTATTTTTCATTGGCCGCCGCCCGATCTCTGGTCCATGTCCCTAGTGGAGCTGGCTGAATGGCGAGAACGGGCGGCGCTCCGCAGCGGTAACACAGAAGAAGAGTAATCTATGGCCGACCGCAAACTACAGATACAAGTGGCTTTGGGGGCGGTCAATAACCTGAGTCGCCCTCTTGATGCGGCACAAAAGAGCAGTGCCGCACTCGCCAGCCAAATCAAAAACACCCGTGCCAGTATCAAGCAACTGTCTACCTCGGCAGACAGTTTTGACAAGCTCAGCGCCGCCAGTGCCAAGACGACGGCGCGCATTGAAAAAATTCAACGTGCTGCCGATGCAGTCCGATCGCTTGAAAACCCTACCCAGAAACAGATCGCCGCCGTCCAGCGTTGGGATGAGCGCCTGGTAAAACTGCGTGGAACTCAGGAAGGGCAGATCCAACGCCTGGTGCGCCTGCGTGGTGAACTGAAACAGCACGGTGTGTTTGTCGATAAGAACAGCAACGCCACTCAGGCGGCCGCTCGCTATACGGAGCAATACAACCGCCAACTCGCTGAACAAGAAAGACGGCTCAAGCAAATCGGTGATGCCCGATCCCGCTACACAGAGGGGCGGGAATTTATCAGTAATCTACGGGGCGCGGGCACGTCTGCCTTGATGGTCGGTGCGGCAATAGGCGCGCCGATTGCCCTGATCACCCGGCGATACGGCTCACTTGAAGACGCCATGAAAGGCGTTGCAAAGCAGGTTGACGGTCTACTCACCGACGATGGCCAGCGCACGGCGCGCTATTACGAAGTGCAAAAACTCATTCAGGAAGCGGCGGCAGTCACACCGCTGCCGGGTGGCGGCCTGGATTATGCGGCGCTGATCGAGGGCGGTGGCCGCATGGGGGTGGCCAAGAAGGATGACACCTGGGCGGATCAGCGGCGTGACCTGTTGGCGTTTGCGGATACCGCCGCCAAAGCGTCCAAGGCGTTCGAATTGCCAGCGGGTGAACTGGCGGAAGATCTCGGCAAAATCGCCAACCTTTACCGCATACCGATCAAAGATATTGAGTCGCTGGGCGATGCGATCAACTACCTGGATGATAACGCGCAGTCCAAGGGCGCGGATATTATCGACGTACTGAAACGCATGGGGGGTAACGCCGAGCGCATGGGTTATAAGCAGGCGGCTGCTCTCGGTTCGACGTTCCTGTCACTCGGTACTGAGCGGGAGCTTGCCGCCAGTGCCTCCAATGCGATGGTGCGCGAGCTGTCCATCGCCAGCATGCAAAGCGACAAGTTTACCGAGGCGCTGAATGTCCTGGGTATTAACGCCAAAAAACTTGAAGTGTCTATGGCCACGGACGCGATGGGGACTATTCGCACCGTGCTTAATGCGGTCAGCAAGTTGCCGGAAGCCGACCGCCTGAAAGTGCTGACGCAGCTTTTCGGTAAAGAGTTCGGTGATGATGCGGCGAAGCTGGCCAACAATCTGGGGGAACTTGATCGGCAACTGGCTCTCCTTGAGGGCACCTCTGCGCGTGGGTCGATGGCACGTGAGGCGAATATCGATAAGGACTCCCTCTCGTCGCAATGGGGACTGCTAAAGGCTGGGTTGAGTGGACTTGCAGAAGCCCTTGGCAGCACGTTGCGGCCACAACTGATGGCACTGATGGCGTGGGCTCAGAAGTGGCTGACGTCGGCGCGAGCATGGGTGGCGCAGAATAAAGAGACAGTCGGGACGGTGGTTCGTCTTACTGCGGCGATTGCCGGTCTGTCTGTTGGGTTCGGGGCTCTACTGATCACGACGGCAACGATACTCAACCCCCTGATGGCGATACGGTTGGCATTCAGCCTTATTACCGGCGGTGGCGCACCAGGTGCGGTGGGCTTGCTTGCGCGTGCATTCGTGTTCTTACGGACATCAATGCTGGGCATTTTTACCTCCCCCCTTGTTGCACTGCGTGCTCTTGGCTCCAGGTTGTTGTGGCTGGTTAATTCCCCACTACGGCTACTTAATAGCAGCTTTGGCTGGGTGTTTCGCGGTGTCATGATTTTGCTCAGTGGGCTTACCTGGCCAATTGTCGCGATTGGCGCAGCGCTCACGGCGGTGGGGTTGACCGTTTATAAATATTGGGAACCCATCAAGGCGTGGTTTTCGGGGTTCTGGTCTGGGTTGGTGGAGTCTACCGCCGGTATTCGCAGCGCACTGTTACCGTTAGCTCCGACTTTTGATGCCATAGGGCGTGCGCTTGGCTGGGTGTGGGAAAAGCTAAAAGGCGTATGGGACTGGTTTACCCGGTTATTAACCCCCGTGAAATCAACACGCGAGGAACTCGATAAAGCGACGGAGTCGGGTAAAAAATTCGGTATGGCGTTAGGGGAGGCCATCTCGATGCTATGGGCGCCGTTCGCGTGGTTGCGTGAGCAGATCACCTGGGTATTGGAAAAGCTCAACGCGATCCCTGAACAGGCTGAGCGCATCCGTATTGCAGCGGCGCGCGCCAATGGCATGAATAACGCGATGCCGAATGGGGAGCACACCCCTAAACCGGCAGTAATGCGTATATGGGATGCGAAGGCAAAAAAATGGACAACGCAGGAATGGAAGCCTAACGCAGCCATTAAGGCCGGAGAGGATAAACCAGCAGAGAACCCACCTCCCAAGCCTCCCGCTATAAAGCCAGCAGGTGCAATCTGGGGTAAGAACCCGGACAGCGGCAAGTCAGGGGCGGGAGCGGGGGCGGGTAAAGAGGCCGAGAAGAGGGATCCCAACAAGCTCGGCGATATCGTCTTCAAGAACGTGGCGCCGCATATTGCCCTTGCATCACCCTACCTGACCGCGCAGCGTGAGCAGGCGCGGGCGATCAATGGGTTAACCAAGGCGGCAGATGCGCTGCGCAAATCAACGACGGGGCTGGACAAGTTCGGCAGTATCGGGCTTGGCCAGGGGAGTTTTGCCGGGGTGTTTGCTGAACCGCAAAAGCAACAGACTAGCCTACTTACTCAACTGCGAATGGCGGCAAGTGGTATGCTCCAACGCGCCCAGGATTGGATTGGTGGCGGTACTCAGTTGGCATTTTCGGGGGCGGGTGCCGTTCTTGCCTCGCAAGCCAACCAACGCACGTTGCTGGCCCGCCCGGCAGCGACAACGATCGAGGGTAACACCTATCACCTGTCGTTTGATTTAAAAGAAGCCGGCCAGCTTGATGAGCGCAAGATCGCGATGCTGGTCAAAGAGCAGATCACCGATATTGAGCGGCAGAAGGCCATGAAAAACCGCTCACAACTGCGGGACCGCGAATAAACCAAAGGGGGTTATATGTTGCGAATGCCTATGATGATGGTGCTTGGTTTGTTCGTGTTCATGCGTTCAACGGCGCCTTACCAAACGTTGGCGCAGGAGCGTACCTGGCGGCATGCGAAAAATGATCGCGTTGGCCGTTCACCTAAGTATCAGTATGTCGGTCCCGGAGAAGATAAGATCACACTGTCTGGCATCCTATACCCGGAGATCACCGGAGGCGATATCTCGCTCGGCCTGTTGCAAACTATGGCGTTTACCGGCTCTGCCTGGCCGTTGATTGAGGGGACGGGTGCCATTTACGGGATGTATGTGATCACGTCGATTCAGGAAACGCGCACCGAGTTTTTCAAGGATGGCAAGGCCCGCAAGATTGAGTTTACTCTCAACCTTGAGCGTGTCAGCGAGGACTTACGCGAGGCGTTGGGCGATCTGTCATTGAGCCTGGATAAGATACTGTAGGTGGGACTGACTGTGCTGGCCATCCTGGCGGCACAGTCAGTTTTATCTTTACTGCAGGGAGTTTACGAGGCTGTTACCTGTAGGTTTGTGTTGGATGTGTATTGCATTGTGTAGGTATATCCTGCTAATGCCTGGAATTGACTTCCACCATTTACCGTGCCCTCCCTCACTTTTACATACCCAACGCCCGCCGTAATTTTCAAGGTAAACGCTGTTAATTGATTATATTCGCTAGGGTTTGGGAATATCATATCGGCAACAGTGTTAAACCCTATACTAATAAAGTCATAGTTGTCTGGCATGTACCATGCACCAACACCATGATTGTTTATGTACATTTTTCTCCCCATGATCCTGCCAGTATCGCCTAGCAATCTGAGTGAACCATCGTTTTCCGGGAAGTATGCAGGGTGTTCGTCTTTTACATCAAAGTCATATGAGCTTTGATCGGTGATTATTGGGCCAGCCTTACACCTGTTTCTAAAAATGAATGGTCTCTGGTTGTAAATTGACGGATCGCTATTGGATATTCTTACGTTAGAGAAGAACGTCTTCCCTCCGCTAATTCCGTGTTTTCTTACTGAAGATCCTCTCCCATTATCATAAATAACCAGATCTATGAGGTTATGCTCCCCATTTTCCTGACCGATTATTCCATTTCCACCATTTTTCCCTATCGACCCAGAGACAACCAACCCCTTGCTTCCAGATAAATCTGTAAACCCATCATCACCATTAAACTCAAATGTATCATCAAATTTTGCATCATGTTGGTTTGACGGGAAACCTGCCGCAGTGAGGCTTCCACAGTTGAATGTCACCCCTCGAATGCCGTTATTTGAATAGGTGTTACCTTGCGAGCGTATTTTGTGTGCAGCCCCTTCAAACCGAGCGCCATCACCTGCATTGAACTTAAAGTTGTTGCCAATAATATTAAAGTTATCAATGGCGGTATGACACATCATGCCGTGCATTCTTGCATTAAAACCATTTCCGTATAAAACCCATATATTGCGCAGTCGGTTATCTTTACCGCCAGCACCGGCGACCGGTTCAAAATGAACATTATGTCCGACAGTTGCAGCCCTGCCGTTGGCGTTTTGCAATGACCCTGAAAATTGAATGTCGAAATTTTTGATTCTAATCGTATCGCCCGTAATAGGTACTACGCCAGACTGCCAGCAATGTCGCATGTTTTTAGCGATTATTTCAATATCGTAAGGGATGCCATCATCGAGAGACGGAACACCATCTTCGATATAATGCCGCACAACAATGCCGTGACCAGGATAATGGTCAATGCCATCAGAGACGATGCGTAGGAACTTACATCCTGCGCCAATGCGTACTGCACAATCATCTATGTAGCCTGACGGCATGATAGTGCCTTGCATGTTACCCCGTATTTTTGGTAAATGAATTTCACCCGTAGAGTTTGTTATTGTTATGGCTGTAATACGTCCAACTCCCTCTGGCAGTGAGAATGTTGCTTCGCTAAAGTCAGCAAACCCCTTGAATCCATCAATATTAATAACGTAGTTATAGGTCATCCATGACTCAAAGCCAGATGATGGGCGATTGAAGTTTTTAAGTAAATAGTTCCCCTTCGCTGAACCTATTTTTACATGCGCATTAAAAAGACGTTGCAATGCATCGGTATCGGTATCCTCATCACCACCTAGTGCGCCAAAATCCTCGGGAACAAACTCGATTTTTAATGACTTCCATCTAGCACCAAGGGTTGTAACAAAAACGCTTCCTCCATTATCGGGGGTGGTTGAGTCACTGGCGTCATGCCAGAAATTGCCAGCACCATGACTCACGCTTAACTGCGCCGCCCATCCCCCATGATAGGAGGCTAAGGCGATCACCTGGTCTGGCTGGGTTGGCTCTGTTGCGCGTAATTCATCTACATTCTCACAGCGGCCGATAAGTTTCTCCGCATCTGGCCTGCTCAGAGCTTCAATTATTTTTGAATAGGAACCATTTTCAGCGTTTATCACCTCCATGACCCTATCGTCAACATATTGCCTTGTTGCCAGTACAACTGCCGGATCTATCTTGACCGTCACGCTTGATGTGTTACTGACGATGATCACCATGCGTACAATCTGGGTGCGGCCTGAGCCTTCCTGCAAGTGCGGCTTATAGGTTTCCGGGCAGTTGGATAGAGCTACTAGATCACCGTCCTCGTCATACAGGCCGACTTCTTTAATCCACCAACCGCCCACGTTTTCTGGGATGACCTGCTCAACGATGATCTGCGCGTCGTTGAGTGGATCAATCGACAATCGATTTATCGGGGCACGGCGGCGCTCGTTAACAAGGGCGGTCTGGTCTGGTGTTGGTGAAGGGAGTGATCCGCCGCCATCACCGACGGCCATCTCGGTAATATTGAGTTTGATGCCCAGCGCAGCCGCGTTGGTAATTTTCGCAACGCCAATATTGGTTAATAACGCAAAGTATCTAGCGCTCATCGGTCACACTCACTGTATCAATTAAATGGATCGCCGCACCGGCGTAGGTTTCTGGTGATCCCACTTCCAGTAATTCAGGGAAATAGGGGTAAATGGTCAGCTCATCACCCAGATAATTAGCCGCCCCCACATAAAGCGGGGCGACTGTTTTCAATCGTATGGCAAGGCCAATCAGGTGGCGGCTGCGTGGTTTTGCGCTATCGATCAAGCGCTCGACCTCGTCATGCATGGCTTCGGTAATACCCTGATCCATAACATCAACGATAGCGCGCCAAGTACCTGGCGCGTCCCCGGTTTCCCACCACTCTGTAGGGGATAACTCAAACCCGAGCGGCATGATGGCGCGGCGAACGGCGCCCATAGTCCCCTTGCGCTGGTGCAGCACAAAGGCAGCTTTGACAACGGCGCGCTTGGTGGCCTCTGACCATGAGTCATCCCAGCGATCAACAGAGCGCGCCCAGGCCAAATAAGGCAACAGGGCAACAGGGCAGGTGTCAGGGTTCCAAGTGTCCCGCAATGGAACCGGGATATCATCAATGCCCGCGCAAGCCTGCGCGACGTTGCGCTCAAAAGGTGAAGCGGAGATCGGGAGTAGGCTATTCATCTGTACCCCCAACGGTTATCTGGTAGTCAGTGCAGTAGGCGGCCTGCGTGCGATCGAGCACCACATCTTCCAGTGGGGAGGCCAATTCAACACGCTGAACCCCCTCCGCATGCAATGCGGCGTAGATAGCCGACAGGCGAATATCACGCCCTAAGCGCCGCTGCTGGCTGATGTATTCCACCAGGCGCGCCTGTGCATTCTCCCTGACGGGTACAGCCTCCGGGCCGGGAAAGAGAAAGAGCATGGCATCGATACGGTAGCTTACGATGCTGGCAGACTGGATCAGCAACCGATCGGCAACGGGGCGGATCTCTTCGCTGTTAAGGGCCTTGTCAACGAGAGCGAGCAACTCATCGGATGCGGTGCCGTCACCCTCTCGGGATAACACCGTGATCGTGACGTTCGCGGGCGAGGGGCTCAAGGCGCTGGCGTCCGCTACGCGACCGTCCGCACTCACAGCATGGAATTCATAAGCCCCGGTTGGCCCGGCTACTGACATCCCCTCGAACGCCGCCGGGATGCGCAGGCGAAAATCACTGTCTGACTCCATGACTGCCGCCACTGGCGGGATGGCTGCATCATCGGCGGGGGTGATCACCAGCCGTTCCACGTTGTTGTTGGCACCGAGATGATCTAGATCACTGAGCTGTGAATAGGCCACCATGCCCGCCAGTGCGGCCTGATTGACACGCTGGCGCAACAGCAACTCACGGTAGGCGTTTTCCTGCAACAGCTTGACCAGCGGCTCAGACTCCAGTTGCAGTGTCTTGGCGATAGCGTCCCGCTCGACTCCTTCCGGGTACAGCGCAAGCAGCCGGTTTTTGTTCGACTCGAATAGCACTTCGAAGCTGAGCTCTTCAATTACCACGGGGGCAGGGAGGCGGGACAGGTCGATCACGCTCATAGACCGGCCTCCAGAGGGATGTCCAGGCTAAGGGGGTGATTGCTGCTACTGATCCTGCCTATCAACCTGGCGGCCAAGTGCGCATCATCGCCGCTCAGGGTGATGGAAGAGAGCGCGATCCGCGGCTCCCACTGCAACACCGCGCTGTAAATGGCCGACATCACCTTAAGCTGTGTTGCGGGGTTCTGCGGGTTATCCAGCAGAGAGAAAATCAGAGAGCCATAGGCTCTACGCTGGATCCGTGAGCCGATTGGCGTGCAGACAATGTCGGCAACAGATTGCTTGATATGGGCCATGTCCGTCATGGCGTGACCTGTGCGGCTATTCATTCCTAGATAGGCTGTCATACCGGATCCCCGCTAATATCGTCGCCCGCTTTAACGCCGCTGTGACCATGGCGGTCAACGGTGATGCCATTGGAGGTCATCTTGCCGCCACCCTGGGTAACCTCACCGTTAACGATGGCGTCACTGTTAATGCGTAGCCCGGTGCCGGAGGTTTTGCTGTTAAAGGCAGTATCGGCGTTGAAAACGATGCCTTGCGCATTAAAGGCAATGTCCTGCGCATTGAAAACCATGCTTTTTGAAGAAATACGCAGCGTGCCGTTTGCATCAATACGCAAATCCACCACGCCCGTTATATCGCCGGTGCTGCTCGCGGGGTCGTAGCAGAAAGTGGCGCCATCTGGGTAGCGGGTCAGGTTTACTACCGGGTTATCACTGGGAGCGGGGGCGCTGTCGCCATACAAGCCAAGGAGTGCAACAGCGGTGGTAAGCTCCCCGTTCGCTGCTAAAACGACGACTTGCTCACCGACCGTTGGTGCCCACCAGGTGACGGCATTACCCGCACGCAGTGCCAGCCAGGGGATCCAGGTGGTGACCAGTTCACCGGTGGCGATACGTACACGCGGCGGATCCATTTGGACACTGTCAACAGTACCAAAGCGAATGAGGTTAGCCAGGCGGCGCAGGATTTCGGCGATATCGTTCATGAGTTACCGGCAGTGACGAAAAGTATGCCGGTATTGTTGCCCCCTCGCGCGCGGGCAGGCAACGCGGGGGCATTGTAGGAGGGCTGCTACAAGCAGTTATCGCTGCTTATCGATAATGAAGTCGAAAACAGCATCCAGCATCAATTCCCGATCCTGCGGAGTGACGCCCAACAGTTCTCGCAGTGGGTAGCGCATGCGCACGCTAGGGTTGACCTGATCCTCAAGGCCAAGCTGATGCACGTTCGCTATCTGAGCGGCCACGCCATCAAAACCGACAACGGCAGAATTTCCAGAGGCTCTAGCGCGCAGAAATGAGGCGGTGCGCAGGCGGCGGAACATGGGTTGAGGTTTTCTAACGCGCTTTGTGGTAGTGGCCGTCTCAACCGAGATGTAACGCTCAATACGGTTGCGCAAGAAAGTACGAATTGCGCCGCGCTTGTTATCCCAGCCGGTGATCCGGTCGTGCCCGCGCTTCCAGTTCTTGAGGTCGCGCAACTCACCAAAGTAGATAAAGCGCAGGCGCTGTTGCGTGACTTCGGTGCGTGGGCTGCGCGCCTGGTACTTGGTGCCGTCGGTGTTCTGCTGTTGGGCAATGCGCTGTTGCTGCCCTTTGCGCAGTGTCTGCGCCAACTTCTTGACCATCAGGCGACGGCGTGCTGGTTCGACATTGCGCAGCATGTCTTGCAACTCTTTTTCGAGCTGCGCCAGATCGTTGTTGTTACTCATGATTTACCGCCTAGTTGCTGACTTACCCAGGTGTTAACCATTTCCCCCGCGCTGTCTAGCGTCCATTCACTGACATCGGCATAGGGATCGTGAGGGGGTTCAGTGCGGTGCGTGACAATCAGCTCACTGTCTTTCTTGGTGACAATCGCCGCCTCGGTCAGTTGCAGGATGATCAGCAGGTCAGCAGTTCCGTTGTCCAGAATATCGACCTTGAATTTAACCCCCGTCTCGCGCAAGTCTGGGTTGAAGTGCAGATCCGGCTGGTGCTCACGGATCCACAACTGCACCGGTAGGACGACGGTATCCACATTGTGGGGGTAATCCATCACCAGCAGGTTGGTCTGATAGCGGTATTCGTGCGACAGGGATTTTTGCCCGGTGGAAACAATCGTTCCCTCGCTAACCCAGATGGCCAGCGAGTCTGGGTTCATTCGCAGGTAGGCATTGGCGGCGCTGATGGCCTCACGCAATAGGTTGGGTTTTAGCATGGTGTTCTCCTTCGCCTGCAGCACAGTTATTTTTGGCTATGTCTGCCGGTATGGCCAAGACAGTCATTTTTGACTGTGATCGATAGTGTCCCCGGATGAGCGCGCCTTTTCAGCTGCCCGGATGGCCGCCAGGCGGTTATTGGCCTGTTCAATGACATCAAGCAACATCGGCAACCATTCAACCGCCTGCGCGTAACTCAATCGCCTGGCGGTAGGGGCACCAGTATTGGCGTGGTCAGACTGGATGGGAGGGGCTGGCAGGGCGACGGCACGTAACCGATGGGTGAAGTGGAGCAGCCGGTCACTAACATCACCAGGCAGATACTGCACAGCGCAAGGCTCTTTTTTAATGAGGGTGCGTATTTCGGTGCGCACGGTGTCGTTTTTGGCGCTGGCTTGGTGGTTGTCATGCTCGGTAGCCTCGGAAATGGTATTGAAAATGCGTGACGTGGCGGCCTGGGTGCTGATGATGGCGCGGGATTTCTTAAGGTCTATATCTAGCGTGCTGACCTGTTTCGCCAAGTTGGCGTTACTTTTACGCAGTAGCTTGGCGTCAACGAACAGCGCGACAATCAACAACAGTCCCGCCACGGTAAGCCAACGATTCATGATGATGCCCCGCTTAAACAGTGGGCCATTTCGGTATTTCTGCGGATCTCGAGGCCACGCAGGCGTTTGCCGCCGGAGTAGGAAAAATCGGGGATGCGTTGACACATGGCAGGCCAGTTTTTTGCCTGCGCATATTGGTAGATTTGCGTGGGCCGCTTGGCATTACTGTTCCAGCGGATCCCTGCACAGCCCAGGTTAAACGCCAAGGATGTCATGGCCTCAAAAGTAGGCTGTGGCATTTCTCGGCCATTAAACCTGCTATTGACGCAACTCTCGGCGGTCTTGATGTCGTCTACCCATCGGCGGGCGATCTCTTCATCACTGTAGCGCTTTTCCGGGTTCACATTTCCAGTGCTTCCCACGCCTATGGTTAATACGCCAGCAGGGCAGTGGTAAGGGTCACGGATACACCCCTCGGCATTTCCTATCAGGGACAGGCCAGCCTCACCGGTTCGGATCTCACCCAAGAACAAGGTTAGCACCAGTGCAATGATCGCCGTGACCGAGCAGCCTGCCAGTTGTTTTTTACTCACGATATTCCCCTTTGAATGCCTGGCGCTTTTGCTCGTACTCAAGTTCGAACATCTTGATATGCCAGGCGTGTTCCGCAGCCCTGCGGGCCTCTTCACGGCGTTTGTAATAGCGGTTGGTCAAGTAGGTGCCCAGACCGGTAAGGATCCCGACCAATACCGCCCATTCATTGAGGGAGAGCCCCCCAAAAATTGCTAACAGCAGTGACCAGACGTAGGACGCTGCGGAGCTGTACTTTTCCATGAGAGAGGCTCTAAAAGGCATGATGATTAGTCCCAAAGCTGGATCATTTGCGTGTCCGTTGCCTGCTCAACCTGGTTCGGCAATTCAACCGGTGTTCCTGTTGGCAGTATCGGGCCCAGCTCGGCCAGGTGTGGATTAGCGGTTAACACCGCTTCCAGTGCGCCCGCCAGCGCGCCGTAATAGCGATAACAGAGGGCATCCAGCGTGTCGCCTTGCACGGCCATGACACGCATTACACCAACTCCGCGATGCCGCGCTGATTACCCTGAATATCCTGGATCGCCCAACGTGCGTCGCGCCACAGATCGGTAATGGTGGTGCTTAGCTTCTCGGCGAGGTTGTCACCGTCGCCGGTGGTGTCCACATCCCTGCGGCGCTCAACCAGGTTGGCCTTGGTGTGGCAATACACTGCGCGCCGGTAACGCTGGATCAGCACCGACTCACCGTCGATCTGCTCATCATCGCTGACGGGGACATCCGTCAACGCTTCAAAACCTGCGGCCTGCTGTTTTACCCGCCATTCGGCCAGCTCGTTGTTGACGTTGGTCATGGCTTCAATCGCAGCGTGGCGCAGGCGCTCGGTGGTGACTTGCCCATCAAGGCGCATGACCTTGCGCAGATCCCCCAGGGAGATATCTAGCCAGAATGCGGCGTTGGTGATGAGGGTATCGGTATCGCTCGGCGTGTCGCTAGCCGGGCGAGCCGGTTCTGTCGCTAAAAAGCTCATCTCGTCACCTCAAAAAAGGCGGGCGGTGGACGCCACAAACAGAGAGATCTCTTTGTGGACGTGCCGCCCTGACGTGCGGGGCACGATACGTTAAGCGCGGGGCTTTTTGCCTGGCGCGGCTGTTTTTTTACTTGCTGCGGGCTTTTTCGGTGCTGGCGCCTTTGCAGTGGCCGGAGCGTCCTGCATCTCGCCTGCGGCGTCGGTGGTAATTTCAGGCAGCGAACTGCCGCTACCATCACCTTTAACTGTGCTACTTCCCTCGCCACCGGCCTCGTCTAACGAGGCTTTGCTGATGGCGCGGATCAGGTTCTGCACGTCCTTCACGACGCCGATATTGGCATTAAGCGCCATGGCACGCTGCAACCAGCTCAGTGAGGCGGCGAGGTCTGGCTCCTCTGTCTTGTCACGCAACGTGAAACCAATCGCCTTGTAGAGTTTGGCGCGCGCCTCATCAGGCATATCAAGGCCATCAGTCAGCCGCTCGATACGCAACAGAATATCCAGGCTGACCGGGGCGCTGGCAGTATCGCCAATCTTGAAGTGGCTCAAGGCGGCGTCGGCAATTTCATCAACAATCAGACAGGCCGCGCCGCGCTCGTAATGGTCTGGCAGTGGGATGCCGTGACGGATCACATACTCGGCCAACGGCAACGCCGTGCCGTAGTTACCTGCATCGATATGCCAAATCATGCAGGTAGTGACAATCTCGTCAGCCTGGCCGCTATCGGCTTTTAAAACGCCCTCTAGCCAGCCCTCATAGGCGG
This sequence comes from Serratia sp. 14-2641, assembly GCF_001692375.1. Classification (NCBI taxonomy): domain Bacteria; kingdom Pseudomonadati; phylum Pseudomonadota; class Gammaproteobacteria; order Enterobacterales; family Yersiniaceae; genus Serratia; species Serratia sp. 14-2641. The sequence goes on along the minus strand of NZ_LXKR01000044.1, from coordinate 5,529 downwards.
GCAGAAGCTCTTTTTTCAGCTCCACTTTGGCTTTGACCGACTCGATCCGCTTGAGTCGGCGCTTGTCGTTTTCCAGACGGAAAAGCTGTTGCTCGTATGCGGTTTCAGACTGGCGCAAGGGTGCGTCCACATCGCCACGGCGCTGCGCCATGACGCTTTCAAAATGCCTGCGTGCAGGTGTCAACATAATATGCCCCGTTAGTGTGTTATGGGGCGGCGTCAGGCGCCGCCCGGTTCCCGGCGTTACTCGGCAGGGGTAATGTCTTCGATCAGACAGCCGCAGCCGTAATCCTCAATGACATAGGCATCGTTGCTTGATTCATAGGTCGCAATGCGATCCCATTCCGGTTCGTCCTTGATCATCCGGCGGTGTGTATCTTCCTGCCAGTAGATCGAGAGGTTGTCGAAACGGGTGATCAGCATCGCGTTGGGAGGGAAATACGGCACCCGATAGGTGGGCATTGCCCCGATCTGCTGTTGGGACAGCAATACCTTTCCCGCCAATGCCTCGGTGTTCGGATTGGTTTTGCTGAGGGTGTTCAGGATGGGGAAATAACGGTCAGACAACAGATTGCGGCCGCAAATCACAACCAGATCGGTATCATCCTGGAACCAGGGATCGATCAGGCTGTTAACGGCGTCATAGGCCAGCGCGTCGAGGTTGCCATAATCGCCGGTGGCGATAATGACGTTGTCTTGATCGCGTGACGTGATGGTCTTCCCCGCCAATACGCGCTGCGGTGACTCCAGGCGATACTTTTGCAGCCAGCCGACGTTTACGTCCTGCAACAGCGGGTTTTGCGCCTTATTGGACTTGGCGGCGCGCGTAACCCCGTTCAGACCGATCATGATGCGATCCAGCCCTCGGCGCTTAACGATCTGGTTGGTAACGCGGGCCTGGAAGTCTTTGAACTTCGCCCAGGCGTCCAGACGCGCATAGCGAATGAATGTATCGCTGTTGGTCTGCTCGCAACGGTATTTACCGCTGTCCAGACTTTCAACGCTGGCAGGCTGACGGCGCTCGACAGTGGTGTCCGTCGTGCTGGCGATAGGATCATCGACACCCAGACCGAGTTTTTCACCCTCCTGCTCTGAGACGGGGGAAATGTTGATGCGGGTCAGGAATTCGCTACTTTGCTGAATGCGGTCTTCCAACGTCTGAGTGATGGACGGATCAACGGAAAACTTGGCCATGACCGAACTCACTGGGACGTGGTTGAGTTCGGCCTGTCGGCTCAGATATTGGTCATACTTGACGCGTGTTTCGTTTTTCATGGGTTTTTCCTGTCAACAATGGGCTAATAGCGCCGCTTAGCAGTCGGTCAGCTCTGACTGATCGCCCTCGGTGTGGCTACCGGCTGCGGGTGGGCGTTTTTTCCCTGGCTCAGGTTGACGGCTCAGAGATTCGGTAAGCGTGCTGAGGTCGATGGTCAACTTGGCAACGGACTGTTTCAGTGTGGTGTTTTCGTTTTCAATCGCTGACAGCCGGGTTTGACCGTCCAGCAGTTCCTTTTGGCTCAGTGCGATTTGCTCAACGGCCTGCTGGATCTGACTGATATCACCGGTGGTTTTTTGCTGGTTGCCGGTCAGGATCCCCTTAATCCGATTGAAAAATTGCATGCCGGTATCTGCCGGAGCCGGGGCGGTTTCTTCCAGTTCGATGCTTAAATCCATCGTTTCATCAACTGCAGCAATCAGGCATTCGGCATGCTGCTTGCGGCCGGTGAGCGGGTTGTCTTTTGCCTTTGAGCAAAACTCCAGCATTTCTGTGCCCAGGCTGGCGGGGGTGTCCGTGAGGGCTAAGCCCATCAGGTAAGCGCCGCCGGTATGCTCGAATTGCGGATGAAACTGGATTGATGGGTAAACCTTCTGGCGCTTCTTGTTCAGAGCGATCAGATCGTCGGTAGCGTCAATCTGTGCATACAGCGCCAATTTGCCTTTGAGTGGCCCGTCTGCGATCACCTCGGTTTTCAGCGGGGCTAGAACATCGCCATAGGCACGGAACACGCTATCGGGGGCGTAAGCTTTGATGTGCTCCAAATCGACGCGGGCGCCATACAGTGCCGGGTCATAAGTGGACGCGATGTCCAATAGGTCGCGTTTGAGGATGGCGCGACCGTCAGTCGTACCGCCTTCGACTGCAACGCGAAACATTTTGGTTTTCTTACCCATCTGGTAGCCCTCCGGGCGTGTTAATGTGAGATGGCAACGAGCCAGGGCTTTATCATTACCCTTGGGCTTATCCCTCTCAATTCCTTGCGGTTGTAGGGCTCCCGGTACAATTCAACGCAATACCTCCCCGTTCCCCGCGCGCGATAGTCTGAGTGCATGAAAACAAATGTCACCGATCCCCGCCGACAGGCGCAGACCTTATATTGGTCGGGATATTCAATCCCTTACATCGCGGAGCTGACCGGCGTTAAGCCGCCGACGCTGTACTCATGGCGTCGACGCGATACCTGGGACGACGTTGCGCCGCTTGACCGTGCCCGGATCACTACCGAGGCGCGCTATCAGATGCTGATCAGCAAAGACGTCAAGAGCGGGCGGGATTTCAAAGAGATTGACCTTCTGGGGCGGCAGTTGGCCCGCTTTGAGCGACGCGTGCAGGATGAGAAGCAAGCCGAGAAGAAGAAGGCACCTAAAAACCACTTTACAGATGAGCAGATCACCGAACTGCGCGCCCTGTTTTTCAACAGCCTGTATGAGCATCAGCGCCGTTGGTACAAATACGGCAGCAAGCGTAACCGCAACATTCTGAAATCGCGCCAGATTGGCGCTACCTGGTACTTCGCCCGCGAGGCGCTGATCGATGCGCTGGAAACCGGCAGGAACCAGATTTTCCTATCAGCCAGCCGGGCGCAGGCGCACCAGTTCCGGCGCTATATCATCGCGTTTGCGCGTGAGATTGGTGTCGAGCTGAAAGGCGATCCGATGGTGCTGTCAAACGGCGCAACGCTCTATTTCCTTGGCACGTCGGCGGCGACGGCGCAGTCCTACAGCGGCAACCTGATTTTTGATGAATATTTTTGGGTCAGCAACTTTATCAACTTGCGCAAAGTGGCGGCGGCTATGGCCTCGCACACCCACTGGCGCCGGGTTTACTTCTCCACGCCTTCCACCGAAGAACACGAAGCGCACGGATTCTGGACGGGTGCCGGGTTGCAGTCGTCGAAGAAGAAAGCCGATCGGGTAGAGATAGACGTTAGTCACAAGGCGCTGAAAAACGGCAAGGTTTGCGCCGATGGACAGTGGCGACAGATCGTCACCATTCGCGATGCGATTGATAGCGGGTTTAACCTGGTCAACCTTGACGAAATCATGCAGGAAAACAGTACCGAAGATTTCGACAATCTCTATATGTGCGAATTCACCACGGGCGACCAGCGGCCCTTTGGCTATGACGAGCTGATCCGTTGCGGCGTTGATGCCTGGGACCCCGGCAACCCTGCGGCCTAGAAGGACTGGAAACCTTACGCAGCGCGTCCGTTCGGTGATCGCGGCGTCTGGCTGGGGTATGACCCCAACGGGGACGGGGAGGGCGGGGACAGTGCCGGGTTAGCCGTTCTGGCGCCACCAATGGTGCCAGGCGGTAAATTCCGCGTGCTGGAAGCATTGCAACTGCGCGGCATGCCGTTCGAGGAGCAGGCCGAAGAAATCCGCAAAGTAACCAAGCGGTACAACGTGCAGTTTATTGGCATTGACGGGACGGGTATTGGTAAAGCGGTTTACAACATCGTGAAGGGTTTTTATCCAGCGGCGGTGAAGTTTGATTATACGCCAGCACTGAAAGCCTCCCTGGTACTCAAGGCGCAAATGGTTATCCGGCGCGGGCGGTTTGAATACGATGCAGGACTCCAGGTGGTTGCGCGTTCATTCCGTACCATCCGGAAAAAAGTCACACCTGGCGGCATGGTGACCTACGCGTCGGACAGGACGAAAGGGGCCAGTCACGGCGACGTAGCTTGGGCCATCATGCATGCCCTATATAATGAGCCTATCGGCACCGAGTCCGGCGGCACCGGCAACAGCTTTGTAACGGAGTTTTAAACGTGAGCCGAAACCGCAACAGGAAGAATCTGCGCAACATGCAGAACCATGCGCGAGAAGTGACACTCGATCCGTTTATGGAGGCGGCCGCCGCACCACAACAGCCTATTGGTGATATCCAGTCGTTTACGTTTGGTGATCCCAACCCGGTATTGAGTCAGCGCGACCTGCTGGATTGCATGGAATGCGCCAATAATGGCCAGTGGTATGAGACGCCGATCAGCTTTTACGGCCTGGCGCGTACGCTGCGGGCGGCTGTTCATCATGAGTCGGCTATCATGTTCAAGCGCAACGTGATCATGAGTTGCTTTCAGCCTCACCCGATGCTGAAACGCCAGGCAGCGGAGTCGTTTATTCTGGATCAACTGGTGTTCGGCAATAGCTATCTTGAGCTAGTAAAAAACATGCTTGGCCGACCACTGGAACTGCGGCATGTCCCGGCCAAGTACATGCGCCGAGGGGTGGATCTGGATCAGTATTTCCTGGTGACCTACTCGAAACCCGATCACGCGTTTACCCCTGGCTCGGTGTTCCATCTGATTGAGCCAGATATCAACCAGGAGATTTACGGCCTGCCGTCCTACATGGCTGCGATACAGTCGGCACTGCTCAACGAAGACGCCACGCTGTTTCGCCGTAAGTATTACATCAACGGGAGCCATGCTGGGGTGATCGTCTACCTGTCCGATGCTATCCAAAATCAAAGTGATGTTGATGCACTCAAGCGCACGCTGACCGATGCGCGCGGGAAGGGGGCATTTAAAAACGTGTTTGTCTATGCTGCAGGCGGCAAGAAAGATGGCTTGCAGATTATGCCGTTTAGCGAGATCACGGCGAAAGATGAGTTTAGCGGTATCAAGAACGTCACGCGTGATGACCTGCTGGCCGCGCACCGAGTGCCCCCGGTACTGATGGGTATCATGCCGAATACCAATGGTGGCTTTGGTGATGTAGAGAAGGCGGCGAAGGTGTTCGCCATCAATGAATTGGCGCCGCTTATGTCGCGCCTGAAAGGTCTTAACGAATGGATTGGCGTTGAAGTCTTCCGGTTTGATCCGTATGCCCTGATCGAAGCGGCAGGAGGGCCGCCTCCTCGCACCTAAGATCACTCAAAAATATCTCCCATCATCTCGCCCGCAACCCTCGCGGGCGGCGTCTCGCACGCCCAGCCTGACCCTGCAACCCTCGACCTGACACCCCTCCGGCCCGACCTGACACCCCTCCGGCCCGACCTGACACCTGTCTCTTATACACATCTC
>NZ_LXKR01000044.1:0-174 GCF_001692375.1 Serratia sp. 14-2641 | reverse complement strand
AAAAAAAAAAAAAACTAACAAAAAACTTAACCTATAATAATATAACCCATAAACTAATCAAAAAAACCAGACTACACACAACTAACCATGCATATAACTCTATCTAGCACACTTAAATACTAACGATATAAATCACATTCCACTACATATCCAGCACGACTTACACAACATCAA
>NZ_LXKR01000043.1:0-30218 GCF_001692375.1 Serratia sp. 14-2641 | reverse complement strand
CTGATTTCTTCAGTGCACCAAGCAAATTGATGCCTGCGAATGTCAGGTAGCAGGCATCACCTCGTCTACGGCATATTTCGTCCAGAGTAAATCTCCTGCATCTCTTTACACAACAGCTTGCCGATCTCCAATTGCCTGGCCTCACTGAGGGTCTGCAACCTGGTGCTGAACAGGTAACTATGCAAATCGAACGCTTTCAGCAACATCTTGGTATGGAAGATATTTTCTTGATAAACGTTCACATCCACCATCTGGTATAGCGACTGTATCTCTGGCGAAATGAAGTTTTGGATCGACGTGATCTCATGATCGATGTAATGCTTCACCCCATGCACATCCCGGGTAAAACCTCTGACCAGATAATCAATCGTCACAATATCTGATTCCAACTGCTGGATCAGGTGGTTGAGGGCTTTCAGCGGCGAAATCACCCCGCAGGTCGAGACGTCGATATCGGCACGAAAGGTGCAAACCCCACACCCAGGGTGGCTTTCAGGGTAGGTATGAACACAAATATGGCTTTTGTCCAAATGCGCCACGACAGACTCTGGCTGGGGAGGTTTGACGCCATTTGGGGTTACCGGCCCCTCACTGGCTAGAATAGTCACGCTGGCCCCCTGAGGCTCATAGTCCTTGCGGGCAACGCTCAACACGTTGGCCCCAATCAGCGAACAGGTTTCAACCAGGATCTCGGTCAAACGGTTAGCATTATATTGCTCGTCTATGTAGGCGATATAGCCGTCGCGCTCCTCTACCGTCTCGGCGTAACAAATATCATAGATACAAAAACTCAGACTCTTGGTCAGATTATTGAATCCGTGCAGCTTGAGCCTTGGCAATTTACTTTGCCTCCCTTGTCCCTTCACCTAATTGCATACGGGCAACGCATTCCGGCAACCCAGCCTTAATCATGGTTTCATCATTTTTGACGGTGATAAACAGGCACTGTTTATCCTCATCAAATGCCAGGCTGTTGGGATGCGGAGCCATAGGTATGGTCTGTAGCAGGCAATAGCGGGCAGTATCAAATACCGTTAGCGTGCCTTCGCCAATATCCACGCGAATGCCTTTGCGATTGGCGACGTACAGCCTTTGCCGCTCGCCATCCCACGCCAGGCCGATCGGCACTTCATCCGTTGCCATACGTGCGATAACGTCGCCATTATCGGCGTTCAGAGCGAAGACCTGATGACCCGCGCTACGGGCAATATATTCACGTTCCAGATGATTGTTACGCCAATCGCTACGGTCAATGCCCTGATCGACACCGAAGATCCGGTTTTGCTGTGGGTCATAGACCATATTAAGCAGTTGATCGGCTTCGATCTCCCATCGGGAAACGATCGCCAAGCTATCTGGATCAACAACAAACAGCTGGCCCTGCATGTTTGATACGAAGACACGGCGCCCCGTTTCATCCAGCGTGATCCCCACTACGTTATAGCCGAAACCGTGAATAATCGTCTCCAGTTGGCCCTTGCGGGTATCCACCACCAACAGCACGCTATCGATACCCAACCCCAGCCCTGGCAAGAACAGGCGCTCACTCCGTGGATCGAAAACCAACTCCCGCAGCTTCCATGGAAAACCTTCGCTCACGCCAAAACGCTCCAATTCCCGCAATAAAAAAGCCTGCCGCTCGCCGACAATCCCTTCTCGTTGATACAGTTGCTTGAAAGCAATTTCCTGCATCAGCGCAATGGTGGCGATCGGCCGATTGGCGGCGATATCCACCACGGCGACGGTGCCGTTAAACCCCTGGGAGAGGTAAAGATGCCCACGGCGATCGTCCAGCGCCACGCCAAACCCTTTGACTTGCAACGGGATCTCTTCCTCAACGGCCAGGGTTTGTGGATTTATCCGCAGTACACGGGATTGCCGCTCATCCTCCCAATCGGGAGAGCTGACAAACAGAGCCTGCTGTGAGGTGCTATAAACCAACTCTACCAGGGTTTTAGCCGGGTAGATGCGCCGAATATCGGTCAACGGCTCCTGCTTCATAACACACTCCTGTTATGGCGTAATGCATCAAGCAGTAACGCCGGTTGACCAACGGAATCGGCCATAACGGCAAACACCTGACGTGTCGTTTGGACGATCTGCTGCACCTGCTCGCATGAATAGCGATCGGTGCGATAGCTCAACATGACACGAACCGAAGGCTCGCCGTCGATTTGCTCTTCCATCACCTCAAACTGCAACCCCAGCACCGATTCCGTTTTCTCGGGATCGATCTGGCGAAAGCGGATCTGCTGGCCGTCGGCCAAGCTAAACGACCCGTTAAGCTTATTTTTGGCATGGAGCTGAATGAAGACCTCAAACATATGGCTGTCGCGCGGCGCGCAATCACCAAACAGCTTTTCTTCTACCAGATCGATCGGGATGTCGCTAAAAGGCAGCGAATCATTTATCTGCCGTTTCACGTCATCGATCAGCCCGTTCAGCGTGGTGCCATCGGCAAAACCGATCCGATGAGCGACAACGGTGGTGAAGTAACCGATGGTATCGAAAAATTGCGCGTCGTTACGCCCAGAGGCCGAAGTACCAATGACCAGATCTTTCGCGCCACCAAGCAGATGGAGTGCCGCAGCAATTCCGCTGTATACCACGTTAAACAGTGAGGCACCCTGCTGTTTCGCCAGGCGGTAAAGCCCAGTGGTGACGGCGTGTTCCAGTTTGAACTCAACCCAGTTGCCGGAGTGAGAAGCCGCATCGGCCTGTTGCGTTTCGCTGGCAAAAATCGATGCCGAAGACGGTGCATGGTGCAAACGTTCCAGCCAGAACCGCAGATGTCGATCGTTGACCCCGGCCTGTTGCTGTTGGATTGCGAACGCGTGGAACGGCGCGGGTGTCTGCTGCCACTCCGGTGCCGATCCGGCGAAACGGCTTGCCATCGCCAAAGCCAATTCATCCATCAGGATATTCACCGACCACTCGTCCAATACAATATGGTGGAACAATAGCGACACCACCTGTTGGCCATTTTCCTCATCCTGCAGGAAGGTGATGCGTACCGGTAACTCATCATCAAGCTCAAAGTGGTGGCTGGCTGCGCGCTGTAGCGCCTGATCCAGCGGCACATCCTGAGACTGTGAATGCCAGAACCATTCGTATTGAGACAGCATCTCCGGCGGAACGATCTGCTGATAAACCTCGCCGGAAATGTCGACAAACAGGGTGCGCAAAGCCGGATGACGCAGCAAAATATCCTGGAAGGCCTGGAAGAAAAGCCCTTCATCAATCGGGTCGAGAAAGCGCAGCGCAAAGGGAATATTGAAGGCCTCGCCGCAGCCTAGCGCCTGATAGATTTTCCACAATGACCGTTGCGCGAGCGATAATGGAGCCTGCGGACTCAGCAATGCCAAACTCTCCGCTTGCTTACCCGGCGAAGCGGCCACGTTATTAACTATGTAGGCATAGCGCGCCAGTTGAGCCGCGCTGGGATAGCTGAAGAGATCGTTGATATTGATCTCAAGATGCTGCTGGCTCTTCAAACGGCCAATAATGCGGGTGGCAATCAGCGAGTGCCCGCCGCAATCGAAGAAATCATCATCTTCTCCCATCGTGGGCACGGCGAGCGCCTCGCGGAAGGCTTGCAGGATATGTTGCCGTATTGCCGCATCAGATCCCGGCGTGACAGAGGAAGCCACTGCCCCCGGAAATACCGCCACCGCGGTCTGCCGAGCGGCACAATCAGGCAGCGCCAAGAGCTCCATAATGAACGGCTCAGAGGAGTGCGAGAGAACTTGTTGCTGATACAGTGCACTGACCTTTTGCGGTATATCTCGCCAATCCAGCGATGCCGACAGAATGCGATGCACCACCATCCCCAGAATGCCCCCCCTGTCGCCGGAAAACAGCATAAAGCGCAGTGGTGGTGCCTGTTCCAGGTCAAAAGGTATCGCTTTGGCGCTTAACAGGGTGTCAATAGCTTCCTGGGGATGGCGGATCGTCTGGATGGTCAACGCTGGCGGTGAACACGTATTGTCACTGCGCATCAGCCCGCGCTCACCATAAACGTAACGGGCGTTGATACCTGGCAATTGCCGTTGGGTTTGTTCCAGTACGTTGACCAAGCGGCCATAATCCACGGCACCGGTTAACTGCCAGGCCAACACCTGTTGGCCTTCCCCATGTAGCTGTTGCTGGTGTTCGAACCAGGCCTGCTGCTCAAACTCGCTAGCGGCTTCTTCTTCGCCGCTGAATTCGCTAAAATTCGTGTTCACATTTCCCTCCCAGGCAAAAACCTGCTGCGCCTTTCATTGACGATAGATGGCCTTAGAAATCCAGTTGGACAACGGCGCCAACCAGCCGTGGCCGCTGAATAACCGCGGTAGAAACGTCGTTATTCATCACCATGACGCGTTTATCAGAATCAAACAGGTTTTGCGCAAACACGCTGACGCGCCCCTGCTTGAAGGTATAAGCCAGCTGCATATTGGCAATCACTCTGGAAGGGATTTTCCCGCGTGGATCGTTGTCGTACTGGGAATAATAGGTATCGGAAAGCGTTACATTACCGCTTAACTCCAACCCCGGCATAAGATTATATTTCGCCCCCATATTGGCGGTGACTGCCGGAGCGCGCGGTAATTCATGCCCATCGATTCTGCTGTCAGAGAATTTCTTGATTTTTGTTTTTAATAACCCTACTGAGCTATTCAACTCAAAATTCCCCGTCGGTTTCCAGATAGCCCCAAGTTCAGCACCATAGGTTTCGACTTTATCTGCATTGCGGATCATCATTGAGCTCATAGTGGAGTCCAGATAATACGGCAGTTGCATGTCTTTATAGTCGTTATAAAACAGGTTGGTGATCACCTCGAGATTAAGATCTTCAATGCCATGGCGGCTATACAACTCATAGTTCCAGACATATTCAGGATCGTAGGTATAGTTGATCAGGGGGGCTGAAAACGTCATCCCAGCGCCACCGCCGTTATAGCCGCGAGCCACCTTGGCACCAAAGGTTTGCCGCGATGAAGGCTTCCACGCAACATCCAGCTTGGGCAGGAACACATCCCAGGTTTGATCAAAATCGACCTTACGCGCCTTGCCGCCCTTACGTTGACGGTGCTCTCTCTCCACTCGGCTGGCGGCGGTAATATCGATATGTGGCAACACGGCCCAGGTCAATTCGCCAAAGGCGGCGTAGGTATCTGTTTTATCCTTGAACGGGCTACCGCCAGGGAACAGGTTAACAAACTCATCCTGCGACGCATGGAAGTAACGCGCACCAACCAGGCCACGCCAACGATCGTTTGGTGTACCGAAAAGTACCAGCGGCTCCATTTGGAACTCTTTGCCTTCGATGTCGGCCCACGGCAGCGCTTCTGCGGTACGGCGATGGTTACTAAAATCGGTATAAACAAACTTGTTCTGGACGCTTAACTGCTCCGACGGCTCCCAGGCAATATCCCAAATGCCACTGGTAGATTGGGTCTCAACGACTGGGCGACGCCGGTCAAAACGGGAGCTGGCATGGTTAGCCGGGCTTAGCGCTTCATTCTGCGGTGCCTGGCTTTCATAGTGATTTATCGAAAGTTTAGTGGTGAGATCACGTAGCCCAGCTGGGTTATACAGCAGCTTCCCACGGATGTTGGTCACTTCGATTTCGCGTGGATTACCCACAGGTTCGTAGGAGATCAGATCGACAAAACTCTCCCGCCGCTGACGATCGGCGCTCAGGCGAAACGCCAATTGATCCTCAACAATCGGCCCCGATAGCATGGCAGAAGCCTGAGTAGAATCCTGATTTCCGCCCCCGGCCCTGACTGCCGAAGTCCAGTCAAACGTCGGATCCTTGCTGCTCATAACCACCGCACCGGCAATCGCATTACGACCCTGAATGTAGTTTTGCGGCCCTCGGTAGACTTCGACCCGTTGCATATCCCAAAGGGATTGCGGCCCGACGGCTAATTCGTTATAGGTTAAGGAACGCCCATCGAGCGAGAGGTTCATACGTGGCCGCGTACCGCTGAGGAAGGCATTGGCGCCATTGGCTGGCCCTGAACCATCAATACCGCGAATGGTTGGAATATCGTTACCAATGCCCGTATCCAGGACGTTGGCCGTCATTTTTAATAAATCGGATACCTGCGTTGCACCGGGCAGGGAATCTATCCGCGCATCGTCAAACACCTCAATACTGGATCCGGTATCGTAAATAGTACGTCTTACTTTTTCCCCGGTAACAATAATGGTATCAGGCTCGTTATTCTCATTGCGTATTGGAGCATCATCGGCAGCAATGGCATCCGCTGCGGCGAAAACACATAACCCCAGCATGACGGAGGGCATATGATATTTTTCATAAATACGTTGGGGCCTGTTACATAATGAAACCGGGCATTTTTTATCACCCTTTAGTTCGCTCATTGATATCTCCTTTGCCAAATGCACACTAAATTTTTATTTTTCAACTGAGCGACAAAGAACACACTGCTTAATTGCTGGTCTTTACGACCTTATTATTCGTCATCCACCAGGATTTCCCGAGGTACGTCGGCCAAGAAACAAGCAAGCCAACGCATGCAAACGATAATCATTTACAATATTGAATGCAAATCAATTTGATCATATTTGCGACACTCATCCCTTAGCCTTAGCGACAGCCGCCACGCAGTAGCAGAGCCAGCAAGTACCCGCCACCTATCATCCCCGTCATTAATCCTACCGGCATCATCAGCCCTGATGGCTGTATCTGAGCGACAATATCGGCCCCTAACAACAGACAGCCGCCCACCAGACCCGCACTGATCACTGGCAGGTTCGAACTGCGTGTCAGGCGGATTGCCAGCTGTGGAGCCATAAGCGCGATAAAGGCAATCGGCCCTGCTGCGCTGGTTGCCACCGCAGCCAAAATCACGCCGCAAAACGTCATAATCTTGCGGATGAGATCAACACGGACACCCAACTGGTGGGCTACCTCATCCCCCATTGTCATGATGTTCAACGCCCTGGCACATATCAGCACCACCGGCAATAACAACGCGATGCTGGTGGCCACAGGGATAACGTGCAGCCAGTTTCTCCCCTGTGTGGTTCCCGCCAGCCACAAAGTGGCCATCACGGCGTTATCAATATCGCCTTTAACCAGCAGCAAACCATTGAGGGCACTGAGTACCGCACCAACACCAATGCCCATCAATATCAGACGGTATCCCTTTACCACGCCGTGATGATGGGCTAACCAGTAGACCAGCAGCGACGTCGCCAGCCCCCCGGCCATGGCCGAAAGCACAATCGCCACGGTGTTACCGTTAAGCAGGACAATCTGCACAATCGCACCGGTTGCCGCACCGGTGGTAAAGCCAATGACGTCTGGCGATCCGAGCGCATTGCGCGATACGGACTGAAAAATCGCCCCGGAGATGCCCAAGGCGCCCCCAACGAAAACCGCCGTCAACACGCGCGGCAGACGGATCGCCCTGACAATTTGCTGCGCCATGGGATTTCCTTCCCCCGTGATGGCTTGCAGCACGCTCGATACCGGCAACGTAAAGCGCCCCACTGTCAGAGCGAAAGCGGCAGCAACCAGCAGCAGAGAGGCCAAAGCCAGGCATACCAGCACCGTCCTGTTGACGCTCATACCCGTTCCCCCTGCCAACGCTTCACCAGCAACACAAAACAAGGACCACCAGTTAGTGCCACCATGACGCCAACGCTGACTTCACCGGGATAGCCAACGATGCGCCCCAGAATATCAGCCAACAACACCAGCATGGCGGAAAGCAGCATGGCCCAAGGCAATAGCGCTCGATGCTGCAATCCGGCAATAGCACGGGCAAAATGCGGCGCGGTCAGGCCAACAAAAACGATTGGCCCAGCCGCCGCCGTGGCCGCTCCGGCCAGTATCACGATAATCAGCGCGGACATGGCCACCAGCCTGCACGGATTAACGCCGAGCGCCTGGCCAGCATCCGAGCCGAGTGCCGCAATATCCAGCATTTTGCTGCTGGCCAGCGCCAGCAACAGCCCTACGCCCACCAGCATGGCAACCGGGAGCAGTACGTCGAACCCTCTTCCCTGTAACGATCCAATCACCCAGTGCCGGAAGCGATCGAACGCCTCTGGTTCACTGTTGATAATGACAAGCTGAGTCAGGCTAAGCAGCACAATGGTCAGCGCGGCCCCGGCCAGCACAATCCTTACCGGGTTATTGCCATCAATGCCGCCCACCAGCAACACCGCAACGCTGACTATCGCCGCACCGGCCACGCCAAACCACATACTGCTAAAGACATTCGTCACATCAAACAGCGCGATTGACAAGACGATCGCCAACGTGGCACCGGCATTCACCCCGAGCAGGCCGGGATCTGCCAGAGGATTACGGGTGAGCGTTTGCATGATGACGCCAGCCGCGCCAAGTGCCGCCCCAACCACCATTGCCAATAAGGTGCGCGGTAGCCGTAGATAGCAGACCAGTAAATGCTCGCTATTGTGCGGATCAAACTGCGTGAGCGCCTGCCAAATCACCGCTGGTGGAATAGGGCGAGCACCGAAATAGAGGCTGAAGCAACCGAGAACCAGCAGTAAAATCAGGCCAGAGACCAGGCCAGCCTGTCGTAAAGCACGCATTTCACCGCTCCTGCGTTGGACTGCCGGCAAAATGGCGGACAATGTCTGCCACCATCTCACTGGCGCTGTAGTAATCCACCCGGAACGCATGCGCGCCAAGGCTGTAAACCCGGTGTTGTTGTACCGAAGGCAAGCGCTGAAGCAGTGGGTCATGTAGAAATTCGTTGATCCTGACGTCGCCTACGCTCAACAGAAACGTGGTGCCCGCCGTTAACTGCGTCAGATTCTCATATTCGGCCCAGATAAAGTCGCCGGAGCGGGTAAGATTGCTTTGCCAGGCCGGGTTAGGCGCTTCGATCGAAAATCCTAACGACTCGAGTAAACGGGCATGCACGCTGGCCGGTGTTGCCACGGGATTGACCGTTCCCGGGCCGTTAAAATTGATAATATTGGCTTGTCCATCAGGCAGATGGATTTGCTGGCGGGCGTTGGTAAGCAGCGAGTCAAAGCTGCCGATCCGCCGTTCAACCTGCGCCTCAAGCCCCAGCGCGGCTCCCAGCTCACGGGCCAGAGCTTGCCAGGTCTGGTTGCCATAATTCACGATAATGACCGGCGCAATGGCCCTCAGTTCAGCCAAATGAGCGCGCGATGAGTCTGCACCATTGATTGAGACGACGATCAAATCGGGGGCTGTGGCATAGGCCAGTTCGAGATCAACACTGCCCGCAGGCCAGGCTTTAGCAATGTTGCGCTGCTCGGCCACCTTGACCCATTGCCCAAAGAACTGGCCGTTCACGGCCGTCGCGCTGGCGACAACCGGCGCATCAATCGCCAGTAACGTTCCGGTGACACTGACGGAAGTAGAAAGAATACGGCCCGGAGGGGACGGGATCTGAGTGAAGGAGCCATCCGCGTTGTGAAACGCCCTGGGCCAACCTTGTGCAAATACTTGGCCGCTGCCCATCAGCAAGGCCAGTAATAATAAAAACCCAAACACGGGATGACGACGTTTACCCGGTAACAACCTCATTTTCTGCTTGCTCCCTGTGCATAGCCCCGAGGTGCCATCTCAGTGACCACGGAGTGAATTTATGTGCCTCGTATAACCTTACCCTGCTCAATGTATCGCCAACAACACAAAAAAGAATAATTTTCATTCGCATTAAGCTCTGTTATATATTTAGGCGGCTTCCGTTGGCCAATCAGGAACGATATGCAATGAAATCATTGACTCCAATGCAGGCGGCCTCATGGGTAGGCAGGCACTCTGAGCAGGCATTAGGCGGCGTTGCCGCACATTTGTACGCAGAATTCGATGGCACCATCACTGATATCCCCCGCTTTCGGCACGCTGTGGACGCGCTCTATCGCACGCACCCAATGCTGCGTCTTCATGTCACCGCAGAAGGGCTACAGCATGTGGTTGCCAGTCATCCACCACTGGGCATCGATGATTTTTGTCATTACCCACCAGCCGAAGTACAACGATTGCTGGCTGACAAGCGGCGGCGCATGGAGAACCAGCAGTTGCTGCGTGATCAAGGCTATCCGTGCGAAATCAGCCTGACGATATTGCCGGGGCAGGCCAGCCGGCTGCATATCGATCTGGATATGATCGCCGCAGATGCCCTCTCTTTTCGGATCGTGGTGGAAGATCTCGCCCGCTTCTACCAACAACCACCGCCACAGTGCGCCCCAGTGATGGAGGTCGTCTGGTTTCACTATCTGGCACAGCGTACTCACGATCCGCTGCTGCTTAGCGCCAGAGAACGAGACCGCGCCTGGTGGCGGCAGCGTTTAGCGGATATTCCCCCTGCACCCGCCATTCCCTATACGGACAGGCAGTGTCAAACCCGCAGAATGGCAATCCAGCTTAATCCCCAAATCAGCCATGCCTTGCAGCGCTGCGCGCGTCACCACCATCTGACGTTAAGCTCGCTTCTCCTTGCATTGTTCAGCCTGACAATGATGGAAGGTTTCAGGCAACCCGCGTTGCGCATCAACGTACCGACCTTTTTCCGCGCTCCCAAGATTGTGGGTGGTGACGACATCGTCGGTGATTTTTCCGATCTGCTGTTGTTCAGCGCCGAGCTGCGCCCCGATGAAACGCTGCTGCATTATTGCCAACGCACCATGGCGCAGCTGCACGAAATCCTGGGTCACGGCGGCTATTCAGGGGTGAGCGTGATGCGCGACCTTTCGCGCCTGCAGGGCCACCTGCAATACTCCCCCATCGTCTTTACCGCCGGGTTCGGCATCTCCGGTGGCGTGCTGTTCTCTGAGCGGGTCGACAGGCAATTGGGTGAACTGGCGTGGGTCATCTCTCAGGGGCCGCAAGTCGCATTGGACGCGCAGGTAGCCTGGATTGGCGATGAAATTCTGATCAACTGGGATGTGCGTGAGGATGCGTTTCCCCCCGGCCAACTGCATCAACTCTTTACGCGTTTTCACACGCTCGCCGAACGCCTGGCCGCGACACCGCAGCATATTGATGACAGCGTTTCCCGCTGGTTGGCACCTCCAGCGGCAGTACGGCAAAAGGAGAAGCAAATGGGGAAACCATTAACGGCGCTCCAGCAGGCTTATCTGCTGGGAAGCAGCGAGCAATGGCCGCTCGGTGGCGTTGCCATGCACGATTTCAGGACCTTTAGGGGGCTCATCGATCCTGCGCACTTCCGCCGTCGGCTGGCAGAGTTGGTTAATCACTTCGCCGCGTTACGCACCTGGGTCGAGGAGGAAACACAGCAACAGCACATTCTGCCTGAGCTGGAGCCTCATCTGGAAGAGATCGATCTACGCGATGCCAGTGAAGAAGACGCAGCTAAAAAAGTGCAACAGCTACGACAGCATTACCAACAGAGCCGTCACGATCCGTCGTCGCCCCCTTGGCGGATCATTCTGATTACCTTGCCTGGCGCAACGGAGTACCTGATTTTCACCAGCTTTGATGCGCTGATCCTCGACGGCCAAGGGATCTCGCATATCATCGCCCGGCTATTTGATGAACAACCGCTTGCGGCACTTGAACAAGACAATGCACCGAGCGAAGCAGATGAAGAAGAGCGGGAGCGGGCAAAAGCCTGGTGGCAAGACAAACTGGCGCAGGTCGTTACCCCTTGCCGGCTTCCCTGGCAACAACCTTTGGGCGAGATCGTGCAACCCTGCTGGCGGCGTGAACAACAAATTCTAGATGCCAGCCACCTGAAGCTGCTCACTCGCCTTGGCGCATCCCGGGGGCTGTTTGCCAACACCACTCTGTCGGCTATCGTACTCGATACGTTGGCGCTCTGGTCGGAAGATGAAGCGCTCACGGTCGGCATCCCCGTTGCCTTCCCGGCCAAAGAGGGGCAAGCCACCAATCGATCGACGTTTATTGCCATTCACTACGTCCGTCATAGTCAGCCGTTAGTCGACAATGCCCAACGTTTGCAAGAAGACATTCTTGGCGGATTGCAAAACCTTGCCTGGTCAGGTGTGGATCTGGCTCGCCAATTGTCACCGCGAACCGGACATGCTCCCGCGCTGCCGGTGATCCTGACCAACTGCCTGAGCTGGGAAACGCTTCCGGCCAACACGTCAATCCGTGCCGAAAGCGGTCTGACCCAAACGCCGCAGGTCGCACTGGATATTCGCCTAATGTACGATGAGCAGCGCAATTTACTGATAATTGCCGACTATGTTGAGCAGGCTCTCGCTCCCGAACAGGTCAGCGCTATGCTGAATGCAATCCACCAGCGCATGTTGCATATAGCCTCTCAGGGTTCGCTGAATATCCCCGTCCACGAAACGATGAATTACCCGCATTACCGGGCTAACACTCCTGCCAGCACAGCCGTAAGCAACGATTTTCTGGGCCGCATCGCAGAAAATCTGTTTTCCGGCACTCGAGATGGGGTAGCCGTGATCTGTGGCGAACAACAATTGCGCTGGCAAGCACTGGGTGAGCTCGTCGCCAGCATGGCCAACGGACTGCTCGCGCGCCAGTTGGGGCCGGGGAGCGTGGTGGCAATTTATCTTCCACGCTGCCTGGAGCATATCGGTATCTCGCTAGCCTGCTCCCTGTTAGGGATTATCCGGGTGCCGATAGATATTAATTCGCCTACAGAACGAACGGCGTATTTACTGGAAAATTGCCAACCCAAGCTGGTGATATGCGATGAAGACGCCGCAATCCCAGGCTCAGTCACGCCTGATGAGCTCAAATCCGCCAACGTCAGCCCACCTCGGTTTGGCGCTCAAAGCGACAGCAGCCAGCCCGCCTATTATCTCTATACCTCTGGCACCACGGGCAAGCCGAAATGCGTCGTGCTGAATAACCGGGCAACGGCCAACGTGCTTGGGCAAACCCTCGCCTACTGGCAGATCACCGAGCGAGATGTCTTTATCTCGGTAACGCCGCTGCACCACGATATGTCGGTGTTTGACGTGTTTGCCTCACTCAGCGTGGGCGCAACGCTGGTGCTGCCAGCCAGGCATGAGGAAAAAGACGCCATCAGTTGGGGCCGCCTGGTGGCACAACACCGGATCACGCTGTGGTGCTCTGTGCCAGCGATCCTGGAAATGCTGCTGGACTGCGCAACGCCAGAGCAGCTCTCCTCCCTGCGGCTAGTAGCCCAGGGCGGCGATTACATTAAGCCCGCCACCATCCGGTTATTGCGTTCAAGGCATCCTCATCTGCGGCTGATGTCACTCGGCGGCCCGACGGAAACGACTATCTGGAGCATCTGGCACGAGATCACAGCTAGCGACACGGAACAAATTCCCTATGGCAAGCCGCTGGCGGGTACTCAGTATTTTATCTGTCATGACAGCGGTGAACATTGCCCTTGCGGCGTGGCTGGGCGCATCCACACAGCCGGGGCCAATCTGGCCTGTGGCTATCTGGAGAATGGAGCGTTAGTGCAGCACGACTTTGTTGACGTGATGACTCCAGATGGCATTAGCGAGCGAACGTTCCGTACCGGAGACATTGGCTATTACCGGCCTGACGGCATCATCATGTTTGCCAACCGTATTAATGGCTACGTTAAAATTCGCGGCGTACGGATTTCACTGCCTGAAATCGAAGAAGCGTTGCGCCAGCATCCAGCCATCGAGGATATTGTGGTGCTCGATTACGCGGTGGGCGATACGCCAGAGAAGTCGTTGGGTGCGGTCTATCTATCAGCGAATAAAGTCCTGCCTAGCATGTCGGAGCTGCGCATCTTCGCACAGCGCTATTTGCCCGCAACTCACATCCCTGGCCGCTTCATTGTGCAACCCCGCTTTCCCCTCTCGGCAAATGGCAAAGTCGATCGCCATGCGCTGCGTACCGAACTGGAACTATCTCATTCGGCAACGCTCGCCGCCCCGGCGACACCTCAGCAAACGGTACTGGCAATCTATTGCGCCGTGATGGGCCAGCCGCTGCGGCCTGAATGGCATCATCAGACCCCGTTTCTTGCCATGGGGCTGAAACTCAGCCATATGCCAACGCTTAGAGAGAGGATCAACGTGAAACTCGGCGTTTCACTGCCAGTTGCGGCCTTGATGAAGTGCAAAAACGCCGATGAGGTTTGCTCGCTGCTGCATTAAAAAGCCAATCTCCGCCAGCGAACCAGCCCGCTGGCGGAAGATCTTATTGGTTTAGCAGTTGGTAAACCGGCTGCTGCCCCGCTTCGGGCATCATCGCCCTGCTCAGGAAGCTGCGCAGGTGTGTGAACATCTCCTCGACATTCAGGGAAGCATACATCGCAGGATCGGCGTCGATATCGATATGCAGTTCGCTGGCATCCGTACGGCCACGCCAGGTAATGTTAAAGCCATCCCCTGGACCGCTGGCCATGACTTCGCGCTCCGCTTCACAACCTGCAAACAGCGGAGGATCGAAGGGAAGCACGTTGATCAACGGTGAGAAAAAGTAACGCGTTCCTTTTCCCAACCCTTGATCGGCGGCCAGGATCTCAATGCGATAACGCCCGTGAGCACGCAGGTCGCGCAACGTTTTCGCAATGCGTTTGACGTAGTCTACAACCTTCTCCTGTGGTTCGACCTGAATAAACAGCGGCAAAATATTTACCGCCAACGCCGGGACGCTGGCGGCCACCATGCCACGGCGATTCATGACGGGCACCCAGATTGGCTGTACTTCAGCCTTATTCTCCCCATAAAGCTGAAACGTCAGCCAAGCAGCGGAAAGTGCCAGTAGCAGATCCGGCCAGCCTGTACCACAGCGCTCGGAAAAGGCGCTCAACTGCTGGCTAAAATGTTCAGGTAGTACCGCTTCGCTGTGCAGACACTCCGCGCCGTAGTCCTCCCCTCCCTTTTGCAGAACCGGGAGCGAAGGCGCGTCGGTAACATATCGACGCCAATACTCAGCGTCCTGCCGCGATTTTTCGCTGCTGGCATACTGCTGCTCTTCAGCCAGAAAATCATAAAACGCGTGGAAAGGTTGGCTAGCGGTGGTCTTTTGCAGGTGGGCGCGGTAAAGCTCAGCGAGACGATGTTCGATCAGCGCCATGCCGAACCCATCAATAATAATGTGATGTGCCCGGATATAAACGGTGTAATGCGTAGATGAAAAGCGGATCAACCAGATGACCGCCAGCGGCTGACTCAGCAAATTGAGCTGACGCTCAATGTCGGCCTGCATCATCGACTCGGCAACATCGGTCTGTTGTAACTCAATAAGACGTATCCGAGGACGCAGTTGGGGATTGCAGCGCTGTAGCGGTAGATCGTCATTGTCAGGCAGCTGAAACTGGATGGTAAAAACATCGGTTTCAGCAACAACCTGCTCCAACGCCGCTAACAGCCCCGGTTCATCAAGCTCGCCGCGAAGCGTAATGCGGTGGGCGACGGTAGAGACGGGCTGATGCGGGTGAAAGCTAAACTCCTCCCAAAAATCAAACTGTGCCGGTGTCAGCGGCAACCAACGGACTGACTGAACAGTTTCCAACATGTTCCTTCCCTTTTCAGTTTTTCAGTGTTGTGAAACAGCGACGTTTTATTCACCACCCGGTGAACGCCCAGCTTCATCTCAGAGAACGATGTATGGCTCACGACATGCTCAGCACTGAAAATAAAAAGAATAGGTTGCACGATCTGACAGGATGAGTGGCCCATCCATTGATGGAAATAGTAATCATTATCAATAAAAAATGAAATATCTTTGCTGCATTTTCAGCTAAAACCAGGGAAGGGAGGAAAGATCGAAGACGGTACAATAGAAAAGACGAAGCCCTGAGTTATTGCTAACTCAGGGCTTCTGAATGTTGGCGGAACGGACGGGGCTCGAACCCGCGACCCCCTGCGTGACAGGCAGGTATTCTAACCAACTGAACTACCGCTCCGCAACGTTCCCTCTTGCGGGGGAACGAGCCGAATATTACGGTTGCCTCGCCATTCCGTCAACGTCTTTTCTTATAAAAAGAGTCGTTTGCACAGTTTTTCAACGAACAAGCGTTGATTATGCCACTTAAGCGTCATTTCTATCCTGACAGGCCGTTATTCGGCTGCTGCGCCACCACGCCACAGACAGCTACCGCCCTTCTTTTGCACCAGATCCAGACGTGATTCGTGAGCCTGCAATTCTGCGTCACTGGCATAGATCACTTTCATCGCCGTAGCCGGGCGTTGGATGCGTTGGATATCCTGGGCTGAATCCGTCTGCTGAGTGTCCCCTTCCATCTGGAAAGCCATCGAAGTCTGGCCACCGGTCATCGCCAGATAGACTTCCGCCAAGATCTCGGCATCGAGCAAAGCGCCGTGCAGCGTTCGCTTGGTGTTGTCTATCTCATAGCGGTTGCACAGCGCATCGAGGTTGTTACGCTTGCCTGGGAACAGGCGGCGCGCCATTAACAGGCTGTCGGTGATGGTGCAGAAGGTATCCGTCTTCGGGATATCTCGCTGCAACATACGGAACTCGTGATCCATAAAGCCGATATCGAACGCTGCGTTATGAATGACTAATTCGCCACCACGGATAAAGTCGATAAATTCAGCGGCGATCTGATCGAAAGTAGGCTTATCCGCCAGGAACTCATCGCTGATACCGTGTACGCCGTAAGCTTCCGGATCCACCAGCCGATCTGGCTTGACGTAAACATGGAAGTGGCGCCCGGTCAGGCGGCGGTTGATCACCTCAACGGCCCCGATCTCAATGATGCGGTGACCTTCGTAGTGAACCCCTAGCTTGTTCATACCGGTGGTTTCGGTATCGAGAACGATCTGTCTGGTTGGTGTAGAGATCATAATGCTGTGCTCATGGCGCTGGTTTATGTCAGACTTGGTTTTTATAAAACTGATAGGAAGAGTCTACCAGAGATGCTTAAACAGGTAGAAATTTTCACCGACGGCTCTTGCCTTGGTAATCCAGGCCCCGGCGGTTACGGCGCAATTTTGCGTTATAAACAGCACGAGAAACTGTTCAGCGCGGGTTATTACCTGACGACCAATAACCGCATGGAGCTGATGGCCGCCATTGTGGCGCTCGAAGCCTTGACCACCCCCTGCGAAGTGGTGCTGAGCACCGATAGCCAATACGTCCGCCAGGGGATCACCAGTTGGATCCACAACTGGAAAAAGCGCGGCTGGAAAACCGCCGACAAAAAACCGGTGAAAAACGTCGATCTCTGGCAGCGCCTGGATCTGGCGATTGCCCGCCACACCATCCGTTGGGAATGGGTCAAAGGCCATGCCGGGCACCCGGAAAACGAACGTTGCGACGTGCTGGCACGCGATGCGGCTGGCAGCCCGACACAGGACGACGTTGGCTACAAGCCCGAAGCTTAAGGCAGTTTGCGATAACTCTTGGTCGCGCCCACTGCGCGGCTGAGAGAGTGTTTTCTCGCCCCCACTTTCATCGGCGTTGGCGTCAGCGGCAAGGTTCGCTTGCGGGCTACAATCATGCTCATACAGCCAAGCGCCGGTAAATGCGTACTCAAAAAAGTCCCTCCCTTGCGCTGCCAGGGCAACACGTGGAAGCGCGTCTGATCCAACACCTCATAATTGAGCAGGCTGAGCCAGTCCAGCAAACGCATCTGGGTAAACATCCGGCTGACGTAAGGCTGGCGTTTGCGCAACCGGGGGATCAACTTCCCCATGCCTAGCAGGCTAAAAGGGTTGAAACTGCTGATCACCAGCCAGCCATCGTCAATCATGACGCGATCGACCTCACGCAACATACGGTGTGGGTCATCGGCATAAGAGAGCGTATGGGCCAATAGGCAGGCATCGACGGACTTGGCTGCAAAGGGCAACTGATAAGGATCGGCCTGCACATGCAGGTTATCCCCGGCCAATCCCACGTTAACCTGATGCGAGATAGCGCACTTTTCACTATCCAACTCGGCGCTGAGATTGCCGATCTTCAACAGATGAAAACCAAACATCTTGGGCCACCAGGGCTGCAACTGCTGCTCCAACGCCTCACGATAGTATTCGCCCCACGGCAACCCGGCCCAGGAGTAAGGGCTAGTGAGCTTTTCTAGAGTCTGGGCTGGTTTCATGGTTTAGTATCTCTTTCAAGCCGTTGCCAACGAGAGGTGTTCCATGAATCTTATCAGCATTCCCGCTTTTCAGGACAATTACATTTGGTTATTGGCTAACCAGCAAGGGCGCTGCGTGATCGTCGATCCCGGCGAAGCTGGCCCGGTATTGGCGGCGTTGTCCCAACGGAAACTGACCCCTGATGCCATATTATTGACCCACCACCACCACGACCATGTCGGCGGCGTAGCGGAAATCGTTGCGCAATATCCGGATCTGCCGGTGTATGGCCCCCAGGAAACCGCTAATAAGGGAGCAAATCGGTTGGTTCAGGATGGCGATATCCTGGAAATTGGCGGGCGTAGCTACACCACCATCGCAGTTCCCGGACATACCTTGGGTCACGTGGCATTCTACAGTGCACCTTATCTTTTCTGTGGAGATACGCTTTTTTCTGCGGGCTGCGGACGGCTTTTTGAAGGGACTGCAGAGCAAATGTACCACTCATTTCAACGGCTCGCGCAACTTCCCGACGAAACCCTAATTTGTTGCGCACACGAGTACACGCTCTCAAACCTTAAGTTTGCCAGGACAATTTTGCCGCAAGACCGCCAAATTGAAACATATCAGCAACAAATTGAGCAATCAAGGGCAAAAGGAGTACCCAGCCTGCCCACAACGTTGCAATTAGAGCGTAAAATTAATCTATTTTTACGCTGCCATGACACTGATTTACAAAAGGAAATAGGCTTTAACTCACCACCGAGCCAGCTTCATTCGGTTTTTTCCGAATTACGCCTGCGCAAGGATGCCTTCTAAGCTTTTAGTTGTGTTTTTTGGCGAAGCAAAGTATCCTTGCTCGTCTTTTAAGCAACTATATTGACACACACATGAAGGCTAAAGCGATACTTCTCGCCTCGGTCTTGTTGGTTGGTTGCCAGTCATCCTGGCAGGATGTACCGGCACCAAAGCAACATGCGCAGAGTCTGTCTTCGGCAGGTCAAGAAAGTGAAGCAGGAGAGTACACAGCGAGTTCGGCACGGTGGCTAGACATTAACAATAGCGCCGCTCAGCAGAACCTGTGGAACTTCATTAGCGACGAGCTGAAGATGGAGGTTCCGGAAAACGACCGGATCCGTGAACAAAAGAGAAAATATTTAAAAAGTAAGAGCTATCTCCACGATGTAACACTACGGGCAGAGCCGTACATGTACTGGATAGTCGGGCAGATTAAGAAACGCAATATGCCGATGGAACTGGTACTGCTACCCATAGTGGAGAGCGCTTTTGACCCTCACGCCACGTCAAGTGCCAATGCCGCAGGGCTATGGCAGATCGTGCCGCAAACGGGTCGCAATTATGGTTTGAAAAACAATCAGTGGTATGACGGGCGCCGTGATGTTGTGGCCTCGACGACCGCTGCGCTTAACATGATGGAGCGTTTGAACCGCATGTTTGACGGTGACTGGTTATTGACCATTGCCGCTTATAACAGTGGTGAAGGGCGAGTCATGCAAGCGGTTAAGGCGAATAAACGTCAGGGTAAGTCCACCGAGTTCTGGGCATTGTCGCTTCCGCGTGAAACGTCAATCTATGTCCCGAAAATGCTGGCACTGAGCGATATCATCAAGCACAGCAAAAAGTACGGCGTCAAGTTGCCAAAAACTGACGAAACCCGTGCACTGGCACGTATTGATGTCGGGCAGCAGATCCAGCTGACTCAGGCGGCAGAGATGTCTGGGCTTTCTCTCACCAAGATGAAGGCTTATAACCCTGGCTACAAGAAAGGCGTTACGGCACCTAATGGGCCCCATTACATCATGGTTCCCAAAAAGAATGCCGCACAGTTGAAAGACTCGTTGGCCGACGGACAGATAGCTGCAACATTACCAACCACCCAGTTGGCGAAGAACAGTGGCCTGTCAGGCGGAAGTGCGTATAAGGTTCGCTCCGGCGATACGTTATCCACCATCGCCAAACGGTTGAACGTTAAGACCAGCGATTTGCAGAGTTGGAACAATTTGCGTGGCAAGAGCACGCTGAAAGTTGGGCAAACCCTGCAAGTGGCCAGCAATGCCAGAGATAACAGCAGTATCACCTACCAAGTGCGTAAAGGTGATTCGCTATCCAGCATTGCACGTCGTCACGGCGTCGAAATTAACGACGTGATGCGTTGGAACTCAACGATCGGCAAAGCCAGCAGTTTGCAACCTGGCGTGAAGCTGACGCTGTTTGTCAGCAACAAATCGTCGCCGGAAACCTAAGTTTTCGCTACAAAAAAAGCATCCTTCGGGATGCTTTTTTATTGGCCAAATTTCGCTACCAGACCGGTTTATCGGTTTGCGAATGGAACTCCACCAGCAGCGGATTGTGGTCTGAGGCCTGAGTCACCAGCACCGATGCCTCTGTAACGCCCAGGTTGCGGTAAAAGATAAAATCCAACGGACGGCCAAAGGCTTTGCGGCGATGATCGTCGGCGAAATTGACCTCATGCAACGCCATATCGCTGGCAAATTGATACAGGGCGTTGATGCGCTTGCGACTCCAGGCATTAAAATCCCCCGCCATGATCACCGGCCCCCGATGGAGGGCGATCTGCTCACCAATCGGGCCAAGCTGCTTGCTGTAAACATCCACTCCCAGGCTAAAGTTCACCGCGTGGATATTCACGACCATCAACAGCTGACCATCTAATAAAGGGTAGACGGTGATCAACGCCGACTTGGCCAAACGCAGCAGCGGCTCCCGCTCGCGCAACGGGCAACAATACACCGGATGTGCAGCCGCCAGCGTCATCACGCCGGAAGGGTGTTGCGGCAACACAAAGGCGGGCACCTGATCGGCCGCCAGATAGTTAGAGGTGGCAAAGCTGACCAATTCCGGCGTGGTCTGCGCCTCCTGCAATAGCACCAGCTGCGCATCTTTACCGAAGTCTTTCAACACCGAAAGCCAATCGGCACGCTGCTGTTTGAAAATATTCCATACCATCACCCGCAGCGCACCAGACGTAGGCAACGCGGCCCCCGGCGGTAGCGGCTGATTAATGGCACCAGGGAAAATCCGTTCAACTGGCTGGCCCGCAACATACCTCATTGCATAAGTTCGTTTCGGCACGTTATTCGCCTATTTCCCGTTCGGATGAAAATCACGTTGATAGCTACATGGCTACCAAGACTAAATTGAGTATACGCCTGAGCGGCTCTGCCAACATGGCTTTTAGAGATCCAGTTATAGGGGCAAGGCGGGCCGATTTCAATCAATGCTGTGTATGTGTCTGTAAAGGTTCGCGCTGAATGCGAAAAGGCCCACCATTGCGGGCCAAGAAGAAAGGTGCAAGCTGGGATCAGGCGAACTGCCGTTGGTATTGTTTATCCAATCGACCACTAAGGCCAATCAACAACAACGCCCCCACCACAATCAGCGCCCCGATCCAAGGCGTTTGCGCCAACCCTAGTGAGGCCACGGTCTGTCCGCCAATCACGGAGCCCAGTGCGATCCCCACGTTAAAAGCCGCGATATTCAGGCCTGAAGCAACGTCCACCGCGTTCGGTGTGTACTGCTCGGCTTTCTGCACCACATAAACCTGCAATCCCGGGACATTGCCAAAGGCAAATACCCCCATCACCACCACCGTCAGCAGCGCGGCGACGCTGTGGCTGGCGGTAAACTGAAACACCAACAGCAAGGCGGCTAATGCGGCAAAGATAAAGCTCAATGCCCGTACCGCGCCATGACGATCGGCCAGCTTGCCGCCCCAAATGTTACCGATGGCTACCGCTATGCCATAGGCCAGCAAAATCCAACTGACGGCCGGTGCCGAAAAACCAGCCAGCTCCTGCATCATCGGTGCCAGGAAGGTAAAGGTCGTGAATACTCCACCGTAACCCAACGCGGTAATGGCGTAAATCAGTAACAGGCGCGGGTGAGTCAGCACTTGCAGCTGATCGCGGATGCTGGCACTCGCCTGGTTCTTGATGTTGTTCGGGATCAGGATGAGGCTGGCAATAATCGCCACCATTCCAATCAACGATACCGCCAGGAAGGTCTCACGCCAGCCGAAGTGCTGGCCGATAAATGTGCCTAGCGGCACGCCGGTCACCAGCGCAACGGTTAAGCCACCAAACATGATAGCGATTGCCGTTGCCGCCTTCTCTTTGGCTACCAGGCTGGTCGCAATGGTTGAACCCACCGAGAAAAACACCCCGTGCGCCAGGCCAGTCAGTAAACGAGCAACTACCAGTGACTCATAGCTCGGTGACTGCCAGGCCAGCAGGTTGCCAAGGGTGAACAGCACCATCAGCCCCACCAGCAACAACTTGCGCGGCACACGGCTAGTTAAAGCGGTCAGTACCGGCGCACCAATTGCCACCCCAATGGCATAAAGAGTCACCAGCAGCCCTGCGGACGGCACGGTGACGTTCAACTGCTCGGCGATGGTCGGGATCAATCCGACAATCACAAACTCCGTGGTGCCGATGGCATAGGCACTGATGGTCAAGGCAAGTAAAGCGAGAGGCATTGCTAACTCCAAAATAGCGTTCGGGTTGATAGCGGTGATTATCTGCCTGTGCTTAAATGATAAAAATGCTCAAAATTTCAAATAAATTTTGCTGATGGAGCAACAATGAAGGCAAATTCGGATGAACTGATCACCTTTGTCACCGTGGTGGAATGCGGTAGCTTCAGCCGCGCGGCGGAGCACTTGGAACAGGCAAACTCGGTGGTCAGCCGTACGGTAAAAAAGCTGGAGAGCAAGCTGGGGGTCACACTGCTCAATCGCACCACCCGCCAGATAAGCCTGACGCAGGAGGGAGAAAACTATTTCCGCCAGGTGCAGAAAGTCCTGAGCGATATGGCCGCGGCGGAAAATGCGCTGATGGAGAGCCGCCAGCGGCCTCAGGGCCTGTTGCGCGTGGATGCCGCAACGCCGGTCGTGTTGCACGTACTGACCCCATTGGTTGGCGAGTTTCGTGCCCGCTACCCGGAAATGTCGCTCTCGCTGGTCTCTTCAGAAACCTTTATCAACCTGATTGAGCGCAAGGTCGACATTGCCATCCGCGTAGGGGAACTGACAGACTCAAGTTTGAAGGCGCGCAAACTGATGACCAGCTATCGAAAAATTGTGACGTCACCCGCCTATCTGAAACAGTTCGGTACCCCGCAAAGCGTGGAGGATCTGGCCCAACACTGCTGCATCGGCTTCAACGATCTGCCCAATCTGAACCGTTGGCCATTAGCCTGCGCCGATGGCCGGCAGTTGGAGATCGTACCGGGGCTGACTACCAACAGCGGAGAAACACAACGCCACCTTTGCCTGCATGGCAACGGCATCGCCTGTCTGTCGAACTTTATGATCGATGAGGATATCCAGCGTGGGGATTTGGTGCAGCTCCTGATCAAGGAGACGCTGCCGGTTGCCATACCGGTCAATGCGGTTTATTACAGCGACAGCGCCGTAAGCAACCGCCTGCGCAGCTTTATCGACTTTCTTAGTGAAAGCCTCACACCTCGCTAACCAGTCCGATGTTGTAACCAGAAAGCGGTGGGAGTCAGGCCACCCAGCTTCTTCTGCGGCCAGTGTTGGTTATAGCTGGCACAGAGCGCCTGCAACACGTTATCCAGCGATAAGTTCTCCGCCGCCGGTAGCAACTGCGCCAGTTGGCTTTCTAGCCGCAGCACAACCTCCATTTGCAATAACGCGGGTTGTTGCAACTTTATCCCCTGCTCCCGACACCATAGCTGTAAGGGATGGGTCTGAGACTCGCTATTGCCGAACAGCTTTTTATTTTCAGTCTCAATAGATTGTATATCACCTGGGCAGTGCGGTAACAGTTCCTTCAGCCAGTTGACCACCAGCATCGGCGAGGCTCCCGCAAAGGCTCGTGCACTCAGCCAGCCGCTGACCTTCTCTTCGGCCCACAAGAGGTGTTGCTCGCCGCCATCCTCGGCTGATAGGCTAATTCGTTGATAAAAAAGAGCGAGAGTTCCTGGCCGTTCACCAGCCTTCACCGCCTTTTTACCGCGTAGCGTCCTGCTCTGTTCCTCACCACGCTGACCCACACCGCGTAGATAGCGATCCAACCCCGCACGGGAGATCGGCTGTTGCATGCCCTGATTCACCACCACCAGCAGCTCATCCAACGGCAGCTGTAATTTTTGTCTCAGCCAGTTGATAAGCAAACTCTGCTCGTTCGTCAGTGCCTTGCGCAGGCTCTTGGGCACCGTATGGCGATCGGCGACATCCTGGCGCTGCCGCCAACGGCGTACCGTCGCCACGGAGATACCCAGCTCCTGCGCCAATACGCGATCGCTTTTATCCGATTGCTGGATATAACGCCGTACTCGTGGGGTGGTGGTCGCATTGGCATGCAGCTTGATTTCCATCGTGGACTCCACACTAAAATTGATGTCCTATCATAACTAATCTTGTGAGATATTTTATAAATTCACCTCACACTGTGAACTGTTTCACCTTTCTTTAAAATCCATTCACTGATAATCCCAGCCAATAAGTCGCCACCCTTACCTGTTTTTCTCTAATAAGCATACCTACGGGGTTTAGCATGAACAACGTTCTGGGATTTCTTGAAGCCAAGCTGATGCCTCTGGCGGCCAAGGCCGCACAGCAGCGGCATTTGTGTGCCATCCGCGGTGCCTATGTTTCCTTTATGCCGTTCATTATCGTCGGCTCGATCCTGCTGGTGATCTCGTCGTTCCCCAATCAGGGTTACCAGCAGTTTATGGCAGGCCTGTTTGGCGCCAGCTGGAGCAATATCATCGAGATCCCGTTCAACGCGGTGTTCTCTACCATGTCGCTGTTTGTCAGTTTCCTTACCGCTTACCGCCTGGCGGAACATTATGACGAGGATCGCGTCTCCAGCGGTATTCTGTCACTGGTGTGCTTCCTGATCCTTACGCCGTTTATCAAGGTAGAAGCCTTGGGCAATATCAATGTGATCCCGACCGAGTGGATCGGCAGCAAGGGGCTGTTTGTGGCGATGATCGGCTCACTGCTGTGGACCGAACTGTTCTGCTACCTCAAGCGCCGCAAGTTGATCATCAAAATGCCAGAAGGCGTGCCACCTGCGGTACAGGAATCCTTCGCCGCTCTGCTGCCTGCACTGTTCGTGATTATCCTGGTGCTGGCGATCCGTATTCTGTTCGAACACACCAGCTACCAAACCATTCATCAGTTTATTTATAACGTAGTCGCCACACCGGTACGTCACTTTGGCACTTCCTATATTGGCGCGCTGCTGACGGTGTTGAGTATCACCATCCTATGGTCGGTGGGGATCAACTCCGGTTCAATGGTCAACGGCATCATCCGTCCGCTGTGGATGGAAAACCAGACCGACAACATCGCCGCTATCCAGGCCGGGGTCACGCCACCGCACATCGTCACCGAACAGTTCTTCGATATGGTCTGGATGGGTGGTGCTGGTGCCACCCTGTCGCTGGTGATCGCCATTCTGTTCTTTGCCCGTAGCAATAGTATTCGCGAAGTAGGTCGCATGGGGGCTGCGGCTTCAATCTTCAATATTAATGAACCTATCCTGTTTGGTCTGCCGGTGATCATGAACCCCATCATGCTGATCCCTTTCAACCTGGTGCCGGTGGTATTGGTTACCGTGCAATACGTGGCGATGAAGGTGGGGGCCGTCGCCGTCACTACCGGGGTATTTATCCCCTGGACGCTGCCGCCGGTGATCAGTGGCTTTATCGTGACCGGCCATTTGAGTGGCAGCCTGATGCAGATCGTTAACCTGCTGATCGGTGCCATGCTTTATCTGCCTTTCCTGCGCATTCTGGACAAACAGTATCGCGCAGCCGAAACATCAGGAGTTTGATATGTGGGGAATGATTGCAACCTGGCGTATGGCACTGGAAGGCGTTACCCAGGCCAGTGAAACGCTGAAAGCCGGGGCAAACGCCGCACAAAGCGTAGTGAGCGCAGTGGCGGAAGTAGAAGACTTTCCATTTTATAAATCCGTCGGTTACGGTGGTCTCCCTACCGAAAATGGTGAGGTAGAGTTGGATGCGGCCTTTATGGATGGCGATACGCTGGCCTTTGGTGCCGTTGGTAACCTGGTGGATATCGCCAACCCGGTGAAGGTTGCCCAGGCGCTGAGCCGCGAACGCTTCAACAGCGTCCTGGTGGGGGCTGGCGCACGTGAGTGGGCCCTTAGCCAAGGTTTTGCCGACAAAACCATGCTCACCGAGCGTGCAACCCAGCACTATCGCAAACGCTGCCGCGAAACCATCGATAAGGGCCTTAGCCCCTACGATGGCCACGATACCGTCGGCATTATCGGCCTCGATCTGCATGGTTCAATGAGCGTGGCCACGTCTACCAGCGGGTTGTTTATGAAACGCCGTGGCCGCCTGGGTGATTCACCAGTGATTGGCTCCGGTTTCTACTGTGACAGCCAGATAGGAGCCGCAACCGCCACTGGCGTGGGTGAAGACCTGATGAAAGGCTGCACCAGCTATGAGATCGTGCGCCGTATGCAGCAAGGTATGACGCCACAACAGGCGGCCGATTCGGTCGTCTTCGAGCTGGAAGACCGGTTGATAGCCCGCTTTGGCCGGGTGGGCGATCTCTCCGTAGTCTGCATGAATCGGCAGGGAGAGTTCGGCGTCTCTACCAATATCAAAACCTTCTCGTTTGTTGTCGCCAGCGCCATCCAGCCACCGACGGTGTACCTGGCAGAACGCCGTGCCGAGCATACCCACTACACTCCAGCCAGCGAGCAATGGCTAACCGACTATGCCGAGCGCATTCGCGCGCCGATTGAGGAGATCCATTTTGATTAATTATCGGTTACTGAGTGAAATCCCCACATGGGAAGTTAACAGCCATGTGATTAGCTACCCCGGCAGCCCATTGCAATTACCCTGCAATGCTGCCCTGTTACAGGAACTGCAGACCACCGCCCAGCAGCAAACCGCCGACTGCGCCTATGGCTGTGCTCCGGCAGGCCGCGTCACGCTGTTGCCAAAAACGTTCTGGCTCGATGGGCAAACCAGCAAGCTGGTCACCGCACTGCGTCCTCTACTACGCAGTGGTACTAGTACGCAGTTGATTGTCGACTGCACGGCGTTTGATCACCGCAGCCTGCCGGCACTGACCCCTCTGCTGCATTTCCTGTTCAACCTGGATTACCAACTGAGCGATCTCGGGCTGAAAAAGGCAGAAACGTCGCCCACACCACGTATCCAGGAGTTGGTGTTCTATTGCCAACCAGAGCAGCGAGCCACTCTCGAGCCACGCCTGTCTCAAGCAACTGCCACCGCCATAGGGATGAAGGCAGCACGACGCATTGCCGACATGCCAAGCGATCGCTGCACCCCAGCATTCTTTGCCAGCGAGATCGCCCGCCAGATTGCCCCCTATCCCAGCCTGAGCTGCGAAGTGTTGGATGAACAGCAGATCGCTGAACAGGGTCTTGGCTTGCTACAGGCGGTAGGTAAAGGTGCCGATAATCCTCCGCGTCTGGTGGTGATACGTTACCAGGGGAGCGTCACTGGCCCCTTCAGCGCCTACGTGGGCAAAGGTATCACCTTCGATACCGGTGGCCTGTGGCTAAAGGGCGGCGATGGCATGTACACCATGAAATATGACATGTGTGGCGCAGCTAACGTCTTTGGCCTGATGCTGGCCGTGGCAGAACTCAAGCTGCCGGTCAGTCTGGTTGGCGTACTGGCGCTGGCCGAAAATATGATTGGCCCGGCAGCGATGCGCCCTGGCGATGTCGCAACCAGCTACAGCGGCTTAACCGTGGAGATTAACAACACCGATGCTGAGGGGCGGCTGGTGCTGGCCGATGGCATCGCTTACGCCAGCAGGTTGACCAATAATCAGCGGCCACCTGAATACGTGATCGATCTGGCTACGCTCACTGGCGCGGTGGTCAAAGCCTTGGGTTACGATCTTAGTGGCCTGATGACCGAGGATGAAAACCTGCGTCACGATCTCACTCAGGCAGGCTTGCGCAGTGGCGATCCTCTGTGGTCATTACCGTTGGACGATCGCTTCAGCAAACAGGTCGAGAGTCATATTGCCGACCTGTGTAACACGCCGACCAACAATGCGGCGATCAGTACCTCCGCCGCCTACTTCCTGAGTCGTTTCAGCCCAGCGAATATTCCCTGGGCACACCTTGATATCAGCGGCACTGCGTTGTGGCGCGAAAATGGCCGTAGCGTGGCCTCTGGCCGACCGATCCCACTTTTAATCCAGCATTTGCTGGAACGCCTGGAGAAATAACATGAAAAAGATCCTGTTAGTGTGTGACTTGGGTATGTCCACCAGTCTGCTGGTGAAAAAGATGCAAGAAGCAGCCAAAGCGCGCGGCATTGACGCCGAGATCTGCGCCAAGTCGATCCGTGAATACAAAACGGCGGTAACCGAATTTGACGTCGCGCTACTGGGGCCACAGATCCGCTATAAGCTGGCAGAGTGCGAGAAAATTGCCCACGAGCACCATAAAAAAGTCGCCTGCATCGATATGATGGCCTACGGCACCATGAAGGGTGACAAGGTATTGGATCAAGCCCTGGCGCTGATTGAGGAAGCCTGATATGGATTTGGAAAACGAAG
Organism: Serratia sp. 14-2641; assembly: GCF_001692375.1. Classification (NCBI taxonomy): domain Bacteria; kingdom Pseudomonadati; phylum Pseudomonadota; class Gammaproteobacteria; order Enterobacterales; family Yersiniaceae; genus Serratia; species Serratia sp. 14-2641. The sequence continues at coordinate 1,624 of NZ_LXKR01000043.1, read as the reverse complement.
TGATGGAGTTGATTGCCAATGCGGGTTACGCCCGCAGTCTGGTGTTTCAAGCCATGCGCTGTGCACGCGAAGAAGAAGACTTCGTGCAGGCCGAACAGTATATGCAGCAAGCACAGGAGGCACTCTCTGGCGCTCATCACGTGCAGACCAAACTGATCGAAATGGACGAAGGCAGCGGTAAAATCCCGGTTCATCTGGTGATGGTCCATGCACAGGACCATCTGATGAACGCGATTATGCTGATGGAAATGGGCCGTGAGATTATCGCCCTACACCAAAAGATCGCTCGTTAAAACCAGCTAAGCCGTCTGTGGCCTCAAACCCACAGACGGCCAACCTATCAATCCCAGTTTGGTGCCAGACCTTCCGGACTAACCAGGCGGCCATTGCATTCCAATGCAGCAATCGCCGCCATTTCATCATCAGACAGCGTCAATTGCTGAGCCAACAGGTTGCTTGCCAGATTTTCACGCTTGGTCGAGGACGGGATCACCGCATATCCCAGTTGCATAGCCCAAGCCAGGATCACCTGAGCTGCGGTCACATCACGGCGCTTGGCGATATTATTGATGACTTCATCCTGCAACGCCTTGCCATAAGCCAACGTCATATAGGAAGTGATAGCAATGCCATGCTGTTGCGCAAATTCAACCACCTGACGGTTTTGCAGATACGGTGAGAGTTCGATTTGGTTGGTGGCAATCGCATCAGCCCCCACCGCATCAATAGCGCGCTGCATCAGTTCAACGGTGAAGTTGGAAATACCAATCTGACGCGTCAGTCCGAGTTCCTTAACCTTCACCAACTCCGCCATAGACTCGGCAACCGAGACTTCATCGTTCGGTGACGGCCAGTGGATCAAGGTCAGATCCACATAGGAGGTTTGCAGCTTTTTCAGGCTTTCTTGCAGGCTAGGGATCAGTTGGTCTTTGCCCAGGTTGGCGATCCAGATTTTGGTGGTGATAAATAGCTCTTCACGTTTCACGCCACTGGCTGCGATAGCTTGGCCGACGGCCGCTTCGTTCTCATAGATTTGTGCGGTGTCGATGGCACGGTAGCCCAGTTCCAGAGCTGTGCTAACGGAATCGATCACCACTTGATCTTGCAGACGGAAGGTACCTAAGCCAAATGCAGGGATGCTCATAATTGTGTTCTCTCGGTTTGTTTATCAAAACAGCTTGAGAGGATTATGGCAGCAGTTTTGTTGATCAAAAACGCCCTATTGTGCATAAGACTTTTGATTGGCAGGCAACAATAATCAGAAATTGACGCTAATTGAGGCAGCAATTAGTCGTTGAAGAGATTAATTTAAGCAAATGAAAAAGCCCTGAGTCAGAGACTCAGGGCTTATCAATTAAGTGGCGGAACGGACGGGGCTCGAACCCGCGACCCCCTGCGTGACAGGCAGGTATTCTAACCAACTGAACTACCGCTCCACCGATTCTTTTACGTCGCATCTTTCGATGCTGGCAAAACCACCTTTGTGATTTCGCGCATTATCAGGTGTCATACTGATAACGTTTAATTGATGCCTGGCAGTGTCCTACTCTCGCATGGGGAGACCCCACACTACCATCGGCGCTACGGCGTTTCACTTCTGAGTTCGGCATGGGGTCAGGTGGGA